>CBEWDL010000043.1:0-20038 GCA_965555375.1 uncultured bacterium
GGTAAAATAATCCTTGATCTTGGTCGTGGTGTTTATCCTCGGAATGTGAGAGAAATAAAATTTATCGATATCCGAAAGGCCGGCTTTGTAAAAGGTTTCCAGATAGAATCTGGCCCTCGCCGCCGAAAGTGGCAACGTGGGATAGAGCCGTCGCAGAAGCGCCGGGCGCCAGGTGGAATCGGGATCTTTGGCCCAGAATCTGCGGATTAGAGTTTCCTTGAAAATATCGTATCCGGCCAGAATTTCATCGGCACCCTCGCCGGTTAGAACCACCTTGAAATCGTTCCGCCTGACCAGACCGGAGAGCATATAAAGCGGCGTGGGGGCGGTTCGGAGAATGGGGCGTTCGGTGTGCCAGATAACCTTCGGGAAATTCAGGGCTATATCATGATAGGTGCACTCTATTTGATGGTGGTTGGTGCCAAGAAATTCTGACATCTGCTTTTGATAGCCGGATTCGTCGTAGGCCTTGTCATGAAAAGCAATGGAGAAGCTCTCCACCCTTGTATCGGTGAAGTTTTTTATCAGGGCCGTGGTCGCCGATGAATCCAGCCCGCCGGAGAGGTAGGCCCCGACCGGAACGTCCGCTCTCAGCCGCAGCCTGACGGCATCCACCAACAGAGCGTGAAGCTCCTCGGCCCAGGAATCGAGGCTTCTTTTCCGGTCGAAGCTCTCGGGAAACTCCATCCGCCAATAGCGTCCGGTGCTGACTTTGCCGTCTCTGATTTCAATAAATGAGCCCGCCTCTAATTCGTTGATGTTTTCAAAAGCGGTTCGGGGCGGCGCCGTGGTCCACCAGGTGAATATCTCGTCCAGCCCCAATAGATCCAGTTTCCTGGGGATCGAGCTCTGGCAGAAGATCGATTTTATCTCCGAGGCGAAATAGAAACGACCGTTATGAGTCGTGTAAAAAACCGGCCTGATTCCCAGCCTATCCCGGGCGATGAATAAAGATCCGGCCTTTTTATCGTAGATGGCAAATGCGAATTGGCCATTGAAGCGGTTCATGCAGCCTTTGCCCCACTGTTCGTAGGCATGGACGATAACCTCGGTATCTGACCGGGTCTTAAACGCGTGTCCCAGTTTTTCAAGTTGCTGACGCAGTTCTATATAATTGAATATTTCGCCATTGAAGGTGATCCAGATGGTGCCATCTTCGTTGCACAGAGGCTGCGAGCCGGTGGCCAGATCGATTATTGATAGACGCGCCTGCCCCAGGACACATTTGTTGTCGAGATAGACGCCGAACTCGTCCGGCCCTCGATGGCGGATGATATTAACCATGCGCCCGATAAGCTCTCTGTTTGGGGGCGCTTCTCCTCGAAGTTGAAAATATCCCGCTATGCCGCACATAATTTAGCTCTAAACCGCAAACGATTTGATTTCTGCTTCCTCCTGGATTGTAAGAACCTGAAGGGGTGATCGGTACGAATTCTGGCTACTTTTTCAATATTTTCCCGGATTCCGATTTAGGAAGGCTTGCAACCATCTCAATATATTTGGGCAACATTAAATCCTCGAGGTTATCCCGGCAGTGATGAATGATATCATTGATCGATATTTTTGATCCGTTGCGAATTACAACTTCCGCCTTGATGGCGTTGCCCAGGATTTCATCCGGAACCGGCGTGACCCTGGCATCGACCACGTCCTCGATCTGATAGAGAACGTTCTCGATTTCCTTGGGAGAAACCCTCTCCCCGCGGCTTTTGATGATATCATCCATGCGCCCCAGGAAATAGAGAAAACCATCCTTATCTATTCTGAATAGATCTCCGGTGTAAAGCGTTGTCTCCCAGGGATACTTCCCGGGCTTGAGGACTCTGGCGGTGCCCTCGGGATCGTTCCAGTAGCCCCGCATGACATTCGAACCTCTGACGACCAGCTCTCCCACTGCATCCCGTTCCCGGATATTGCCATTATCATCCACGACGTAAACCTCGGTATTAGGCATGGCTATACCGACGGAGTCGGGTTTTTTTTCAATCAGATTGGGCGGCAGATAGGCGACCCGCTTGCATTCGGTCAATCCGTACATCGAGTATACCCTGGCATTGGGGAAGATTCTCTTCAGCCTCGGAATGTAGCTTGGCGGCAGCGCCGCTCCGGTATTGCTTATATAGCGGACATATGTCAGGTTTTTCTTTTCCAGGCCCTCCATCTGTAAGAAAATGGCCATCATGGTCGGGACGCATGGAAGCCCGGTTATCCGCCTGGATCGTATCAGCTTTATCAACTTGAACGGATAGCCGAATTTCTTCTCCAGAACCACGGTGCCGGAGAAGAGAAACGACATCAACACCTGATATAAACCGTAGTCAAAAGATAGCGGCAGTACGCAAAGGACTATATCGGAGGTCACGTTCTCCAGATATTGTGTAATAGATCTGGCGGCGGTGACCATATTCCGGTGGGTAAGGGTTACGCCCTTGGGATCGCCGGTTGATCCCGAGGTGTAGATTATGGCTGCCAGGTCGAGATCGATGATGCGGAGGTGCGGGGGTTCGGAATCCTGCTCGACGATTTCATGAAAGGGAATGGCCGATTGGGCGCCCTTATCAATGGTCAAAACGGGCGGAAGATCGGTCTGTTTTTTGAGTTCGTTCAGCATCTCGATTTTGGAATTGTCGGTTATGATGAAGGCCGGGGAGCAGTTTTTCAGAATATACAGGAATTTATTGGATTTGATCGTCTGATTTACAACGGAGAAAGCCCCTCCAGCCAGCAGGGTCCCGAAAATCGAGATGACCGTCTCCGGATTGTTTTCAAGATAAGTTATGACACGATCACCCTTTTTTATCCCGTTTTTGCGGAAGAAAGCGGCCAGGTTGCGGGAATATCTGTGCAACTGGCCATAACTGTAGGCATCATCCCCGAAATACAGGGCGGTTTTGTCGGGGTAGTCCCTCGCGGATTTCAACAGAAAGTCACTCAGTAGATAAGTATTCATTTTTTCTATCTGAAAAAAGCAATAGTCTCCGCTCGAAAAAACATTCGGCAGCCAAGATAAATCAATCCATAACCGGTGTCAATTTCAAATTTCCCCGATTTTGCCGCCGATATCTGTATAATCGGAAAAAACTGATAATCGCTTTATTCAAAATCGATATCGCCAGAATCTCATCTGCGGTAAGGCAGGTCTGGTTTCGAAGAGGGCGAGCCGGGGCTGTCCGATTTGAGAGCCGAGGAACGTTTAATCGGCGCTTTCTTATTCTGACTTGCCCGGATAAGTGAATAAGGATATAAAAGCTATTATATGGGTAATCAAAGCGATGAATTAAGCCTCCCCAATTAAGAGCTTTCCGAGAATATTCCCCTTTGTATATTGAACCCCTGACTGTATAATAAATAGGTTTTTGCCGATTACTCAGGTGGAATATTTAAAGGGCGAGATTGAAGGAGGTTTCATTGCGGTTTCTGGTTACAGGGGGGGCCGGATTTATCGGCTCCAATATAGTCAAAGAGCTGGTTGAAAAGGGATACCAGGTCAGGGTTCTGGATAATTTTGCCACCGGCCAGCGATCCAATATTGAACCCTATATTAAGAACATAGAGCTTATCGAGGGAGACATACGCGATTTCTGGACCGTGGTTAAAGCCACCAAGGGTATCGACTATATCCTTCACCAGGCAGCCCTGCCATCGGTGCCGCGCTCAATCGATAACCCGTTGACCACGACGGAGGTAAATGTCAACGGCACTTTGAATATTCTCGAGGCGGCGCGGTTTAATGAGGTCCGGCGGATTGTCTACGCTTCATCCTCATCGGTATACGGCGATTCCCCGGAGATGCCAAAAAACGAGGACATGAAGCCGATGCCGAAATCTCCGTATGCCATAACCAAACTGGCGGGCGAGGAATACTGCATGAGCTTTTATAATCTTTACGGACTTGAGACCGTGGCTCTGAGATATTTCAATGTCTTCGGCCCCCGGCAAAATCCTTTTTCCCAGTATTCGGCAGTAATTCCTAAGTTTATCAGCATGCTCAAAAACGGACAGAATCCGACTATCTGGGGGGACGGCAGCACATCGAGAGATTTCACCTATATAGACAATGTGGTCAATGCCAACATACTGGCCTGCGAAAAGAAGGCTGCCGTCGGCAACGTGATAAATATCGCCTGCAACAAGGCGTTCACGCTAAACGAGTTGGTGGAAAAGCTAAATGGAATCATGGGCACAAAGATCTCTCCAACCCATGGCACTGAGAAGATCGGGGATGTTAAACACTCGCTGGCCGATATCGAAAAAGCCAATAGTATACTCGGCTATAAGCCCCAGATTGACTTCGGGGAAGGTTTGAAGAAGACGGTTGAGTGGTTCAGTTGATTTGATATCCGGTCTGAAATCGCAAGAACGGCAGCTGCGTCTGTTGGCGGATCCCTATGAATAATCAAGCTGAATACGAACGGCCGCTGATCAGCGTCGTCATTCCAGTTCGCAACGAGGAAAAATTCATCGGACAGACCCTGCAATATCTCATACAGCAAGATTATCCTCGGGAAAAGGTTGAGATAATCGTGGTCGACGGCCGCTCCGACGATTCCACCCGTCAGGTCATCGAGGATATCGCCGCCCGGGATGCTCGAATTAGACTACTGGACAACCCCAAAAGGATATCGTCGGCGGCAAGAAATATAGGCGTGAAGGCGGCCACGGGAGATATTATCACTTTCATAGATGGTCACGTATATATCGACCGTGATCAGCTTTTGAGGAACACGGCTATCCTGATGAATGAAAGAAAAGTCTCCGTTTTGAGCCGGCCACAATTTCTTGATACACCGGATAATGGATTTTTTCAGAAAGCTGTCGCCCTGGCAAGAAAATCGGCGTTCGGGCATGGACTCGATTCCACCATATATCTGGAGGAGGAAAAATTAGTCGATCCGACCTCATCCGGGGCCAGCTATAAACGGGAGGTTTTCGAAAGAGCCGGTTATTTCGATGAAAGCTTCGATGCGGCTGAGGATGTTGAGTTCAATTTCCGTGTGAGCCGGGCCGGTTTTAAGTCTTTTACCTCGCCGAAACTGGCGGTTTATTATTATCCCAGAAACAGCTTAAGAGGTCTATTCAAACAGATGACGAGATACGGCGTCGGTCGCTTTCGGTTTTTGAGGAAGCACCACCAGGGAGTCTCGTCCGGGGCATTGCTCCTGGCCCTGTTTTATATCGGGCTGATTCTGCTGGTGCTCTTATCCATCCTTTCAAATCGTCTACTCCCGGTCGCGGGGATATTTCTCGCTCTTTACGTTGCCGCTAACCTTGTAAGCAGCCTGATAGCGGCCTTAAAACGGGGTATCAAATACCTGCCGGTTCTGCCGTTAATCTACCTGACGATCCATTTCGGTCTGGCCTGGGGGTTTATCAATGAGGCATTAAGTCAGATTCGAGGACCACGCCGGAAAATACTTCGTTAAAGCATTATATCGCTTTGATCGGAATCGATCGACAAGCTCTAGATTATGAAACTCTCTTCGGGCTTGTCGATAGTCTGGCAATTACATGGCTGCGCCAATCTAAGTTGCCGTGAAGCACAGGCCACGGACCCTCGTGTAACGAAGCGGCACAGGTGGCCAGACAGAAGAAAACATCCGGACGACCCCTTAAACTCCCTAGAACAATGAGTGCCTTCCCCCTCGAATCCCATTCTCTCCCCTTCATTGCTGAACCGCTTTGCGAATCAAGCCACAGGCTACTAAATTCAATCAGCCTCCACGCGAATGGTGTGTAGTATGCTATGCAACTGTTGACTACGATGAATTAGATTAATCATTTTCTCCTTGTAAACTTTGAATCCAACTTTTATGTTTCTGAGCCGTATTTATGGTTTCGCAATTGAAAAGAAGGAACCAAGAGCTTATTTCATCCGACTGAACCCCTGAGGCCAGACACGACCGTTTGGTGGCATCAGGACCGCAACTGTAAAAATGCGAGGTCCAAAAAGCGTTGTGGCCTTGAAACAGGAATCTGCTGTTCTGACAAAAAGAAATTATTCCAATGCTGCCACTCTCAACGCAGGCGATATGATGAATAGTTGGGGATCAATATAGTTCAGGCAGGAATATAAAACTTTTCGGAAGGGAAACCTCATCTGTAAACAAAGAGCCATTGAATCGCATTTTATACGCAACAATGTCGTACCGGCGTTCTTGCTTGTTCTGTTTTTCTCTCCCATAGCGTTTCAATTTCTAAGCAATTCCCTGATAGATCTAGCTGTTCGCTATGTCTTCTATGATGACGCTTTCTATTATCTAAAAATCGCTGATAATTTATACTCAAGAGGAATGAGTTCATTCGATGGTATTCATTCCACAAATGGATATCACCCGCTCTGGTTAGTCGTTCTACTCCTTGTGCGTTCCGTCTCCAATATAGAGATTTTCCCGACGTTAGCCCTGGTATTACAGACGCTGTTTTTTGGCTTTACAGGCTTTTTACTTTATAAGCTAAGCTGTCTTTTACGTGAAACGGGATCTTATTCAAATCCGATGCCGATAACGTCTTTGTTTATTCCCTCTGTAATTGTCGTTGCAAATCCGCTCTTATTTTTGATTGTGGTAAATGGGCTCGATACAAGTTTATCTATGTTTCTGCTTACAGGTTTTTTCTTATCGGCATTTGCAATTCACTATGGCAACGAGACATCGCCCGGCAAACGTGTATTATACCGTTTACATAATAAACCACTTATTCTCCTTGGCCTGGTCACCAGTGCTGCAACCGTCCTGGCAAGGTTAGATTACTTGATACCGGTATTATTTTCTCTTGGCTCGCTAACGATAGCGCGGTCGATTAAATCACGTAAAGCCGATCGGGTTTTTCTTATGATGACTATATCGACGGTTTCGATCATCTTTCTGTATATGGTAATGAACAAACTTTTATTTGATACTTTCATGCCTGTTTCGCGGATGGTCAAGCAAGAAGAGTTATTTTATGCCCTCTTTAATCTAAAATGGTACGGTGTAGCTACGGCTACTGCAAGCGTGTTTTGGCCAAATGCGCATTTCGTTTGGTTGGGCAACTACAAATTCATCGTTATAGGTTTAGCTCTATCATGTATTGCGCTGGGCTCGACGTATTTCACCTCAAAGTTTAGAGTTGCCCATACCATATTGATTTTGCAGGGGTGGGTTCATTCAATTGGATACCTGTCATTACAAAGCTCCGGGCCTGGCTATTATTATATCCCAATTGTTATATCCTTATTATGGTCTATATACTTGATCATATTGGCCATTCGAAGGGTACTTAGAAAATCGCTTTTGAAAATATATGATTGGGCCATAAACGTGGCTCTTATTGTGCTTGTAATATCCGGCGGTTTAGGGTTCAACTTTGTACTCGATACGTATCGGCCAAAATACGAGTGGCGATATGATCGATTCGCGGCAGCGGAATGGATTTCTGACAATCTATCGCCGGACACGCGGATTGGGGCGTGGTGGGCAGGAACGCTCGGTTATACGGCAAAACAACCAATTATCAATCTGGACGGGCTTGTTAACAATATTGAATTCGTTAGTATCTTGAAACAATGCGAATTGGGCAAGTACTTGATAGCTGAGCGAATTTTTTACATTGTAGATTATTTCCCTGTTTCCCCTTTGCGTGATAGCGTGAGGACATATGATGCATTTTTTTCCGATCGTTGTTGGTGGAAAACGCTGAGCGATCTTGACGCTTCAGGATACAGGGTTGAGGTTACGCGGCATTGGCAGGACCCGCATCCTGGCCTGGGCCCTGATGCTGGGTACTATATTCTGAAGATTAAAAGGCGCTTTTGAGAGTGGATTTTTCGGTCGGCACGATGGTCCCGCTATCAATATGGAATCTACCAGCCAGACCTCTATAAACTCGAATTTCCTTGTCAGACAACATATTGATCGGTTGAATACAAAGATGATAGTTTTCGAAGTATATTGAGAACTGTTCGAATCCGACGGCCTGGCGTTGTTCCCATATCTGTGCGATAAGCTGCCATTGACCGGTGACATCCTTTGGCGGAAAGAATGGAGTTATATACATAGATTTTAGCGATTTCATGTCTCTGGATAGCAAAAACGTTCCTACGATTACCGTCATCTTAACCAGATGGCGTAGAAAAGTTCACGTAAGGGTTTACGATGAGTTATGGAAACGAAATCTCATTTGTTTTATCGGCGTTGTCGATGCCTCTCCAAGCTTATGAAGAAAGGCTCTGGAGAACTCGATTCGTCTGAGTGTTTAATGGATGCCTTTACCGAGGTTCTGGAACCGGAATTTCTTCGGCAAATATCATATTCCAGAAATCCAGCCAGCATTGTCCAGGCCTGTAGTAAAAGGGGGATTGCATCAAGCCATGAACAGAACTGCTTCTAATCGAACTGCAGATGATCATAGATTTCTTCTACGAACGTTTTCTCAAAATCATCCAGCGCTGAAAGGCCGGCCCGGTCGCCGACGCCGATAATGCGGATAAAGGCTATATCATTGGGCTTGAACGTCAGCGAGCTTATCATTGCGTAGATTTTAAACATGTAATCGTTGGCGGTTTCACCATACCGGGTGATATACCAGAAATCCATAATCTTTTTCGATTCTCCCATTCTCAAATCGAATCTGCCAATGGTGATAGGTCGCCCCCTCAATAGGATCACCCTCTTTTCTGTTCCCCGTATTGTCCATCCTGATCCCGGGAGACAATTTCTCGGTGAGTGCGGCCCGCCGCGGACGTTCTGCTGTGCGAAATAGTCGAAAAATAGATGCACCTTGTTTCCAACTTGATCGGTGTAGGTTGCCGAGAAGATCTTCGTGGGATTAAGCATATCAACTATAGCTGGTATGAGATTATCTTTTTGCCCTATCCATCCGTCCTTCTGAAGGGGGAAATCCTCGATGCCTGCATCGGTCGAGGTCTCAGGCCTATAGTGTTTTATTGCGAAACCGAATATAAATGTAAAAAGCACAAGGGATAAGAAAACTATGAACGTTTTTCCGGCCATTTCAGAAGCGCTCCTGTAATTATCACCAGGATTATGGCAAATACAAACACCAGAAGCCCGGATATTTCGTGAAGAAGACTCTCCGCCAGATTCGCGCTTACCGCATAAGCTCCAACAGCGGTGAAGGCTAACCTGATGATATTGGCTATGATGGCAATAGGTACTGCGGCGAGGAACAGGATAACCGGGCGGATCTTTCCCGGAAGGGTCAGATATCCATATAGCGAGCTTAATGCCAGCAGTGTCACCAGGCTCCGGAGGCCGCTGCAAGCCTCGACCACCTCCAGAGTATATTGGGGAAGGTATATAATGTTGCCCTGCCTGACAAAAGGCACCCCCATCACCTGAAGTATGAAGCCGGTGATCTTGGTAGAAAATAGCTGCATGGGAACGGTGGCGGAGAAGTAGATGACGGCCGGGATCGGCACCATAAATATCAAGAAGAAAAAGGCAAACCAGACTTTCCTGAAATTCTCAAGACCCAGGTGGTAAAGGGAAATTCCGGAGATAATTATTAAAAGAGACATCCTGGTGGTAAAAAATTCGCTGGCGGCGATGCCCAATATCAAGCCCAGACAGCCAAGTCCCAATATGAATATCCCCCAGCGGCTTGGCCTGGCGGGAAAGACCAGCTCTTTCCTTTTGCTCCAGAACAGAAAGATGGCAACTGGAATGACTAAGAATCCATGCGAATAATTCGCGTCATAATACCAATCGGTAATCATTGCTCTGATTATCGCTATATTGATGAAGATCGTGACCGCAATCAATATATATGGATATTTATGTGATTTCAGATGAGCCGCTAAGGCGCTGGTATTAAAATTCACCCGATTCCCCTTTCTTAGTATTAATCGTAAGATACTTCGTGCAGTTTA
The DNA here is from genome assembly GCA_965555375.1 of uncultured bacterium. Classification (GTDB taxonomy): domain Bacteria; phylum Zixibacteria; class MSB-5A5; order UBA10806; family UBA10806; genus CBDVBL01. The sequence goes on from CBEWDL010000043.1 coordinate 9,869, forward strand.
GATTATCAATCGAACAATTGAGAATTCGGGGCATTACGGCGTAGGTTTATTGAACGATCAATACTTACGACAAGAACAAAGCCCAACCATCCAGTGTATTTGATTGTCAGGCAATAGGTTGTGATCGAAAGCGATGCCCAAAAATGGGATGATCTGCAGCCGTAGCGGGGATTTTTACGGGTTAATGTCGATCTGCTATGATACTTTTAATCTTTTATGGAAGAATTCGTCAGTTTGTAATGAGGTCGATATATTGTCGATATATTAACGAATGTTTGCCTTGACTTAGAACAATATAAATATATAATGAAAGTGGAAGCTATCGGGTTCTCCGGGGCAGTGATACTTCCTGCCTTCAAGAAATTAGGTGAATTGGCCAGGGATATCGGCAAATTCTTTCATCAGGCTGATAAATTGTTGGAGACATTATCCCGATTATTAGAATTGAAATTGTGCTGTAATGCTCCGATGATTGGGTAGCAGAAGAAGGAAGATTAGTTTATAGATGAGAGATCATACCGCGATATCAGATGTATCCGGAGAGCAAAATCGGGTCCGGTTGGAATTGGTTCAATCCCTTGAGGGGCTCGCTGTTCACATGGATGCCTGGGATCGATTGGCTCTGGAGGCGCCTCAAAATCTGCCGGCGATCTCATCCGCATGGGCCACGGCCTTTTTTGAGCATCAACTTCAAGCCTCGGAAACCTGGCGTTGCTTTTTTGCCTACGATGGGGATGATCTGGTCGGTATCCTCCCGGTAGTGATAACGCCGAATCGTCTGCTGGGATTGAAACGTCCGCGCCTGCAAACTCCCCATAATAGTCATGCTTATTCAGTCGATTTCGTCCTCGCCAGGGGGAGAGAAAGCGAAATCATCCCCCGTCTGTTATCCGCACTTGACCGGGTTGAACCCTTGAGATATTGCCTGGGCTTGATCCGTTTGCCGGATACCTCGCCCACGCTGTCGGTTCTTGAAAATGGCGTTGCGGGGACTTCTGTTGTAAAAGAATATGACGGGATGGGTTCATATATCAGGGTGGAGGGAAGCTTTGACGAGTATCGTTCGGCGCTCAGCTCCAATTTCAAAAATAATTTGCGGAAGGCTAAGAACAAAATATCGCGTCTTCCTGATGTAAAGACGGTCTTTCTTTCAGGGGCCGAGGCCACGGCGAAAGGCCTCCAGCTGTTCCTGGAGGTCGAGGCATCCGGCTGGAAGGGGCAAGGCGGATCGGCGATATTGATGTCGTCCTCGTTGAGCGCATTCTACGGCAAGATAGTCGAGCGGCTGGCAGAGCTTGGCTGGCTCGAATGGCATTTTCTTCAGACCCAGGGGAAGGTTATCGCCGGACAGTTCGCGGCGAAAATGGGCAGCACTCTGATAGTGATGAAAATCGGATATGATGAAAGCTATGGCTGGTGTTCTCCTGGAAATTATCTTTTTGAACACACTGTAGAACGCGCCTTCGCCTCCGGCGATACCGATGAGATCGACTGCCTTACCGATATGCCGTGGCATAGAAATTGGAAAATGAAACAAAGAGATTACCACAACCTCTGGATCTATCCTCGTCGGCCGATTCCCCTGATATTTGGCGCTTTTGGCAGGAGGATTAAGAATGCCCTGCGCAAGACCCCGGGATTGCGTCCGCTTTATCATGGCCTGCGGGGATCAGCCAAAGGAGAACGGTCATAAACAAGCTTTCTGTCTCGACCATCATACCGACTTACAACCGTGCACAGCTTATTGAAACAGCGGTGTCATCGGCCCTGGCGCAGAGTATCATTGGAGATGAAATTATTGTAGTCGATGATGGTTCAACTGACAATACCGAGGAGATTCTCACTCCCTACCGGGATCGTCTGCGCCACGTAAAAATTCCGAATTCCGGCGCTGGCGTCGCCCGGAACCGAGGGGTTAAAGAGGCAAAGAACGATCTTGTAGCCTTTCTCGATTCGGACGACGAATGGATGCCCGGTAAGCTTGAGCTTCAGCGCAACCTGATGCAGGCGCGACCGGATATCCTGTTTTGTTTCAGCGACTTTGCCGTGCGCTCCGGAGATGGCCGGGAACACCATCATTACCTGGCCAGATGGCATAACGATTCACGCAGCTGGGATGAGATTCTCGGCCCCGGCGTTCTCTATTCATCCATCTCTCCCTTGCCTTCAGGTATTGATGATTTCAAGTTTCATGTGGGCGATCTTTATTTGTTGGAATTGAAGGCCAACTATATATTTACCGGCACATTGCTTGTCCGTCGCCGGGAAGCCCGGGGGACTATGCATTTCGGAGAAGGGCTTCCGACGTATGAGGATTGGGAATGTTTCGGACGGCTGGCGCGGAAAGGCCCGGCCGCATACCTTGATTGCGAAACCGCCTGGCAGGTTTCCCACGGCGGCTACAGACTTACAGATGCCGATGTCGCAACCAGTGCAGCCACTCGCATAACTCTCATGGAGCGCGTCTGGGGTGCAGATCCCGAATTCTTAAACAAGCACGGCGATGTCTACCGGCAGACAATGGCCGAACAGCGATTGCTCAAGATCAGAGGCCTGATCTCCCAGGGGCGGACAAAAGAAGCCCGGTCTGAACTGCGATTGGCCGATTCTGCACCTTTTTCATATAGATCGCTTTCAGTTCTGCCCGGCCGGTTCATCCGCAGCCTGATTTTTTTGCGTCGTAAAATGCAAGGCAACTCATGAAATGTTCCATTTAACCCCTGGTTGCTATTCAGAGTATGCTTATGCGGACGCATAAAATACTATATGCGGCCGATAGAACCAGCTTCAGGGTCGGGAGTAACTTGTTGGTAGATGAAGGAATAAATAAGACAACAGGAAATTCACTAAATAACCTTTTCGTAGATGCCGATTATAATTTAATGGTAATGCAATCTATTTAATTGAGGGGGGGGGAATTGAGTACAGTGACCAGCCGCACCTGTCATGGCCGGGGTAAAAGATGAGAATTATGGCAAAAACGTTGATCTCGTCGGTATTTTTCTTCTGTATTTTTGGGCATTCCGCAGCCCAGGAAATCATCTATCCTGAAGGGCACAATATAGTTATCACTTATGATCTGTCATCTTTTGACCTGGAAATCGGGGATACTCTACTGGCCACCAGGACCGTCACGAATAACGAGAGCTTTGGGCTGGTCAACCTGTACCTGGCTGAAAATCTACCCTTCGAATTCAACATCCTATCGTACTCATTGGAGATCGACGGGACTCCGATCCCCCATGCTTATTTGGGGCCTTTTTATGGCGAGATTTTCCCGTCGTGTAATTCGTTCAGGTGGGTTATAGATGATCCTGCGCCGAGCGATCCAGCGAATCGGGTTTTGATGCCGGGAGAGTTGCTTGAGCTGGAATATGCCATCGTATGCACTACGGTTGGCAATTATGCGTTGCCATTCCATACCCTGTGTGCTTACGGTGATACGTCGGGTATCTTTACCATCGCAGATAGCCTGACGGTCACTTTTTCGCCCGGTTCGCGGACGAGCGAGGAGCCCTCTGTTTTTCCTGCAGGTTCATACATTGCCCCGGCCTATCCCAATCCCTTTAACAGAGAGGTAGTAATCGATTTCGGCAATCTTGAGCTCTCCGGTGACCCGGTGAGATTAACCGTCTACGATCTGATGGGCAATGAGGTTTTCGATGTTGAATACATTTTGACCGCTGACCGGGACCGAATCCATTGGCGCCCGGAAAAAAATATTGCCACCGGCGTTTATTTTTATAGATTAGAGACCGGCGCTGTAGTTTCGACCGGCAAGATGACATTTTTGAAATGAAGGCGGATTTCGGATTTTGGCGAGGATACAGATTATGAAAAGAGTGATATTGACGATATCGGCGTTATTGCTGGGCGGCCTTTCCACCCGGGCCGAAGAGGTTCGGGTTTCGGTTGTATTTGTGCACTATTCGGTCGGAACTTCTATAGTCTCTCAATCTTTGAATCCGGGCAGCCAGCATATCCGGGATACGCTTAATGTCCCGCCGGTTTTTGTGGATAGCGATACGGCCAGAATAGTTTTCCGAAGCTATCGGATGAATAACGACTGGGGAGGATCTCCTCTGAGCGATACGGTTTCGAATGAATACGGCTGGGATTACAGATTCTCGAATTACCGGTACGAGTATGTCGACCCCTGGCGCAATCGGATGAGAATATGGAATAACGACTGTGGTTTTGGCGGGAATGACTATGCGGGATTGTTGCATGATTTATTCGACATACCGAACAAGGAGGATTCTGCTTTCTGGCGGGCCTTTGAAACGCATAATGTCCCTGGTTCCAGCGGAGATTCTGTGGCGGAGAATTATAGTCTATTTATGGTTAAGAATCCCTATGCCTGCTGGGGATGTATGACGCAGGCCTTGGCCGACACCGAAAGAGTCTTATTTGAGATCGTTGCGGATTCAATGGGGAATCATCCGGAGCAGAACTTTGTCTTGATTTTCGGGACTCCTCTACGATTGAATGCCGGGTTTGATGATTCCACCCAGGCGAAAATCGCTTACGAGCTGGCCGGTTGGTTCGCCGATACTTTTGATGTAAGCGGATATGACAATGTCTGGAAATATGAATTTTATCGAATCCTGTGCGAAACGAGTCCGGGGAGCATTAATAGATATTGTCTGAAGAATGATTATTGGAATGGCGAGGGGGGCGCCCACCTGAACCATGACGGTTCGGATCTGGCTCAGGATAGCCTGGCGGCTTTCATCCGCAGGGCGACCGAGGATATTCTGGCGATGCAATCCGGTCGCGTGATGAGGCGGGATATCGACCGGAAGATAAAAGATTTTAGAGAGGGTCAGGCAACGGTTCAGGAGGTGCTTGATCTTATCGAACGGTACAATAGCGGGAACTAAGTAATTTCTTATTTATAATAGCCAATTGGCGGGGGTTCCGCTATAATAACCGGCGGCATATTCTTATTAAGTTCTTGCCATCGACGGCAAAATGTTGGCATCTTTGGATTTAACGGCGACCTGTGGCCGGGTATGCGATGCCGGTTTCGATTTGAAAATGTGCTGGCATTGAGCGCATTTTCTTTATTATTATGTTTAGGTTGAAGCGTTTTTTGGAGAATAGGTTAGATTGGAGCGGCAGGATCTTTCGGATGGATGTGTAAGGTCTCCGTGGCTGACTTGACCGTCTGAAATAACCAGATCACGAAATGTTTGTTAAGGCCTTGCCCGAAATAAAAGATTTGAGAACGGTGGCATAATGACTGGAAGATCACTAAGGACCGCGTTTGTCCTGTTCATCCTGATAAACATTCTGGTAAGATTTGGCATTGCTATTCAGTCTTACTATGTCATTCCTCAAAATTCGCCCGTGCAGCCGGATGCTTTTTACTATTATGGTATAGCCAGAAATATCGTAAGCGGTCAGGGAGTTACACATGACGGAACGGCAATCACCAACGGTTTTCAGCCGTTGTATCAGTTTATTCTATTGCCCGTATTTTACATTTCACCTGATCCTTTCAAAGCGATAAATTATTCACTGTTTCTCGCAATCATTTTTTTCACCGGAATTGCTTTTCTTCTGTATAGACTGTTAAAATCCCTCTTTGGCGAATTCCCGGCTATACTGGCTGTACTACTGTGGATGTCGTCACCTATAGTTACGAAAAATATGTTTAATGGTATGGAAACTTCGCTTTCAGTCTTTCTCGGGCTGATTTCAATATATTATTATATTTATTATTTTCGCCCGTTGGAACCGGCGGGCCTTGGCGCCGGGAAATCTATTATTATGGGTATCCTGGTTGGTTTGCTATATCTGGCGCGCTTCGATAATCTTGTGCTGGTGGCTATACTCTTGCTTGACTATGGATGGTTGAATCGGAAACGGCTGGGACAATTGATCTGCCTAAAATTCGGCCTTTCAATATTGGTAGCTCTATTGATGGCCGGGCCCTGGATCTACTTTTCTTTTTCGTATTTCGGATCATTTATGCCTAAAAGCGGCGATGCAAGCAGGCTGATAGCAAAGTATGCGACCACTCTTTCCGCCGGAGAGCTCTCGTTGCTTAATATTAAGACCTCTATTTTTGACGGCTTTTTCAGTTCCGATCCGCTGATGGGTGCGCTATATTTGGCGGCGGGCAGATTGTTTGATTTGCACCTATCCTTCGTTGCTTCATTGCCCTTCATCCTTGTGGGAATTCTGATCATAGTAATATTCGTGTGGAAAAGCCGCAGGGGCAATTACGTAGCTCTGGCTTCTATCCTGATATCCTATATGTTATCGCTCATGATAATATACCCTTGCTTTATGCCGGTTGGCTGGTTTTATACGAGGTATTTCGCTTTCTTCAGCATAGTGTTCGTATCAGCCTACGCCAGCATTTTCAAGCTTATCTCCGAGTTGGGGCCCAGGCACAGTCTATTTCTATCACTGCCTGTTGGCTTGATTTCATTATTTTTGGTATCAACCCATGTTCATTATGTAAAAAAATCCCCGCCTCATATGGCATATCAAAGATCAATTGAGTGGATAAAGGAAAACACGACCCCCGGCGAAGACAAGATTGGTATTTTCCAGGCGGAGATAATCCCCTATTATATCGACAACGATTTTGTTAATCTTGACGGCAAATGCAATGTCAACGCAATGCGGGCAATTAGGAATAAAAGAATGCTTCAGTTCATCCAGGATGAGGAAATCGATTATGTGCTGGACAGAGAGAGTATTATAAACACTCTTTTGTTTAAACGTTCTGAAAAAGATTCTACAGGGGCCTTTTCTCTTATGAAGCGATATAAGGGAAGCGGGGAGACCTGGGTCATTTTCAAAGTAAATGATAGCCAGTGATGGAGCAGAAGTTGTTGTTAATCGTTAAATTTATAATCAAAAAATCCCTGTTCTTGATGGGGATTTTGCTTGCCTCGCCTATGATACTGTTTACGCGCCTGGAGGAGCTTATCACCAAAAAGAGGGCCGGGGTCATATTCGGGTGGTCCAGGGAGATCATATCTCTGATCCCCACGATCCTGGGCGAATTTGTCCGTCTGGGGTATTATTGGGGGGTCTGCTCGAAGGTCTCCCCCGATGCCACCTTTCTTTTCGGCAGCATGATGGCGCGCCAGGATACGACTGTCGGCGCGGGAACGGTAATCGGCGCCTACAGTATAATAGGCCATGCCGAAATCGGGGAGCAGGTCTTAATAGGACCCAGGGTTTCTATAATTTCGGGGAAATATCTTCACGGGCGCCCGGACGAGAGAGCGGAAGGGAAAAGCATAATCAGGGAACGTGACGTAATCTCAATCGGCGACAATTCCTGGATCGGGCAGGATGCCATACTGATGGCCAGCGTCGGAGAGAATTGTACAGTCGGAGCCGGGAGCGTCGTTTACAAAGAAGTACCGGATAACACCACGGTCCTGGGGAACCCGGCCAGAAAAGTGAACGTTGATATGCCCAAGAAGAGCGAGCCGCCGCTCGGTAAGGATTAGGGATGCAGACCATCTGGAAAATCATCCTGGTTATATCGATCATCTTAAACCTGGTCGCAGTCTGGGGATTTTTTCACTATATAAGATACGGCGGCTCTCCTCTCGGGGAACTCAAGCGAATGTTTGCCGGCGCCGCCAAACAAAAAGCTCCGAAATCATCGTATACCGAGGAGAACGCCAGCTTGATGGAAGATATGCGCAGGGGAGAGCTCGATTCTCTGCGCGTGATCTTTCTGGGGGCGTCCATAACCAGAAGATGGGATCTTGCAAAATATTTCCCCGGAATTCATCCCATTAACAGAAGCATCGGCGGACAACTGGTTTTTGATATGCTCCCCAGGTTCAAACGGGATGTGCTTGATTTGAAACCGCGGGCGGTCGTTATCAAGTTCTGCTCAATCAATATCAGGCCCCGGATGCCATTATCCGTTCTTAAGGATGGGATGGCTATGATGGTCCAGTTGTCCCTGGCCAATGATGTTATTCCCATTGTATCAACTATCATACCGGCCGGAAAACCTGAAGCCCATATAGGCGATTTCAGTGTTGTCGATACTCTGGCTGAATTCAATTTTTGGGTTGGCGACTATGCGCGGGAAAACGGAATCGCATTGATCGACTATGCGGCGGCGATTCAAGACGAGCACGGTTTTTTGCCGAGGGAGTGCTCCGTAGATCCGGTTCATCTGAATGGAAAAGGCTATGATATAATTGCCGGGGCAGCCAGGCCTGTTATTTACGAGGTGATGGGGATAAAATAATCCGCCGCAGGCCGGGCCATAATTATTTCACAGCTCATTGTTCATAGATGCGATGACGGATGTTTATGTCACAGGATCTTAACGAAAAGCGATTGATTCATCATTATGAAAGACCCTAAACAACTGCTGGCAAAAAACGTTTTCTCCAACTGGGCCGGTATGGCCGTGGGATTGATTATCGCTTTTTTCATGAGTCCGTTTCTGGTTCATTCCCTGGGCAAAAGCGAATACGGCATCTGGGCTTTGATTTTTTCCGTCGTGTATTATACGAATTTGATCGATGCCGGCATGAAGCAGAGCCTGGCGCGATATATACCCAAATATTACGCGGTCAAGGATTACATCAAGATAAACGAGGTCATCAACTCCAGTACCTTTCTCTACCTTATTGCCGGATCACTGGTAATTCTGGTAGTTCTGGCTATTGCATTTTTCTTCCTGGGGGCTTTCCAGATCGAACCACAACTGATGTCGGCCATGCGGATAACGTTGATAATTGTTGGCTTCGATCAGGCCATAATGTTCTTCTTCATGGCCAGCACCGCTATCGGGCCTTTCCACAGATACGATGTGAACAACATAATCGGCATCCCCACAAGCATAATAAGCGCCCTGGTCATCGTCTATTTTTTAAGGCAGGGTTACGGACTGGTTAGCCTGGGTATTATCACTATTGTTACCACCGTCGTCAGGACCGTAATTCGGAGAATTTATCAGCAGACATTGGTTCCTCAAATCGAATTTCACCCGAAATATGTTAAGAAAGACCGCAGCCGGGAGCTTCTGGGCTACGGGCTGATCAGCTTCTTTATCGTGATCTCCTGGATGGTGGTATTCAACACTGATAACATCATAATCGGCGTGTTTCTATCGACTACTGCGGTTACTTACTATAGTATTGCGGGCAATCTTGTTAACCATTTACGGGGTCTTATCAACGCTATAGGTGTTCCTCTGGTACCGGCAATAAGCCATTATGAAGCTACGAGTGATATGAGCCAGATTTCCAATCTCTACGCTAAAATCACAAGATATTTGTTCTACTTCACCACCAGTGTTTGCACTCTACTCTTGATATTTGGCGATGATTTCATTTATCTCTGGATGGGCCCTGATTTTACAAAGACCGTCCATATTCTGTATATCCTCGTCATACCATCGGCTATATACCTGCCCCAGATCGCTGCTAACTCGGTGATGCTGGGCATAGGCAAGCATCGGCCCCTTTTCTATATTCTGGTCTCCGAGGCAGCTCTCAACCTGGTACTGAGTCTAGCGCTGGTGAAGCCACTGGGAATTTATGGTGTTGCCCTTGGAACCGCCGTAACGCAGTTGCTGATTTATACGTATCTTTTCCCCTACGTATTTCACAGGGTTATCCGGGGCGACCTGAAATCTTTCTACGGTTATACCCTGAAGACTGTTTCGATAAGCCTTATTATTGCCGTCCCGGTCGGCCTCGTAGTGGACAGATTCAATCCTCTCTCGGGCTGGACCGGTCTGATAGTCGGCTTGATAATAACGGGATTGCCCCTTATATGGGGTTTTTGGTGGGGAGTGTTATACCCCGAAGATAAGACAAAGCTGAAGGCGAAACTGGCGCGGAAAGGATGATTATTTTCATCGGAGATGAGCAACAAGGGAGTGTCGTCGAGTATAAAGCAGATTGTGGGTTTGGCTTGACGGCCCGATTTTCAGGGGAATTTTAGGCCTGGCTAAAGATGGATAGATCCAGCCAGATCAAATATCGAGCGGCGCCGATAATTACGAAAAAGCATCTGCTTTTTCTGGCCTTTATCGTATTGACGGTTTTCTGCACCATGCTCCTGATATTACCCTCGCCGTATAACTGGCTTCCATTTTTCATTCTTGCAGGACTTCTCTTTGTATTCCTGGCTTTCAAATACCCGATGCTGGGACTTTTCATT
>CBEWDL010000044.1:0-19881 GCA_965555375.1 uncultured bacterium
CTTATAAACTTACCGTTAAGATCATCTTGAAGAAAATCGTCGTCGTCCGTGAAAAGAAGCCTGCCGCCGTTTTGTTCGACGGCGCTCTTGATTCCGGAGCGGGAGAACATCCTTCGCGGATTTTGAGTGCCGTAATCGGTTACAATTACATCCGATGCGCCGGCAATCCTGCACTGGCGTATCATTTCGCCGATAAGAACGGGATTTGTATTAACAGCCTGTTCCGGTACCCTGTCCCATGCGGCATTCGGCTTGAGAAGAACCCTTTCGCCTTTCTTGATAAATCGTCGGATTCCCCCGACGGCGTCGAGTGCGGAGCCAAGCGCCCTGGCGTGGTCTTCGTTGCGGGCCAGTACTACTTTGGGGATTTGAGGATCAACGGCGACCTCAAAATCCGGTTTGGCAACCCTCGCCTTACGAAACCCTCCGGATTGGCAACCATCGTTAATCAATACGGTTTCGCCGACCACTGCCGCCAATGCCGCCGCTTGCCCTGCTTTTGTCAAAAACTCTCTTCTTTTCATACAGGTGGGTTCGTAAACACTGCCGAAATATATGCTTATCTATGTTGAGCAACAAGCAAAAAATAGTTCCCATACTACACCGGGGCTATTACTATATTCTGTTTTAAGGTTTTTTGACGACCACGCCCAAAAATGGGCTAAAAATAATAAGCGGGAGCTACGAGACGAATTCCGCAAATGGATTATTGAAAATACAGCGGCATAGCTGCCCAATCTTACTCTCCCCCAACTTTTGTAGTTCTTGGCTTTCGGATCAAGATAAATTACATCATGGTCCTTTGAGACCCTGGCTGCAATGTATTCAAGAGCGAGAGACTCAAAAAGAAACACATCCTCCCCACCTATGGTTAAAGGCGCTTTGGGCGGCTCTATTAATAGTATTTTCATACTCTGCTACCGGTGCGTTGTCAGACAATTCAGATACGACTATTATTCAAGTTAAGACACACTCTGCCTAATGGCAACTACTTTCCATAAGCAGATCGGCAGGGAAGAGTTGAATTCAAGCGGTATGAATTCTCAGCCTTGAATAATATTGATAGTCAGAATCCGTTGTGCAATAATGCTTATGACCTGCCCCCCACGAATCGGTCCAGTTTTAGAGTTAGGATTTTGTATGCTTGGACTGCTCCCGATTATTGAATCACATTTTAAGTTAATCCGACCATAGCCAAAGTCAAGTTTCGTTGTGGTTTTATGGTTTCCAGAGCCGATAGGCAAAGAACGAGTTTCTAAATTGTCCGAAGGATGGGATCCGATTTATTTTTTCTTGACCTCAACTAAGTTATTGTCTCTATCACGGTCAATCAAGACCACGTAAGGGTCGATCCCTGCCCGAATCGGTTTTTTATCTACTATGATCTCAATATTCGTTTCGTTCTGGATTAATTTATGTTTTTTCATGTATAGCTCTTCTTCATTTTCTCCAAAAACACCAATTTCAATATAATCTTCAATGGCGATTTCGGTCTGGTTGCCGATGCTGTCGGCCCTGAACTTATGCGTAGAAACCGCCAAATTGACTTTGTATTTTTCATTCTCCATTTCTTCATAAGTTGCTGATTCAGCTTTGTTCTCCCACAGGGTGATGGTCTCGAATAAGTCGGTAATAAAATACTGAAGACTATCGGGCGTGACGGCCTTGAAAGCGTTTACGACATCCAGAGATGTGGGAAACATATTTTCCCTGTGCCCATACTTCTCCACGATTTCTCTCAGAGCCTTGTTTATGCGATCCTCGCCAACATAATCCTGTAGTGCATACATCAAGACCGTGCTTTTCGGATAATTCAGATAATACTGATCTGCATAACTTCTCATGAGGGGTCGTTCGCCGGCAACATCTTTTTTCCGTTTCCTGAGATACATATCCATCTCTTTTTTCAAGAACTTGCGGGATATGTTTTTCCCGTATTCCTTTTCGAGGCACATGACTTCAACGTACATGGCCATGGTTTCGGTAAGCACCTCGGCACCCTCGGCATAGGCGGGCTTTACGATATACCCCCACCATTGATGGGCCATTTCGTGTGTGCAGATAGCGAATACCATGTCGATTTCTTCGGGATCTTCGAGGTTGCTGATAAACCCGGCATTCTCCCGCCATGTAAACAGTGTAGGCTGAGAACGCGCCCCAAAATGAACATAATTGGGTATCTCGGCGATTCGGATAAATCGGTAGGGGAAGGAACAGAAATTCTTCGTGCAGTAATCGAAAGATCGTTTCACCCCCTTGATCATGCGTTGCACATTATCAGGATGCTTTTTGTCATAATAAACTTCAATTTCGATGCCTTCATATTCGTCCCTTGCCATCTCGTATTCCGAGGAGGCAAACACAAACTCGTGGTCCATCAAAGATTCAGACTTGTAATGGAAATAATTCCTGTTGTTCTCCATCCATTGCCGAAAAAGATTCCCGTTGGAGACAACTGTTTGAGGCTTGCTCGTACTGATAACAGCTTCATATTCTGTCAGGTCAATTTGGAATAAACAGATTGACCCATCTGCTTCCTCCAACGGGGGATCTTTGGGTCGTTCCGGCAACCCGTATTTTTCCCGATCTTTTTTCTTTGTGATCTCGACGTCCCGGATGTAACCGATCAGAGGGAAATAGTCGGGAGACATTGTTGTAAGAAGAATACAGGTTCCTTTTTGGGCAAGCTCATTTTTTGGATTATTCTCCGTGAATCCTTTGGCCCGGGCTATAAGGTCGAATTCAAGCTGGATTTCCGATCCAGGATCAAGAGGCTTCTGGAGTTCGAATATGCGGAAGCCATACTCCCGGCCGGCGTGCGTGAGTTCAGCAGGGGGTGAGAATTCGAGCCTGTTGACTTGTGTGATATACTGATCGGAGAGATTCACGTAAATCTTGTCGATAGGCTTATCAGCCTTGTTCCTCAGGACGTAATAGCCTTTAATATCAGCTTTTCTCTCCTCAGGGAATATATCTACTTGAAGATTTACTCCAACCATTTTTGGCTGAGGAGCGTTTTTATACTGTGCATAATTCTTTTCGTAATCCGCCCTCAGTTCTTTTCTCTCGTTTTTCGATGCATACTGATTTAAAATGTATTTGTTGTACGAAATATACCCGCCCGTTGCCAGGAATAGGACAAACATGATACCCAACGCCCAATGATGTTGCCTTTTCAGTTTTTGCAGCCCCACACTGAAGCGGAATTTCAGAGCCGTTTCGTTGCTACGGCGCCACAGCAGTGACGTCAGGACACCGAGGATGCCTGCGAACAGAAGCCAGTAGATCGAGTACCAGACCAGAAGCGGCCCGTAGTGCCCGAATCCGTTTAGGTTGGAATAGATGAATGGGGGCAGCTGACCGTATCGGAACAGGAAATTCTCCGCCTTCAAAACCTCGAAGATGACCAGATCGGACACCACGTAAAGGGCAGAGATAAAAAAGCCCAGGATCTTGTTGCCGACAAGGTTGTGGATGAAAAAGACGATGATCGTCAGAAACCAGAATTTGAGCAGTGTGATGCCGAACAGGTGCTTGAAATACAGGCCAAGTTCGATATCGGTATAACCGAAGCCGATCACCTGGGTGATGATCCCTGTGAGCATGGCGAGGACGACGTAGAAAAACTGAATAGACATCATGGTGAGAAGCTTCGACAGATAGCTCAGCCAGTCCGGAACCGGAAGCGTATCGTAAAACTCGTTGGACATATGATCCCGTTCCCGCCAGATGATTAAACCCCCGAAGAAGATGGTGAGCGGAATCATGTAAATCCAGATATGCATGGTCTGATCCAGAAAGCGTGAGGTGAGGGGGTAAACATTATCTCCTATGTGGCCTGCATTTGCCGCAAAGTTCACGACCAACTCACTCATTGCCATAAAGGTCAGAATGAGGAAAGCGGGGTGAAAAACGATCCTTCTGAATTCCCTGACAACCAGGTGAAGACACTGTCTCAAGTGAAAAGTAAAAGCATCATCAATGACCGTCGGACGGATCGTTCCCAATTCACGGACACCCCTGGATTCGATCTGTTCGACGTCCAGTCGTTTTTCTTTCTTCTTCTCCAGAACCGAAACGAACTGAAAGCGTTTCCAGGTGTAAAGTAAAATGGCAAGACTGACCGCCATCCAGATTATTCGGTTCCATATCAGGGGAGTCTCAAGTGGAATCTGTTTAAGGTTGATTTCAGCCACTGTCCAGTATTTGGTCAGGATGCCCAGCGCGGAGATGCCGAAGGGATCCATCAAGATTTTCGCGGTATCGTTCTCCCAACCGGTGAACCCACCCTGCACAGCGGCATAGATCATAAGGAATCCGACACCTGCGAGGTAGGTCATCACCATCTTTCGGCTCAGGGTCGCCATGGAGAAGAAGATGCTGCCGATAAAGAGTAGGTTCGGAATCAATATGACCACGGCTGGAATCAGGAACGCCGACAATTGAAATGGGCCGTAATATTTGGGATCGATGACCAGACAACCTGCAACAAATCCCATGGCGATACCGGAATAGATGAGAAAATTGGCCGACAATCCCCCGAGAAACCGTCCGCCGAGATAGGAGGCCTTGCTCATCGGAACGGTAAAGAAGAAGTCGTGTATCCCGGCAGCGAAGTCGCGGGTTACTGCGCGTCCCACCATGACCATGGTGAAAAGTACTCCGATGACGCTGAAGCGAGCCGTCAGCTTGGCGATGAGGAGAGGCGCGTTATGCCATTCCTTCCCGATGCTCAGTCCCATCAAGTATGAATCCGGATTGAGATTGGATGCGAACATATACGCACCGAAAAGCAGGAGAGCCGTGAATATGTAAAAGGAAACACTTTTCAGGTTTCTTTTGAATTCATTCAAATAAATATTTAAAAACATTGATGTTAACTTCCTGTGAAAAGTAACTGAAGTAATTTATATATGGGATCTGCCATGTATGCTTTAGCCATTATAGATCACTTCATTTCGCTCTGCTCAGATGATAGAAATAGACATCCTCCAGAGACGCGTTGATATTTGAAAATCCGTTTTCAGGATTGGTTTCGCTGTAGACGTGGATGAAAGTCGTGCCGGTGAAAAGTCGTGTGGATATCACATTATACTTTTTTTCGTACGCCGGTAGATCAGTCTTCGGGATCTCTTTTTCCCAGATCTTTCCCTTTAGCCGGGAAATGGCGCCGAGCGTGTTCTCTTTCAGGATAATTTTGCCACTATCTATGATGGCCATATTCATACATAGATCGCTCACATCGTCAACGATGTGTGTCGAGAGGATGACCACAACATTTTCGCCGATTTCGCTGAGCAGGTTGTGAAAGCGGACGCGCTCCTCCGGGTCCAATCCAGCGGTGGGCTCGTCGACGATGATGAGCTTGGGATTTCCGATAAGCGCCTGGGCGATGCCGAAACGTTGCCTCATTCCGTTGGAATACGTGCCCAGTTTTTGTTTCCGCTCGTTCCATAGATTGACACGCTTGAGGAGTTCTTCGACTTTTGCCGCTCTTTCCTTTCTATCCTTAACACCTTTCAGCAACGTAAAGTGATCCAGAAGATTGTAGCCTGTATCCCTGGGATAGAATCCGAAACTCTGGGGCAGGTAACCCAGCATTTTTTTTACTTCGCTTTTTTGCCTCAGGACATCAATGCCTTCGAATGTTATTTCGCCGGAGTCGGCTTCCTGGAGTGTCGCTATGGTTCGCATCAAGGTGGATTTCCCGGCCCCGTTAGGACCCAACAGGCCGAAGAGTCCGGTAGGAATGTCTAAAGACACATCGTCCAGGGCCACAACGCCGCTGGCATATGTTTTAGAAAGGTTGCTAATTGATAATTCCACGATTTATCGTTCTCCTATATTCTTTAAGTCCATTCCAATATCCATTCATTATATCAGACGATCTATTTTCAGAAGAGTTGCATACTTTTTACTCTGCTCCCCATCTTTGGTCCAGTTTGAATGAGAATTTACGGTTTATTTTTCTTCTAAGCAACCTCGATCTCCGTGGTCCTGGACTTAGCCACAAACTCTGCCGGGGATTGGTATCCCAGCGAACTGTGAGGTCGGCCCGTGTTGTATTCCCGGCGCCCCAGGATGTGCCTCCCGCACCTGAATCCATCTCACCACAAAGAAACTTGACTTTCGCTATGGCTGGACTAACTTATAATATGTTACAATTATCACGGGCAGGAGATTCGGCATATTGAGGAAAGAACCCTCATGAAGCAATCAGGGAAAAGTCTGAAAACACAGGTGAAAAATTCATGATAATTATCTCAACTCTTGCATTAATCATTCTGCTGATGCAATCTCAGTACGATAACAGGCTTCAAAATAATCGGACAATAGGTGGCAATGATAAACATAATGATGCAGTTACAGACTCTATCAATTTTGAAGATCCCCTGCGTGACGGGCCATATGTTTTATGGCAGACAGATTCCTCGGCGATAGTATTCTATTTATGTAATGGAAGCATGGAGAAAAGGACTTTTCAGGCACCAGACACTCTTCGCTTTTATGGCTTTTGTCTGGATAATGCTATCGAGTACATCGTGCCGGCAAATGCTGATGTTATCCAGCCTCAAGTTATTGAGCACGTTTCTAAGATCTTTACTGTTAGCGATATTCACGGAGAATATGATCAACTCGTGGACATTCTCACAAAGAGTGGTGTAATCGATCAGGAACGCCGATGGAGGTGGGCGGATGGCCACCTGGTCATCCTTGGCGATATTTTCGATCGAGGGGATAAGGTCACCGAGTGCTTGTGGTTGATTTATCGATTGGAATCTGAGGCACGAGAGAACGGAGGAGCTGTTCACTATATCCTGGGAAACCACGAGTTGATGGCTTTAAGAGGCGATCTCAGATACGTACACGACAAGTATCTCAATGGGATTGTTAAAAAAACACGAATCAAGTACGAGGACCTTTACGGACCTGATACGGAGTTAGGACGATGGTTGCGCAGCAAACATACTTTAATCAAAATCAACGATATTGTTTTCGTTCACGGTGGGTTGTCCCCCTTTGTTATCGATCGCCACCTGGGTTTGGACCAGATCAACGAAATCGTCCGGAGCAGTATTGATCTGAGATCATCACAGTTAGCTTTTAACGAGTTGTCTCGGTTCTTGTTTGGGAGTAGGGGCCCGTTCTGGTACCGGGGTTATCACTATGAAATGGAGGGTGACTATCCCCGGGTGCTATCAGAAGAGGTAGATAGTATGCTGAGCTTTTTCGGTGCCAGTACGATTGTTGTCGGGCACACGGAAATTGACAGTGTCATGAACCTCTGGGGCAAACGGGTTATCGGGATAGACGTTCCCGTAGACGAACTTGGATCGCTGGAGGCGCTGCTCTGGGATACCGGCAGGTTTTTCCGTGTGACCGGCCACGGCGACCTTCGACCGATAAAGTAAAAGGAAATATCATCGGCGGAAAGATAAGCATGTCAACTAAGGCTAATTCAAACTTACTGTGAACAAACGATAATGTTTTGGCTGAGAGGTATCGATGAGTTTTGTTTCAGTCGCAGAGAATGATGGCATCACTATAGTCAAAATGAAGAGGGGTAAAGTGAACGCTATCAATGACGATGCCGTTGATGACCTTATTGAATGTTTCAAGCAGCTGGAAACTAAACAACAAATTAAAGCAGTTATTTTGACCGGGCAAGAGAAATTTTTTTCTTCGGCTTTGACGTCCCTGAACTGCTGACCTACTCTAATCAAACCTTGAAAAACTTTTTGGCGAAATTTACACAGCTTAAAAGAGATTTATTTCTTTATCCTAAGCCGCTAATAGCATTATTGAACGGGCATACTATTGCCGCTGGTTGTATGCTGGCACTTGCCGCTGATTTCAGAATAATGGTTTCGGAAAAGGCTAAGATCTCGTTAAACGAAATCAACATCGGGGTATCCGTTTTTGCCGGGGCATTAGAGATGTTGAAATTCTGCGTCGGTCAAAGGAATGCTGAACATATATTGAAAGCCGGTAAAATGTACACTCCAGATGAAGCTTTTCAATTGGGCTTGATTGATAAAATGTCAACCCCTGATATGCTGATTGTATCGGTTCAGATGGATTTGGACAGATAGGGGATTTGAACTAAGAGACGGTTTTGGTTGATTTATACAGGAGAGTTGACTTTTGTCCAATAAGGGTAGGCGAGTAGGAAACCGCATATTTCTGCAATTGCACATTATGCTGGGTATCGCTGCACTTCAGGCGCTATTATTTTCTAACTGTCCGCTTCTTGCGCAACAGGTCTCATTACCTGAAAATCGTGGCTTGGTCAGGTCAATGGGTTTTCCGCGGATCTGGAAACCGTATTTGGGCCCAACAATTGCTTGGGAAAGGCGTGGACTCGATGGTGAAGCTGCAGGAGAGATTAACCTTGGTGTATACAAGGATCTTGTCAATCCGGTCATTGGTGCGGTCGGAATAGCTGGTGAAGGATATGTGAGTGGGGGTGGAGATAAGGTCGATGGGGGAGTTCGATTTCTCGGCGTGAGTAGAATATTCTTCATGCAAGGGGGCGTGGATTATTCGCTCCGCAATAATGATGTAGACTTTCTTATGTCCTTTACGGTCCCCCTGCGCAGAGGAGGTCCTTTGGGAAAGGGAGGCAACCTGCGCATTGACTGGTTCCCTGGACGGAATCACTCTTTCAGTGTCGGACTGAGTATACCCTTGGGGCAGCCATTCATGGGGAAGACCCGTCCTCCTATGGATCATGTGCAGCTTCCCGGCGCCTCCTGTCAAGACAAATCGATCTATATCCCTGATCCCGAGCTTCAAGAAGCACTCGGCCACATTTGGCATGCTGCCAAGTGGATCAACCACCTCACAATCCCTTTCCTCGACCAGAGCGCTAAGAAGGGTAAGTCAGATATAGCAGCGTTCCGGGAAAAGATAAAACAATTCAAAAGCCACATTCAATTGAAAGACGATCTCTATCCCCGAGGTCATACTTTTAAGGCAGAGGTTAATGTTTATCACCAGGAATTGGAGAGAGCATTTTCACTTGCAGTCCGAGAAGGTCAAGATGATGATTCCCAGCTTCGCGGTGCGCTCATTTCTGTCAAGGCAAGAGAGATCCTTCTCGATGAGGTGATCATTCCTTACAACCGGCTCCTCGGGCAGCGAAAGAAGCACGATTCCGTCTTGGGATTTGGATGCAGGGCCACCGAGATGTTCGAAGGCTGGGTCAGCTCGTCCTTTGATATCTCTGCAGACAATCTGGCAGGCGTAATGTACGTATTTCGCTCTCTGCTTAAATGCATAGATAAAAACCGGTCCGCCTCCAAAGATGTATGGGAAGACTCACGACTCGTTTGGATTCCCATGCATTACGCACTTCGTTTCGAGGATCATGATACCGAGGACGAGTTGGACGCTATTATCGAAAAAGCTGTGGGTGAGAAATTCACAGACGCGAACGATGTTCATTATGTGATCAACGAGCTTTTTCAGCCTGAGCTTGTCAGGATGATTCAGGCCGCACAAGATTATCATGTTCTCTGGATTCATGACTTCAGCGGGGAAAATAAAACCGGCGACCCCGATGGTATTTCACTACAGATAGTAGAAGCGTATATCCAAGCCCTCACCGAAAAGGTGGGGGGGTACGAAGCAAATAGAAAGATCTGAGGTTGCCCTGGAAAGGTGGACACCGAATTAAGCCTATTTTATTATTTAGGTGGGAGGTGTCTACTATGTCTGAGAAGAGGCGGCGGTTCGATCGCAATTTTAAGCTATCGGCTGTGAGGTTACTGGAGAGTTCGGATAGACCTTTAGAGCATGTGGCTCGGGGATTGGGGATTTCAGGGAGCATGCTTCGACGTTGGCGTAGCCAGGTAAGGGAGAGGGGAGCTGAGTTATTTTCGGAAGCTGGCAGGATGGAGCGTTCCGAGGTGTTACGTTTAAGGCGGGAGAACAAGGAACTCCGACGGCAGCTTGAGATTCTAAAAAAAACTCTTGGCTTCGAGGCGGGAGCAAGAAAGAAAGGTATGAGGCCATAGCGGATCAGGCGGGGCGGTATCCGGTGCGGGAGATGTGTGGTCTGTTGGGGGCGTCCAAGAGCGCCTATTATCGCTGGTGTGAACATCGGGTAAGTAAGCGTCAGAAGGAGAATGAGTTACTTTTGGCTGTGATAAGGGAGATTCATCTCTTTGTCAGGGGAACTTACGGCAGTCCCAGGATGAGGGCCGAGCTTTGCTCCAGGGGGTACTCGTGCGGGCGCCACCGGGTGGCCCGGATAATGAGAGAGAATGGTATAGTGGCCAAGATGACGATACGTTTCAGGCGGTTGACCAAGGCCGGGAAGAAGCGGCCGGCGGCCCCCAATCTGCTGGATCGCAAGTTCGAGGTGGCCGCAGCCAACCGCGTCTGGGCCTCCGATATTACTTACATCCCGACTGCCGAGGGATTCCTCTATCTGGCCGTGGTTTTGGACCTTTACAGTCGGCAGGTGGTGGGCTGGGGGATGTCTTCCAGACTGAATCCGGAGTTGGTGGGGAGCGCTCTGCTGCAGGCTCTGCGGAGACGAGATGTCACTGCCGGCCTGATACTTCATAGCGATCAGGACGTGCTTTATTCCAGCGATCCTTATCAACGGCTGTTGTCGGACAATGGCATAGAGTGCAGCATGAGCCGGAAGGGGAATTGTTACGATAATGCCTGCGTCGAGTCGTTCTTCGGAAGCCTGAAAAACGAACTTGTGGCGTTTGAGAGATTTGAAAATCGCCACCAGGCAACCTTGGAGCTTTTTAACTGGATAGAGGTCTTTTATAACAGAATAAGACGTCACTCAACTTTAGGATACTTAAGTCCAGTTGACTATGAGAAGAAAAAACGTTAACCTAATTAATGTGTCCACAAAATCGGGGAAACCTCAATCCCGACCTACTTGATTTTTCTTGACCAACACTATTTCGAGCTCAATCACAGTCGGTTATGGCTGGAGTTCTTGCAAGACCCACTAAGGCACGAATTGCATCTCCCACCTGATTACCGGGTCTGGGAGGATTCTGTTCGCCAATTCCAGGAGGATTTGCGGGTAGCTGTAGCACAATCTTCTGCCCTGCAGGCTGAGGTGAAAATATACGGACGAGAATGGCTTGCCAATCAGATTAAAGTACACGTCAGTATCACTAATCCGTCTGACCTTTCGTTCAGGGGTGGTGGCTTTTTCAAATACATTTCCTTTGCTCCTGACAATATCATGCGCGATCATCGAAAAATAACCTCCTATGACATCACTGAACTCGATCCGGGAAAGGGCGAAGCAATGTTCACGGGTATGGGAGTCGGAGAGCACTATGTTGGCCCGACATGGGATGACCGCAGCATCCTGGCTCGTGGGCCGGCGCTCGTGTCCTTGAAGGACGCGACCCGAGAGCTTCTGCTCTCACAGGGGATTGAGCAGATTCCTATGCCACTTAGGCCATTACCTAAGCCTTATAACTACGATGACATGTGCAACAAGCTACGGGCAAGGGGATGGACAGCGACCGCAATCCAGGTACACAACGCCACAGGATTTGGCCCTAAATACGCCGATGTAATTAAGGCGATTCTTTATGACCTGATGCCGAACGGATCTCACCTCTATATACCTGACTCGCTTTGGAACAGTCCTTTCTGGGGCGCTATGCTGACCGGTGCAGCTCTCCGAGGTTGCGTTGTCCTAGTAGTCTCTCCGGCCCTGGAAAATGCGCCGAGCTCAGGCATTCTCGAAATGTCACGAGCCAATGAGCTTTTTACCCGATTTGTGATTATTCAGAACGAAATCAAAGAAGAGATTGAGTCTGCAGGCGGTCTGTTCAAGACCGGTATCTACAATATGGATGTGGACGTTGGTGATGTTGTCGGTAAGCTTCAGATCCTCATAGAAGGAATAGCGCAGAGCGAAGTGTTTCAGAGAATCTTTCCGTTTGACTCTAGCGTCGTAGAGATGGTCGCTGGCATGCCTGAGTTTCTAGAGTCTCAGGGTTTTGAGCCTGGATACCGTTCTGATGACGCAAGAAAGCGGAAACCAAAGCTCCATTTGAAGTCTCAGTTTTTTGCTTCCGAGAGGGCCATAAACACTATCGTTCCAATGAAAGGCTGGGAGAATCTGGTGCAGAAATATATACTTGCAAGGGCAGAACAAATCAAGCGTCGGGAGGATCGTGTCGACGCCAAAGACTTGCGTAAGGATCTATCAAAAGAGACTGGTGCCCTGATTGAATCGTGGGGTAAGGGACTCTCGCCTCAGGAGCGGGGTGAAGCTATCTTATATCTAACCATCGGTTCGCAAAACCAAGATTATCGCAGTATGATCATGGACGGGGAGGCGTTGTTCGTGGTCGGCCGAACCTGGGCCATGGTGGCTTACCTCGACTTTGTATCCTTGATGGCGCAAACGACCTGGATACACGATGTACAGCAACTTGAGGAGCTACTGCCGAGACATAGGGGATTCTGGAAATGGCTCGGAAGGTATCTAAAGCTCGCCCTTTAGGTAAGAGCCTGGTATCGCAAGATCGGGAGCGTGGTTCCGAAGTCTTCTGTGGCGGTAACATTGGGATAATCTAAGAATATGAGAACACATTGACGAGGACTTGATCATGAAAGAACAAAAAGCAACCGCCCTTGTAATTTCTGGCGGCGGTGCCAAAGGAGCGTTTGCAGTAGGAGTTGTGAAGCACCTGTACTCAACCTATCGCAGTACCGGTTGGTTTAAAATCACCTGCGGTACGTCCACCGGGGCGCTTATTGCACCCATGGCAACCCTGATGGGTGCGCCTGATCCCATTGGCTCCCAAGCTTCGGATACTCTGGTGCGCATGTACACAACCGTGTCCACTTCCGACATCCTGAGAAAAAGACATCTTCTTGAGTGGATTTATCGCCGCGATTGCTTAAATGAATCAGACCCTCTGACTAGACTGGTCCGTCGGAATTTGAGCCAGGAATGGTTCGAATGGCTGCAGCGTCCTGTATCATTTTATTGTACCACATTTTAAGTTAGTTCCGCCATAGCAAAAGTCAAATTTCTTTGTGTTGGGTGTCTTCGGGCGGAATGCAGGATCCTCTTTTATTATGTAGCCGCGTCAACAATACGTCAGCAACGGATCATATAACCGTCTTATTCCGATTACTTAGGACAAGAAACCAGGCCGTTCTTGTAGCATATTTGTAGCAAATTTTGTAAGTGATTGATGGGTAATGGCCTCTCCGGGATCAAAGCCCAATAATAATCATCCGATTGGACGAAACTGGAGAGAAGCGGAGCTCGAGTCAGGAGACGATTTCGATTAGCTTGCCTCGCGATTCCTTAATTCGCCACAATCCGTTTCACTTCCGAGAACCGGATATTAGCGGAAATGCCCAGCCAATAGAATCACACGCAGGAGCGCCTCCAGATCAGCCACAGACGGCTGAGTCCGGGGGATAGGATTTAATAGGCAAATAAAAAGCAGACAAAAATAGAGGGGAGTCGGCAAGGCTCCCTTTACCTTTTATATCCGGTAATTCGATGCTGGATATTTGCGTTGCGGTTCGTGAATTATCGGATTTCTCAATCGCATATATTATCCGGTTAATCCCATTTTCTGTTTCCACGATGGCAAGCTATATCAAGATTAGAGCATCTTTGATTCTCCCAGGCGCCACCGAGTCTGAATTCCACCATGTTTATACCATTGACATGATCATCTAAACCGACAATATTATTTAATTCATCGACTGTCGCGAAATGACATTCGAAACAGCCCAGGCCTCTTCTTTCAATGTGCCTCCGATGACGGCCTCCCAGAACTCCAGCATCCGGACCAGAAACATAATGACAAGAACCACACGAATCCTGTACGCCCTCGGCATCAGTCCACAACGGAGTGTTATCTTCATAACCTCCGGCAAAGCTACCATGGCAATAAATACCGGAACATGTATTATCAATAAAAGAATAGACTGCGCCGCCCCCTCGGTCAGCGAGAGCCCCAAAAATAACCTCTGCTTTCATATCGGAGCCAAAGTGATCTTTAGAGAAGGAAAATTCCGGCACCAGATGGCATTGGTCACAACCCACGTTGGTCGAAATTGCTGTTCCTGCAAGATGGACCCTGTGGGCTCCAACTCCCGGATTTGCTATAGACGATTCACCTGATAAAGAAAATGGGGGTGCCCCAGAATCATCGATCACCCCTCCATGACAGGGAACGCAGGCCTCCGATCTCTCCAGATGACATGCTCTGCAGGATATATCTTCAGTCCCTCCGTTCAAATCTTCCCCATGGCAAAAGGTGCAGTATGACGAATCTCCATCGGCTAAATCCTGAGTAACCTGTGATCCATGGGAGGCGATCCAGTCATCCGGATGATATCTACTGGTAATAGGATTATCCGTCAATTTTGAACATGTTGTCGAGATAGCGATCAGAAGGAAAAGTGGAATTGATAGAGTAATTATCTTCACCGTAACCTCTCCTTTCTGATTACCATACTCACAGGATTGAGCCCTTCTCGTATTCCGATGAAAGAATATGAGAAGTATAAAGGATTTCTTATAAATCCCCTGCGCCAATCAACAAACCGTTATTGATAAGCTCCAACTACAATTAAACAATTATTCTCAGTTTTACAAGCCCTTTTATCGCTTCCCCTTCCCTCAACCGCCGGGGGGCAATCCTCGCTATTTCGCAATCCCTTCATAGCCGCCCTGATCACCAGACCACAGGCTTTAATATCCCCGGCATCTATTCTCTTTTCCAGTAACCGCATCATGGCCGGATTCTTCAAAAGCGCAGTGACGTTCTTATCATGCTGCTTCTGAGACCGATAGGTAAGATTATAGCATTTCCGGGAGCCAAATAGACAACCACCCGGGGGGAGATATACCTTGGCCAGCCGCTTATAGCACATATGACAGCGCAACCAGTATCGCCAGCCTGTTCGACGTCAGATAAATCTGGACATAGGGGGCACTCTTTAGTATCATTCACGCTGGTTTATCTACAAAGGATCCTCAATCATCACTTCCTGTCGGATGCGTCAGAGAAGTGCATCTGCACAATCACCCAGCGACCGTCCCGCTTCTCTAACACACCTGTCCAGCGGACGTCTACCCAATTAGCGGGTTGGCCTTTCCACTCATTAAAATCATCGAGGCGCGCGTGATACCATGCCACATCTCCCGACCGGGAAAGGTTTATATGAAGCTCCCTGATCTCATAGCCAACAGCCTTGAAATCATCCTTCATAAAAAACCCTTCTGTCAGGTCAACAAATGCTCTGTAACCATGAATCGTGCCATCATCTCTGGGAGAATACCAGAACAACTCCGGATCTTCAGCAAAACAACTGAATAACAGTTCTTTGTCTTTGGTTGCTGCCCAGCCGATACTATTGTGAATAATCTCGCTAATTTCAGCTTTCTCCGCGGCAATATTCTGTTCGTGGTTCATAGTGTTACAACCTCCTGCTAAGATTATTGACAGGCTGAGAGAAACCAAGAGTAATCGATTCGTCATATGTTCCTCCTTTCTTAAAATCCACTGTTATTGCGAATTGGCAAGCTCTGTGATACATCTTGCTGCTTCATAAACAGAATCCCGCAAGCCTGGTCATGTATCTATCAGCAGATTGTGCCATAGGCGGTGCTAAGGCGGCGTCTGCCTACAAAGATAAACAACCCATTACTTTTTTGTTTTCAGCCTCTCGAGAGCTTCTTTAGCATCTGTCCAGTTCTTGTCCAGCTCGAGGCATTTTTCGTGACACGTGATTGCCTTTTCGGTTTCTCCTAGTTGTTCGTAGATAATCCCCTTGCGCCACCATGCTGCCGCAATCGAAGGTCGAGTTGATTCGTCGGCCAGAGAGATATACCGATCAAGCAGGTTGATAGCTGTTTCCTGATCGAATTCTCTCAGGATTCTGGTTCGCGCGGCTTGATATAGTGAGGGCATGTGGGGAGCCTCATTTCCAAGATTCTTCTCGAATGACTCAATTGCCCTTGTGTATAGTCTTTGGTCCTGAAAGTGCATTCCGCGTTTATAGTGAAGATCAGACTCTGTTGCTACAGAATACGGCAAACCAAGAAGCATGCAATCAATCTTATTTGCCAATTCAGAAGCCGCGCCCTGATAGTTGGATAATACTATGAGAGTATATCCTTTTTCGCGATAACGCCGGAACTCCGAATTGAACCCGCCCGAACCGCCGCTATGATACACAACAGTAGTTCCGCCGAATTCAACCACTATCCAACCGCACGCGTAATGCGGGCTCGCCTCAACCGGTGTAAACATAATCTTCTTGTTAGCTTCGCTCAGGAGGTCTTCCCCATATAGAGCCTGATCAAACTTGAGCAAGTCGAGAATAGTTGTGTAAATACCGCCCCCGGCATAGGCCGATGGTTCCCCCATGACTCGCTCATATGACTCACCGTCAGCGGCAAGGCTATATGCGCTCGCCCGGTTGTCCAATGAGTCCCCTCCAACATAAAGAGCTGTATTGTCCATTCCCAGCAGCTTCCAAATACGTTCTTCCAGAACTTGTTTCAGTGTCTTTCCTGTTGTTTTTTCAATGATCCCTTTAAGCAGAAGTACGCCAGCATTGGAGTAATTGAATCTTTCACCCGGAATGAAGGCCGGCTCGTATCTCCACACCAGGGGCAAGACGTCATCAATACAGGTATAGCTTTCCAAATGACTTTGATATTCTTCGTTGTCTCGATAGTCAGCAAGACCTGAGGTATGGTTGAGCAGGTATCTGATTTGTATCTGTTCGGCCATCATCCAAGGACACTCGGGATAGTACTTAGTTAGGGGGTCATCAAGAGCGATTACACC
Organism: uncultured bacterium; assembly: GCA_965555375.1. GTDB lineage: Bacteria > Zixibacteria > MSB-5A5 > UBA10806 > UBA10806 > CBDVBL01. Next base: position 16,830 of record CBEWDL010000044.1, read on the forward strand.
CTCCTGATAGAGCTGCATTATTAGCGTGGCAATAAAGGTTTTCTGTACAGAGCTAATGTTGAACTTGGTCTCAAGGACATTTGGGATATGATATTCTTTGTTTGCCTCACCGAACGCATCTGCGTAGATGATTATGCCATCCTTGGCCACAAGAACTGTCCCCGAGAACAAGTCATACCTGGCCTCTGCTTCTACTATCTCTGCAATCTTATCATGGAACCGATCCGAGCCAAAGGAGTCAACCGTGAGCCCGCATATTATTAAAATAGTGGTTACAATATGGAAAGATCTAAATCTCAAGATCATTGCTTTCATTATAAATAACTCTTTTTTTCTGTGTATCCAATCTCACTGCCGGGAGTCACGATTCCCGCAGTGCACGATGGATTCACTCCTTGCCCTGCTTCTCTTTTGACGACCAACGCCACGCTACGAAAAAATAAATCAAGTAGCCCAGACCGGCCCCGACAAACATGAGCCCAAAACCACCAGTCATAGATAGCAAACCGCGGAAACTGTCGTAAATGATTACGGCAGCGCCGAATCCCAGGCAGATCAATGCCCATTTCAAGTTTGACATCAGGTGCCATTTAGTCGCCTTTGAGCCTCCGGGATCCAAATCTTCAGGTGTCACTCCTCTGGCTATCAGCTGCCTCCTGCTCAGGTAGTCTATCACGCCCTTTGCGATAACGGCAAAGGACAGAACAACCAGCACCATCACAGTTGGCCGCAGCATATCGCTTTCCATTGAATCCTCCTTATAAGTCTGAGTTTCATACTGATTGACACGCATTTGCCCTATTGGTTGCAGGGCTAAGACCATATGCAATTCTGCAACCCCAGAGGGAGTTTTTGCGTCTACAATATGTATGAATATGTATGAGAGTATCTGAAGAGAACCGGGCTACCATCGGGAAGATATTGTCCGGAAGCACTGATGCTTTTGGAGATATCGTATCAGAATACAAGGGGCTTGTATTTCATGTGGTGCGAGGCATGATCGCAAACAACTCAGATCATGAGGATTTGGCCCAGGATATCTTTATCAGAGTATACGAAAGCCTCCCTAAGTTTGAATTCCGGTGTGGGTTGGCTACATGGATATCCCGTATTGCTTATAATACATGTCTGAATCGCCTTCGGCGAATCAAATCACGTCCGCAAGACAATCTGGAATACCGCGCTGAGGATGACTGGATGAATGAAGTCGAACCGCCCCATGACACAGACTTGATCTCATTGGATTCTCCAACGCCGCACGCGGTGATTTGTCGCAAGGAACTGGAGGCTACCGTCAGAGATTCGGTCAATAGATTACCTATGCATTATCGATTAGTGGTCACGCTTCACTACCTGGAAGGTTTTAGTATACCCGATTTAGCTGAATCACTGGGAATACCGAAGGGAACTATCAAGAGTCACCTGTTCCGCGCGAGGGCAATGCTTAAGAACGATCTGCTACAGAAGTTCACTATTGAGGATTTGCTATAATGAAGCATTTAACTGACAATGAAATCCAATCCTGTCTTCACAGTCTGACGTCAGATGAACGGGTTCGTATAGAGGGTCATCTCAACGACTGCTCTGACTGTCAAAAACAGCTTCTTCTATATAAGAAGCTCGGTGATGTAGTTAATTCTGCCTCATCAAACCCAATATCGGATGGTTTCGAGACGGCAGTTATGGGAAGGCTTAGAGGTGCTCGGCGGCTAAACCGGATTACCAATATCATTGTGACGGCAATCGCCTCCATTGGATTCGCTCTCATTGGCGTGATCATTCTTCTGACACCGCAGTTAAGACGCATAGTCGCAGGGTACTTGATGGATGCCTGGCAATATGGAAGCGAACTCACCACAGCCACCGTGGGATCGTCTGATGCCGTAGCTGTTCTTGCATTCGGAGTTGTTCTATTCGTTCTATTCGCGGCGATTGATCGATTGGCCATTGGCAGGTTAGGATTGGCAATGGGACGCAAATCACATCCTGAGACAGGTTAAGTAAATGACTGCTGTTAGAAATGGAGTCATGTCTAAGTGTTCTAATTTGAGTTCTCAATAAGCGAGGGAGATCATGTGTCTATTCCCAAAACGTTTTGTTTTCGTATTGGCAGTCTTATCTATGCTGGAAATGCCGGTGGTCGCCCAGGATATTTTTCAGGCGATTCAAAGCGGGGATATCGAACGGCTGAAGGTTATCCTCGAAAAAGATCAAAATGCGATAAACATACAGGACAAGGATAAAGATACGCCGCTTCATTATGCGGCTTTGCAGGGCAACGAAAGAATAGCAGAACTTTTGATTAAGGAAGGGGCGTCTTTGGATGTTCAGAATTATCAAGGTTACACGCCGCTCCATTGGGCCGCATCCAAGGGCCATATCAAAGTAGCTCAGACATTGATTACTCACGGTGCTGACGTCCATACAAAAACAGAAAGGGGGAGAACCCCCCTCTTTCTCGTTGCCATGAACAACGGGAGCGTCAGTCTTGCACGATTGCTCCTTGATGCAGATGCAGATGTGAACACGCAGGAAAACAGTGGCGCAACACCATTAACCTATGCACCATTCAGAGGGTTCAATGAACTGATTGACGTGTTCCTGGATCATGGTGCTGAGGTTCGTATTGATACAGACCTATGGTTCGAGGTGTTTCATCGTGCGTGCTCATTCGCGCACAAAAGGCTCGCCGAGTTGATGATCGAAAAGGGATTGGACGTTAAAAGAAAGAACGAAGACGGTCGAATACCGCTGCATTCGGCTTCCGAGGGAGGTGCCCTTGAGCTTGTGGCTTTTTTGGTCGAAAAGGGGAATCCTGTCAACAGTCGAGATTATTGTGGTTCCACTCCCCTGCACCTTGCGGCTGCATCTGGCCATCACGATGTAGTCAATAAACTCATTGAATTAGGTGCCGGTATCGACGAGAAGAACATCATGGGCGAAACACCCTTCAACCTTGCATCAGAACGGGATAGGCATGAAGTCATCGAACTCCTTGTTGAGAGAGGAGCAAACCAGAACCCTCCACAATTTCCGGTGATCAGGGGCAAAT
>CBEWDL010000045.1:0-19721 GCA_965555375.1 uncultured bacterium
ATGTACGGGAACTGGTGGATCTTTAAGCTAATCGACCATCGGAAACCAGAGCCAAGATCCCTTGCCCGGGTGAGAGCGGGGATAAAGTCCAAGCTCAAGCAGGAGAAAGAACTGGCGGCCACCAGAACCTGGTTGGAAGAGCTGAAGGGAAAAGCCGAATACTTTATGGATCTTGATCCGTTAAGACAGGAACTGGGGTTGGCTCTCGCGGGCGATGAGACGAATTCCAATTGAAAAAGGATCTCAGATGAGAACGTTACTGGTAATAACATATATAGCAGTGAGCTTGTTTGTGTCTTGCGCGAACAGCGATGAACCGCAGGGTACGATTCTGGCCCGCGTTAATGATGAAGTCTTGACGTTGGAGGAGCTGATGTATCAAGTGCCTCCCGATTTTAGAGATCAGATAAAATCAGAGGGTCTTTCCGAAATCGTGGAAAACTGGATCAATACCGAGTTGTTGTATCAACAGGCTATCGAGAGGGGGCTGGACGATGATCCCGAGGTCAGGGTGATTATAAAGTCCGGAATAAGGGATGCGGTGGCCAGGCGATTGATCGATATGGAGCTTGACAATAAAGTGATCATCCCGCCCGCAACGGTGGATTCGATCTACGCCTTTCAGAAGGATTTGTACAAGCTCGATGAAGACAGGTTTCGAGCCAGTCACATTTTTCTCGAATCTGCCGGAGATGCCGAAGCGATCTATAAACGGCTCAAAGAGGGAAATGATTTTGCCACTCTGGCAAGAGATTATTCTCAGGACAGACAATCCGCAGATAGAGGCGGCGATATCGGCTATTTCGGGGCGGACGATATAGACCCTGCTTTTATCGAGGCTGCACGCAAGCTGGAAGTGGGAGCTTATTCAAAACCGGTTAAGACGGCCTATGGATACCACATAATAAAATTGACGGACAGGCAAAAAACCGGTGATGCTCTGGATTCGCTGGAAGCCAAAAGGAATATATATGAGAGTCTATATACGGCTCGCCATGCGGAGGCCTTTAATAAATTGCTGGAGGATCTCAAAACGGCGGCGAAAATAGAACGTTATCCCCTGACAGGTCCGGCAGAAACGGTTTCGCCGGAGACAAAATGATCATGAAATACCGTGTGGTAATTATATCGGTTATTGTATTGTTATCGGGTGGTGCTCATGGTGAAGTTCTCGACCGCGTAGTGGCCGTAGTTGATAAAGAAATTATACTGTTTTCCGAATTGGAAGCCCAGCTTCAGCTGCATTCTATTCAAACCAGGACGAATCTCTCGGATGAGGCTGTACGAGACAGCCTTAGAAAAGAGCTACTGGATAGGATGATTGAAGATAAGGTGCTTCTTGTGCAGGCTGAGCGGGATACCTCCATCAACGTCACCAACAAAGAGGTGGATGAGGCGTTGACAGCGCAGATTGAGAGAATCAAATCGCAATTTCCCTCGGAAGATGCATTTTTAGAACAGCTTCGCGCTGAAGGCCTGACATTGAAAGGACTTCAAGACCAATATCGGGATGAAGTTAAAAATCAGATCCTGAAGGATATGCTTATACAGAGAAGGTTAGCGGGTGTCAGGGTTTCGTCCGGCGAGGTTAAGAGGTTTTATGAGGCCAACAAGGATTCGCTGCCCGAAAAGCCGGCTGGCGTGAGGCTGGCACATATCCTGTTTGGCACCCAGCCCGGTCAGGCCACGCGCGATTCACTGCTTCAATATGCGGATCTGATCCGGCAGAAAGCGATAGAAGGAGAGGATTTCGCCCTTCTAGCCAGAACCTATTCAGATGATCCATCGGGCACCGAGGGCGGGGATCTGGGATGGTTCTCCCGGGGCGAGATGGTTCCCGGGTTTGAGGAGGTGGCTTTTGGCTTGCAGCCGGGGCAGATTTCCGATGTGGTGGAGACTCGATTCGGATTTCATATCATCAAAGGCACGGGACGCAAGGGGGACAAAGTAAGAGCCAGCCATATCTTAATTCGAGTGGCTCCCTCTGAAGCGGATCTGGCTTTAAAGCTCGTTTTAGCCGATAGCATTTATCAGCTTATAATTGAGGGAGCGGATTTCACTGAGCTGGCGAAAACTTATTCCGACGATGCAAATTCTCGGGATTCAGGCGGGGAATTAGGCTGGTATGCCGCCAACGACCTCCTTCCGGGATTCATAGAGGCGTTAACCGACCTGGAAATAGGGCAGGTGGCGAGGCCCATTGCCAGCGAGTTCGGGTATCATTTGATTAAATTAGAAGAAAAGCGGCCATCAAGCCCGATTGATCTCGGCGAAGACTACGACACCCTCGAGGAGATGGCTAAAAGGGATAAAACCAGAAGGCAAATCGAGGAATGGCTAAATCGGATATCGGCGGAACTCTATATAGATAAGAGGTTGTAATGCGGCTGGACAAATTTCTGTCTGCCGCCAGGATATTCAAAAGCCGGTCGCTGGCAAGCGAGGCGATTACTTCATCGATGGTATTTATAGGCAATCTGCCGGCCAAACCCTCCAGGGAGGTAACGCCGGGTTTGATTATTGAGATCGACACTCCCAGAGCTTACAAAAAGATCGAGATTCTTTCGTTGCCGCCTAAAAACATGAGCAAGAAGGACGCCTCATCGTTGTACGGATTGATTGAGGAGAGGAAAAAGGATTGAAATCTTTTTTCGAGGATGTTCGGGCGAAAAAGGTAAGACAGCGGGCCATCGTTGTCGGGGTGTTCAAGAAAACCGCTACGGCAAGCCCCGATGATGATCTGCTGGATGAGATAGTAAGTCTCTGCAGGACGGCAGGCGCCAGAGTTATCGGCAGGGTTGTCCAGTATGTTGATCGTTATAGCGCTTCCACCATAATAGGTAGCGGTAAAGTAGAGGAGCTGGCATCGCTGGTTAAGGAGAAAAACGCGGATATTGTTGTATTCGATGCCAGGTTATCGCCGTCGCAGCAGGTGAATCTGGAAAAGAGTTTTTCACGGCAGGTTATCGACAGGCCGGGCTTAATTCTCGATATATTTGCGATTCACGCCCGGACCCGTGAGGCACAGACACAGGTGGAGTTGGCGCAGCTGGAGTATCTTCTTCCGAGACTTGCCGGAGGCTGGACACACCTCGAACGGCAGGAAGGGGCAATCGGCACCAGAGGGCCTGGCGAAACTCAGCTTGAAACGGACAGGCGGCTGGTGCGAAAACGGATTCGGGACCTCAAAAGAAAGCTGGAGACGATTGAGGGCGAGAGGCGAATCCAGCGCAAGGAACGAGCCAGGCATTTCAAGGTCTGCCTGGTGGGATATACGAACGCCGGCAAATCCACCATATTCAACTTTCTGACCGGAGAGGACATAGTGGCCGAAGACTACCTGTTTGCCACACTGGATTCCACCACCAGACGCGTGAAACTCTCTGGCCGAAACGAGATTTTGTTATCCGATACGGTCGGCTTTATCAAACGACTGCCCGTGTTTCTTATAGCCTCGTTTAAATCGACGTTACAGGAGGCTTCCGGGGCCGATTTACTTTTACATATGATAGATATCCACGATCACGATTTCGAGGGGCAGATTGCCGCCGTTAATGGCATCCTCGATGAGATCGGTTGCCGCGATATTCCGCTGATTAATGTATTCAATAAGATAGATAAGAGAAACGACCCGGACCTGTTTCGATTTCTTCTGGGCAGATACCCCGGATCGCGGTTTGTTTCGGCTATCACGGGTGAAGGTATCAATAAGCTCAGGGCGGATCTGGATCAGTTGATAGAGACCTCGAAAGTCACCATTGTAGCCAGAATTGAGCCTGATCAGGGTGATAAGCTAAATCTGGTAAGCTCACTGGGGCATTTGCTTGACAGCATTTCCGATGACGGGGTTTTGAAAGTTACCGTCAGGCTTCCGGAGAGGGTGCTGGGAAAGATTAAAAGCGAGGGAATTGAATTCGTAATACTTAAAGGCGACCGTGAATCTAAAAAATAAAAGGGCGCTGATAACCGGGGCGTCGAAAGGTATGGGGGCGGCGATTGCGGAAGGGTTGGCATCGGAAGGCATTAAGATATTCTTGACCGCCCGGGATGAAGAATTCCTGAAGAGATTAACATCGAACCTATCCCAAAAAGGGGCGGATGTTGATTTTGCGCCGGCCGATCTCGCCGACGATCTGCAGTTGGAGAAGATGTTTGCTGGAGGACTCGAGTTTCTCGGGGGAATTGATATCCTTATAAATAATGCCGGGATAGGCGTAAAGGGCAGTGTGGCAAGCATGGATATTGCCGATTGGGATAGGATGTTTGCGGTTAATCTAAGGGCAGCTTTCCTTCTATCTAAGCTTGCGGCAAGGGAAATGTTGCAACAAAAGTCGGGCTACATAATCAATATAGGTTCCGGGGCATCGCAGACCCCCATCGCCGGTTACGCCGGATATTGCGCTACCAAATACGGCCTGCTGGGATTCTCGGAGTCGCTCGGCCTGGAGCTTCGCGAGCACAATATCAAGGTATCGATCATTATGCCGGGTTCCACCGCTACCTATTTCGGAGGCGGCAGCCCTGATGATAAGACGGTGTCGAAGCCAGGGATCTTGCGCCCGAAGGATGTGGCAGATTCTGTTCTATACCTGTTGAAACAGAGCGATATCGCCTGGACATCGGTAATGAATTTAAGACCTCTGAATTTAAAGAAAACCCAATAACCTATTCAGGGAGGGAGTTATGAAGATCGTGTTGTTATCGTTGCTGATCCTGGCCATTGCCGCTTCGCCGATTTTGGCACAGGCTCCAGCGCCCCAGGACACAGCGAAGAAGGCTGATGTAAGAGAGCCAACCGAGCAAGCCGAGGCTGTAAGCGTGATGCCGGAAGCCGAATTGTCCCTTTCGATTGAAAGCATGACGTTCTGCACCGGTGTCGAGGAGAGAGAACCTATGGAAGGAGGTTCTGAGTTTGATACGGATATTGGCAAGCTTTATTTCTGGAGCAATGTCTTAAACGAGGGCGAGGAGACGACAGTTGAACATATCTGGTACCTCAACGGGGAGGAGAAAGCCAGGGTGGAGCTGCCGATAAGATACCCTCGCAACAGAGTATGGAGCTCCAAGATTATTCCGCCGGAATGGAACGGCCAGTGGGTTGTTGAGATTGTTGCTGCTGGCGGCGTCAAATTGGGAGAGGAAACCTGCACGGTAAGATAGACCGGGCTGGTTCGGCAGGCAAATCGGTTTATGCGGCTATTGCCGTCTATACGCTGGTTGCATCGGGGACCTATCTTGTAGCCAAAGGAGCGATGAGCGAAATCGCTCCTTTGGTTTTTGCATTTTACCGATTTTGTCTGGCATCACTGGTATTTCTTGGGCTTAAGATTTTGCGGCGGGATTATTTCCCCTTTCGCAAATCTGAATGGCCGCTTCTGGTTTTTCTCGGTGTGCTTGCCATCCCCCTGAATCAATGCCTGTTCCTGTTCGGCCTTAATTACACTCAGCCGACCCATCCTGCTCTGTTATTCGCTACGACTCCCGTATGGATATATGTGCTTTCGGCCTGGCGTGGAGACGAAACCTTATCCCACAGGAAAACCATGGGGATAATTATCGCTCTTATGGGGGTGTCGGCCTTTTTTATCGAAAAGGGAATAGCGCTTAAGTTCGACTATCTGTTCGGCGATTCCATTATATTGATAGCCGTCTGGGCCTGGACGGCTTACACGGTGCTGGGAAGGCCTCTGGTGAAAAGACGCGGCGCCATGACCGTTACATCGACATCCCTTATCATAGGGACGCTTCTATATTTCCCCCTGGGCATCTATTTTGCTTTGAATTTCGATTATTCCGGCGTCGGCATGCTTGGCTGGAGTGGAGTGGCTTACACCGGGATCTTAACTTCCGTAGTAGCTTACACCCTGTGGTACTGGACCATCAAACATATCGAGCCATCGAGAGCAGCGGTATTCATAAATCTCCAGCCTATCGTAACCGCCATCCTGGCATATTTCCTGATCGGCGAAAGGCTCTCCGGCGGGAGCATTGTCTCGGGTGTCGTAATTTTGATTGGAGTTTATATTGCTCAGAAGGGGTAATTTATATAACGGTGGCAATTGGCTAATAGCATTTTGCAATAACTCCAACACCCTTAAGGATCATCTTGACTTCAAGTTCAATATTAGATTTTATGGTTGGGTATGAAAGAGAATAATCGTCCGTCGCTGCGGATTCTTCGCCCGTATATATTCAAATACAGAAAGCTCTGGATCGCCGGGCTGTTTTCGATAGCCATGACGAACGTCTTCATGCTGGCCGCCCCCTGGATACTCAAAAGCGCAGTCGATGCTCTGGAGAGCGGCGTAACGTCGGGCGGCCTGGCTCGGTATGCGGCGGCAATCATAGCCGTCACTCTTGTTTCGGCGTTGTTCAGATTCTTCATGCGGCAAACCATGATTGTCGCCTCGCGAAAGATCGAATACGATTTCAGAAACGATTTCTTCGCCCACCTGCTGACCCTCGATCGTCCCTATTATGATAAAACGCCTACAGGGGATATCATGGCCCGTGCCACCAACGACATGGACTCGGTGCGAAGCATGATAGGCCCTGGTATCATGTATTTCTGTTCCACCGCCGTAACTCTGATTTTGGCTCTTCCACTGATGATAATAATCAGCCCGAAGCTGACTCTTCTTTCTATGATGCCGATGCCTCTGATTACGATCCTGGTGTTTTTCCTGGGCCGGGAGATCAATAAGCGGTATATGAAGATTCAAGAGCAGTACTCCACTATAACCGCTCGCGCCCAGGAGAGTTTCTCCGGTATCAGAGTAGTAAAAGCGTATGTTCAGGAGAATGCTGAAATAGGTGATTTCTCGCTTCTAAATCTCGACTATATCAGGAAGAATATGTCCATGGTGAAAATCTGGGGGATATTTTTTCCAGCGATCGTTCTTTTCAGCGGGACGGCCGTAGTAATGGTCTTATGGTTCGGCGGCAAAGCCGTTATTTCAGGGTCGATGACGCTGGGAGATTTTGTTGCTTTCACCGTGTATCTTCTGCATTTGATCTGGCCCATGGCGGCACTGGGATGGGTAGTCGGTCTGTATCAGAGGGGGAGAGCATCGCTATCGAGGATCGAGCAGATCTTAAATGTCCGCCCGATAATCAAGAATGGTTCCAGGGCGATATCAAAGGAAATAGAGGGGAAGATCGAGTTTAAGAATCTGCGGTTCGCCTATGGTTCCATGGAGGTCTTGAAAGGAATCGATGCTGTAATCGAGCCCGGGACTAATGCGGCCATAATCGGGGGAACGGGAAGCGGGAAGACCACCTTGATTTCGCTTCTGATGAGAGCCTATCCGGTAGCGCGCGGCATGATCTTTATCGATGATATCGATATCAACGATTACGATCTTCGGTCGCTTCGCTCGCAGATCGTTCCGGTGATGCAGGAGACATTTTTATTTTCGGAGACCATAAAAAGCAATATCGCTTACGGGGACCACGATCAGAGTCTCGAGTCAGTGACGAAATTCGCCGTCGCCTCAGGTGTGGCCGGAGAGATTGAAGATTTTCCTCATAAATATGATACGCTTCTTGGTGAGCGCGGCATAACTCTTTCCGGAGGGCAGAAACAGAGAACGGCGCTGGCCCGGGCGCTGTCATCGGACCCGCGTGTGCTCATTCTGGATGACGCTTTTTCGTCGGTCGATACCCATACCGAGGAGGAGATTCTCACCAATCTCAGGCAGATATTGAAAGGGAAAACCACTATCATGATATCGCATCGCATTTCTACTATCCAGGGCGCGGATGTGATCTTTGTTATATCTGACGGGAAGATTGTCGAGCGGGGGAGGCACGATGATCTTCTGGCAGCCGATGGCTTTTATGCCCGACTATACAGAAGGCAGTTGATAGAAAGCGAACTGGAGGCCCTGTGAGTTTCATCTCGGCCCAGACGGAAAAGATGGAGATGCTTTACGGTAAACCGGATTGCCTGAGCACAACCCAGAAAATGACGGCCGAGGAGCTTGCGGTTGTCAGAGCCAGCATGAAGGACGGTCGTGCACATGATATTACTCTGTATATCAAAAAGGGGGACGGGTATATTTTTATAGCCAAACCATTTTATCCGCCGGGGCTGTATCGTGCGCCATCCGGCGGCGTTAAGCCCGGCGAGGATTTCGAGTCAGGCGCCAAAAGAGAAGCGCTGGAGGAGACCGGCGTCGACATCGAACTGGAAAAATATATTCTGCGGATAAACGTCCGCTTCAAATCTCCCGATGAATCGCTCGACTGGACATCGCATATTTTCACAGCGCGCTACACGGGCGGGGAAATTGAACCTCTGGACAAAGGCGAGATCAGAGAGGCGAAAATCGTCTACCTGCATGAAATCCCCGGGCTTCAAGAGATGATGAGGAATTCCGGCTCGGGAGGGTTGGTTTACAGGGCCTATCTTACCGAGGAATCATCCAGGCGGCTCTGATAGTTATAACAACAGGAGGACCGTATGAACATAATCAGGGAAAGACCAATTAGTATCGCTTGCTCAGTGCTCATGTCTATTGTTACTCCCATGGCCGCAAGTGCGCAGACCGGCAAAACATCACACTCGACGAAAGTTAACGAGTTGTTTGAGGATTGGGACCAAACCAATTCCCCCGGGGCGTCAGTGGTCATTGTCAAGGACGGAGAAATCATACTGGAGCGGGAATATGGTATGGCAAATTTGGAATATAATGCTCCAATAACATCTTCGACTGTTTTTCATGTTGGCTCGGTTTCGAAACAATTCACAGCGTTTTCAATACTGTTTCTCGAGGACAGGGGAATGTTGTCGCTGGATGATGATGTTCGCAGATACCTGCCCGAAGTACCCGATTTTGGGCAAAAAGTATCATTAAGGCGTCTGATTCATCACACTAGCGGTCTGAAGGACCACGAGACACTGCTACAATTATGCGGTATTTCAAACGCTGATGTTATTGAAACCCAACACATATTGAAGCTAGTCCAGACCCAGAAAGAGCTCAATTTCCGACCTGGAGACGAGCTAGAATACTGTAATATGGGTTATGTATTGCTTGCGGCAGTGGTTGAAAGCGTTACTGATCAGTCGTTTCGAGATTGGACTGCCGAGAACATTTTCGCCCCTCTGGGTATGAACAACAGTCAATTCTACGATGATTGTACTAGAATAGTTAGGAATAGGGCGTATCCGTATTGGATGCCCGAGGGCGTGGAGCTGGTCAAAGGAACTCTTAACTACTCATATGTTGGTCCTACCAGCCTCTTTACAACCTCAGCCGATATGGCCAAGTGGCTGATTAACTTCGGTCACCCGACAGTGGGGGGTGAGCAAATAATGAACAGAATGATGTCGGAGACTGCCATATTGAATGACGATGAACGTAGCACCTATGGCTTCGGAGTAGGTGTGACTGAATACAGGGGATTGAAGATTGTTTTGCATAGCGGCCATGATGCCGGTTATAGGGCTTTCAATGCCTACTTTTCTGATTATGATTTTGGAGTTGCGATACTGAGCAACTTCTATTCTGTGAACGTGATGAAACTAGGTTTGGCAATTGCAGACATTTATCTTGCGGATGAACTCGAACCTGAGGAAGAAGATCAATTGAGAAGCCCGACAATAGAAGATAATGAGCCCGAATCCGCTGACCTTATATCAGCACAGGGCAAACAATTAGCAGAATATACGGGGGGATTCTACGCTGGCGAATTAGGCACACACTACCAAATCATACTGAGAGACGGCAAGTTATTGGCCACACATTGGAGAAATGAGGATGTTATATTAAGCCCTTTGGGTGCTGATTTGTTCGCTGGAGACAAATGGTGGTTCAAACAAGTTCAATTCTTGAGAGACGATGAAGGCAGGCTAATCGGTTTCAGGCTGACTACCGGTCGTGTCAGGAATCTATTGTTCAGCAGGATGTGATAGGTAAATCCAGAATTTCGAAACTGCTATTTTGGGAAAGCGCAAAGAAGACGAACCGCAATCTACTTGGGAATAAGAAGGTGACCTCATGGGTCTTGATGATTCCAGCTATACGCGTTTATGTTATCGATGGAATCCCGTAAGACCTAAAATCGGCTATTTGAAAACAGTGATTTCGACTGTGAATATGTATGCAAGACCTTGCACTATGTTTGGAGTTAAGATGGAATTGTCTTGATTTAGGCGGGCGCTTCGCTTTTTTATCTATTGAAGCAGATGCACTTAGCCGGGGGCTAAGCCGTTGGCAGACAGCGAAAAACTCTGACGGCCGGGCACAGAATTTGCGCTTTATTTTTGGGGGATTCTTATGCGTGCAACAAATGCGAAATCGGTCTTTATCTTGGCGGCGCCACTATTAGCGATATGGTGTTCACCGGTCATGGCGCAATGGCATCTCTATCAACAGGGATCGGTTATAACCGAGGGTAGCCCCCATGATCTATATGTCGTCGGCGATTACGCGTACCTGGGAGATTGGGACGCCGGGTTATCGGTTATCGATGTCAGCAACTTGTGGCAACCGCAACATATATTCGGATATGATACTCCCGGCCTTTCAAACTCCGTGCATGTTTCGGGGAACCTGGCGCTGGTAGCCGATTGGAGCCAGGGTGTGGCGATTTTCGATATCACTGCTCCTGCATCGCCCGCTTACCTTTCGACATGGGATTCACCAGGGATCACCTATAATGTTTTCGCCATGGGGAACTATGCCTATCTTGCCGATTTCAATATGGGCCTGGCGATTATTGATATTTCAGATCCGTCGAATCCACAGTATATGGTCACCCAACCAACAGGAGGGCTGGCTACGGGTGTATGGGGCAGCGGTGACTATATCTATGTCGCTGACTATCCCGACGGCCTTTTGACTTTCGATATATCCGATCCGGCCTCGCCGGAGCTGGTTGATACTTTTCTCTCATCGGGGGACGCCTTCAATGTAACCGGTTCCGATGATTATCTTTTCTTAAGCGATGGTCTGGCAGGAGTCCAGATTCTATCAATTGCGAATCCCGCCGATCCCTTGCTTGTGTCAACGGTCGATACGCCTGACTACGTGAACGATGTCGCGGTCAGTGACTCTCTGATGTATGTGGCCGATGATTCAACGGGCGTTATAGCTTACTCGATTGCCGAACCGTCTATGCCGTATGAGATCGCCACCTATTACAGTCCCGGAAACGCCAAAGGCATTTTCGCCAGGGGAAGAAACGTCTTTTTGGGCGATAACGACTCGTTCATCGTGTTGCTGCTCAGCGATGCGACGGGGATAGATGATGACCGAAACATCGGGGCACCGTCAGCGTTCAGCCTTGAGGGAATATTTCCGAACCCGTTCAATCCTGAAACCACAATCGAGTTCTCATTATCGGAGAAGGTATCAATATCCCTGGATGTTTACGATCAATTGGGCAGACATCTGGAATGCGTTCTGAATGGCAAGCTCGATGCCGGAAGCTATGAAGTGCGGTGGAACGGCGATGGATGGCCGTCGGGAATCTATTTTTTCAGGCTATCCGGAGGTGGCCTTTCGCAAACCGTAAAAGCCACGTTCCTCAAATAGAACATATCTGGTCAATCAATATAACTGCGGCAGGCTTATTTGCCCAACTGCAGGTATAATTCTAGCCACTGGCAATTTTTTCCAGGAAGGGCGACTATTTTTCCGAATTTTGCGTTGCGGATGTTTTCCCCGATTCCAAACTGATCCTATAACCTAAACGAAACTGGCGACTTACAGAGCCTCGGGGTCATTCGTAAAGTATGGCATGGGCTTTGAATAATCCCCTCTGGCGGGTATAAGGGAATAACCAAAAAAATGGGGAGCGCGATGGCCTTGCGAAAATTCGTGGTGTTGGTTCTGACATTGTTTTCTATGGCGACGGTGACGTTCGCCCAGATGACTCCGGAACAAAAGAGACTATATGAAGAATATTTAAGGGAGAAGGCCAGCGACTCAGCATCAGGCGGCATTGGCGAAATTGACCATTATATAACTCCGGCGGTTTTTTCAGACCGAGGCTCAGATCTTATAGATGAACCGGTCCTGAAGGATACGATCGTGTTATCGCCGCCGTCATCGACCGGTGGTCTCAAGATGTTTGGCCATAACATGTTTGATGGTTCCGCGGAGAGTTTTTCGCCGATAATGGAGGCTACACCTCCTCCGGATTATAAACTCGGGCCAGGGGATAACGTCCTGGTAAATGTCTGGGGGCGGGTCGATATGCAGTTGGAGCTGACTATCGACCGGGAAGGCAAGGTCTTCATTCCCAAGGTAGGTGAAATTATCGCCTGGGGATTAACCATGCAGGAGTTCAAAAAGCGTCTGCAGACCTCTCTCTCTTCGTACTACACCGACTATGAGCTATCCGTATCGCTGGGGAAAATCAGGCGGATTAAGGTATTTGTATATGGCGAGGTGAAAAGGCCGGGTGGTTATACGATATCATCGCTATCCACTTTATTCAGCGCTCTGCACAAGGCAGGAGGGGCGAATGGAAACGGCAGCCTCCGCAACATCAAGCATATCAGGCACAACAAAGTCAAAGACGAGATTGATCTCTACCGATTTCTGCTGACCGGCGATAACACCCAGGATGCGGAATTGCAATCCGGGGATGTGATTTTCGTGCCGGTGATAGGGCCTAAGATAAGCATTACCGGGCAGGTCAAGCGGCCGGCGATATACGAGGTTTTCGGCGGCGAAAGGCTCTCCGACCTTATTGAACTGGCAGGTGGTTCTACAGCCGAGGCTTTTTTGGAAATGGTCGACGTTGACCGAATCGGCGACGACGACAACCGCATCCTGCTGACGGTCGATTTATCCGGTGAACAATACGATGATGACAGCAACCTGGTTCTTTTCGATGGTGACAGAATCAATGTTCCTTCCATGTTCGGGTTGCAGAAAAATACAGTGACCCTGGCCGGACATGTCAAACATCCCGGCTCCTATGAGTTAACCGATTCTATGAGAGTATCCGATTTGATCGATTGCGGCGAGCAGTTGATAAGAGACTCCTACACCGAAAGAGCGAATCTTTTCAGGACCTGGCCTGATCTGACCCGCGAAGTCTATGCCGCAAACATCGACGGGATCCTTCAGGGGATAGATTCTAATGATTACCTGCTTATGGACAAGGACAGCCTGGTGGTCTATTCGCAGGACGATATCAAGCGAGAGATGAAAGTATCGATTTCCGGAGCTGTCAGGTACCCCGGCACATATGAATATTTCCAGGGTATGAGGTTGACCGATGTTATATTTCTGGCTGGAAACGTCCTGAAGCAGGCCTATCTCCTTCGAGCAGAAATTGCCCGTATCAATCCCGGAAAACCCGCGGACATGATCTATGTAAATCTCAAAGAAGCAATCGAAAAAAGAGACGGACTTAAAGACATCCTGCTTGAAGAGGACGATATTGTTTATATCAGATCCATCCCACGCTACCGGATTGGACAGAGTGTTACAATCGAAGGAGAAATCGAATTTCCAGGCAGTTATGCATTAACCAGAGAAAACGAACGATTGCTCGATCTATTCGAACGCTGCGGTGGATTTACGCCGGATGCATTCGTCGAGGGCATGGTTTTCATACGGGAATCTATTGTCAAAGATGTCGAAAAGCACCAGATCAAAACCATCCTTGCCTCGACCGAGGCGACCGTTCTGGATAGTATAAATCGTCCTATACCCAAATTGACCGGGGAACTCGATCTGAGCCGGGTCAACAGAATCATTATAGATACCAAAAAGCTATTCAAGAATCCTGATTCGCCCGACAACGTGGCACTCCGCAATGGAGATTACATCTACATGCCGCAGAAGCCATCCGGTGTTCAGGTCCTGGGCGCGGTTGCCTCATCCGGGACAATATCGTTTGAAGATAATAAGAAGCCCAAGTATTTCATAAACGAAGCCGGAGGATATACTACTAACGCCAATAAGAACCAGATGAGGCTGGTCACGGCGAACGGGCGGATTTTTTCCGGAAAGAGGGGCTTCAGAAAAGACGTCGCCCCGGGAGATATCATTGTCGTGCCCTACAAGATGAAAAAAGAAAAGGAATGGCTTCGCTCGGCTGTATCGGTGGCTGGAATTATGGCATCTATCGCCACCACCGTATTCGTGATCGATAGGTTACAGTAAGGTGCGGGGGAGTAAATAATGGATTTCCATAGGCAAAAGCCGTTGGGGCCGAATGCATTTTAATTCGGGTGGAAGGTTACAAGAGATCAATAAAGATAGAGGTGTGATATGCAAAGGAGACTGGTAAGGATCGCAAATGCGGTACTGGATCTGGAGCCCTATAACGCTACAGAAGGGCGATATCCGCGTCTGAACGATTTGCGCTCAGGCATTCTGAAGTTGGATCGGAATGAAACAACCGTGGGGCCATCACCGGCGGCAGTCGAAGCGATCAAGAATTTTATAATCAACCGTCCGTTGAATTGGTACCCCGACCCGGATGCTGAAGAGCTGAAAATAAAAATCTCCGAATACGTATCGCACCCGCCGGATCATATAAGCTGCTATGGCGGAACCGATATCGCCCTTGAGCATATCGCGCGGACATATCTTGAGCAAGGCACAGAGATAGTGATCAGTGCGCCGGTATTTTCCAATGTGCGCGTGGCTGCGAAAAGCACCGGCGCCAGGGTAATCGAGGTGTATCATCCGGACGCATTCAATCCAGGTATCGAAACCCTGGTGGAGCATATTGGCCCTCGAACCAGAATGATATATATCTCAAATCCAAACGATCCAACGGGGGCGCTCTTTAGCGAGGCCGAACTCGTATTCTTGCTGGCCTATGCTGAAAATGTGATGATCGTCGTGGATGAGGCATATTTCGAATACTGCGGCAGGTCGGCCGTTGACCTGGTGAAAAGATTTCCCAATCTCACCATTGCAAGATCGTTTTCAAATGTCTTTGGTCTGGCATCGCTGGGCGTTGGATACATAATCTCCGATCCGCAAAATCTCGACTTCATCCAGAGGATTAAGACCGGATACGGTTTAAACAGCGTTGCTCAGATAGCTGCATTCGCGGCTCTGGAAAACCTCGACTACACCAGGGAATATATCGTCGCGGTTAATCAATCTAAGAAGATCCTTTCAAGTAATCTTCCCGAAATTGGATATGAATTCCAGATGACACCGGCGAACTTCTTCCTTTTGAGGATCTCGGAACCCGGGGAAGCCACAGAGTTCTTGGAGCAAGAAGGAATTATGGTTCGGCATCTGGCTGGAATAGAGCAGTTGGAAGCCTATTTGAGGGTGACCATCGGGACACCGGAGCAGACCGACGGGTTGCTTCTGGTGCTGAGCAGGATGGCGGAGCAGTTCGCCACCGGTTTTAACCGAAATCGCGTTGTCGAAAGAGTGGATAAGTCCATTGCCAGGCTTAAGAAACCGGTCTCGATAAAATGAGCCAGGCGTCTTTGCAGAATCTTTACAGACGGGTCAAATCAGCAACCGTCGGGGCGGCCCGGGGTGCGACGGTGCTGACGCCGTTTGGGCTTCATAAAAAGAGAAGTTTCTGGAGATATCTTAAGTTTCTCAGGGAATCACAATGGATGTCTCCGGAGTGGCACGCTGAATATCAGGAAAAACAACTAAGATTATTGATAGATTTCGCATCGAAACACGTTCCGTTTTACATTGAGATTTTCAGAACGGACGGAATTGATTCGGATATGATCCGAAACCTCGACGATCTGGCAAGGCTGCCGGTGGTATCGAAATCAACCTTGAAAAATAATCTGCAGAGATTCCTGCCCGAGCACACTAAACATGATCTGGTATCATACAGTTCAGGCTGGATTCCGGATATGGCGTCTGGTTTTCCGGTTGAGAAAGAAGCAGCGATAATGGAAGAAGCCCTCGTCGCACGACATTGGGAAAATTGCGGCTACGAGCTGGGCCAGCCTGCAGTATATCTATCCAACCGGTCGATCAGAGGTGAACAGGAATCTTACACTTATGATGGAGTTCATAACCGGCATTATTTTGACATGGGTCTACTGACGGCAAAAAATCTGTCTCGATATTGCCGGAAAATAAAGTCGACGGGCGCAGAATTCATATTCGGCTATCCCAGCGCCCTCGAAATCCTCGCAGATTTTATAATTCAATGGGGAATAGAGCTTGACTTTCATGGCGTAATGAGCGCCTGGGAAGTGTTGACCAGCACGGCCCGGGAAAAAATAGAGACAGCCTTCGGCGCCAAGGTGTACGATTGGTATGGTCTTTCGTTCCCCGCCGCAAGTATGGGGCAATGTCATTACTGTGAAGGCTACCATTTGTTTTCCGAGTATGGAATTCTCGAGCTGGTTGATTTCGACGGGAACCTCGCAGCAGAAAAAGGGAAAGTCGGGCGGATAGTCGTAACAAACCTCACAAATCATGCCATGCCCCTGATTCGCTACGATACGGGAGATCTGGGCATCTATTGCGGTGAACCATGCCGCTGCGGGCGGGGTCTACCGAGGATCGTGGATAAAATTCCGGGTCGGGCACAGGATCTTTTGATAAGCGGTGATGGTCGTTATTTGACGCCCGGTAGTTTCTATGCGCTTTTCTCGGAGTTTGGCATTCCGGCGGCGAAATTCCGGATAATCCAGAACGACAGGAGAAGTTTTTCCGTCAAATTGATACAAGGTCTCGAGTGTCGTGACGAGATCATCGGCTGTCTGAAAAAGGCGCTGGCGGAACAGATCGGGGGAGATCCGGAGATCGGGGTTGAGGTTGTTGATAGAATTGAAACTGAAGATGGCAAAATGAGATCGGTTACGAGAAAGTTCGATCTCATTAATGAAGATGCCCTGCAGCTGGCATGAAGAATATGAAGGACAACTCTCCGTCCCGATAAACAATGAGATTTTAGAGAGACGAGTGATGAAAATGATTGAAATGAGATTGAAACCCTTTATTGCTCGCGCCCGGCTGAAAGGCAGGCATTGGCTAAAAAGAATGAAACCGCGAGTGGGAGTAGAGTCAATAAACGATTTTTATAAGCGCCACTGGGCAGGCGAAGAGCCGATATCCAATCGTTTCATTGGCCAGGATCTTTCCAGTTTCTTTTTCACTTCCGCCGATTCTAAAGAATACAGAGAAGCTCTGAAGACCAGCTTTCCCGACTCCTGTGATCAGATCATCAACCAGGCCTCCGATGTTGTATACAACAGGTTCGATTTCCTGGGGATGGGCGATCTTCTTCTGGGCAAGGATGTCGACTGGCATATCGATTTCAAATCCAGGAAGCGATGGCCGGGCGGGCATTATTCAGGTGTGCGGATTGTAGATCTCGATGAAAATAAGGATGTAAAAATTCCGTGGGAGCTTTCGCGCCTGCAGTTTTTCACCGATCTCGGGCGGGCATACTGGCTAACTGGAAACAACATATATGTAGAAAAATTCAAAGAGCTGCTAAGCGACTGGGAGAAGAAGAACCCTGTGGATATGGGGCTCAACTGGACCTGCAGTATGGAGGTTGCAATCAGAGCCATTAATATTGTCTGGGCGATCTATTTCTTCGCCGGGGCCGAGTCTATCGATGATGAGTTCGTAAAGAAGGCTATAAGACTGCTTTATTATCACGGGTTGCATATAGAAAATAATCTCGAGGAAATTTATGATGACGCCAATACGAACCATCTGATAGCCGATTATCTGGGCCTTTTCTATCTGGGAGTTCTATTCCCGGAATTCGATCGGTCGGAAGAATGGCGATCGAAAGCGGTCGACGGCATGCAAAAGGAAATAGAAATACAGGTATATCCCGACGGTGCCGATTATGAATGTTCGACGTCGTATCATCGATTGAAATTGGAGATGTTTCTCTCGGCTTTCATTCTCGGCCGCATGAATTCTATCGAATTTGCTTCCGTGTACAAAGAGCGTCTCCATCGCATGATACATTTCTCTGCGGCCATTACAGCGCCTTCCGGTAAGACGCCCTTGATGGGGGATAATGATGATGGATTCGTAGTAAGGCTATCGACCAACGATCCAACGGATCATCGACATCTTATAGATATCGGCTCATTGATCTTCGGAGAGAAAGTGCCGGGGGATATTCTTATTTCCGAGGAAAGATTGTGGTACCTGGGGGTTGATTCGCTGGTCCCTTATAGCGGCGGCATGGAGCCGAAATCGCATTGGTTCAAAGATAGCGGATTCGTCGTTATCCGGAATAGAAATTTGCACATGGTGTTCAGCGCCATAAAAGCTTCAAAGCATGGATTGAGCGGGCATAAGCATAACGACCTGTTGTCCTTCACTCTCGAAATTGATAAGATACCGTTTCTCATAGATCCGGGCACCTTCTGCTACACTGCGGATTACAGGATGAGAAATCTATCCAGATCGACGAAGCTGCACAACACCGTAACAATAGATGATACCGAGCAAAACAGGTTTTTCCAGAAGAGGCTATTCTATCTGTCCCCCGATGCCGATCCCAGGGTGAACCTGTGGGTTAACGTTGGCAATTGCGCGGTCGTTTCCGCCACTCATAACGGCTACTCATTACTTGACGATAACATCTTGCATAAGAGAAGCATCTGGATCTCCATGGCAAATTATACGCTTTTGATACTCGATGAATTTACGGGAGGATCTAAACATCACCATACATTCGATCAGAGGTTTATTACTCCGCTTGAGGGAGTTGAACGGACAGGCGATTTGAGCGCCCTTATTCATTGCGACCAGGCCGGGTCGCTGATGATCGGACCATTGGAAAATGAAGCCGGGATACTCAATATAGAGAAGGCTTTCTACTTTCCACGTTATGGAGTAAAGCGGCCTGCGAATATCGTAAGATATTCTTACAAAAGCAAGATGCCATTCAAGATCGCTACGTTAGTCTGTTACGGTAGTAGAATCTCTGATAGTGCGAGCGAGCTTCAAATGGCGGCTGAGAATCTTGAAAAAAGATTTCGAGAGGTTGGAGTTGGCGTTTCGTGATAGTCTAAAGGGATTTGAACAAGTCGCAGGCCAGAGCGGTGAAACGTAATGATTCAGGGATTGGGGAATTCCAGGATGTTGCAAAATGAAACGGATGATAAGGCTTATTATCCCATTGCCGATACTACTGTTACAATGCGGTGGAAACGGTGAGTCTACCGTCAATCCTGCACGATGCTATGATTAGATAGAAAAAATCAATGCTAAGTTAATATGAAAATCAGGAATATAATCAAACGTATCGTTCCCATGGTTGATGTAACGGCTCCGCAGGTTTCGGAGGCGGCGGCCATGAAACTGAAGGAACATCGCGGCTTTAGCGGACAAAGCATCATCGCGCTCTCCACTCAGGATTGGGGCGATCTGTGGACAGGCAAACAACGTTTCATGCTCCAGTTCGCAAGGCAGGGAAACCGTGTCTTATATGTGGAGACGCAATTTCATTTGTTAACCTATCTGAGATTGTTCAGAAGACACTGGAAGCGGATATTTCTATTTCTACTGGGCGCAAGAGAGATCGAGCCGAATTTATATTTATATACACCGCCGATATTGTTACCCGCATTTCAAATATTTATATGGATAAACGCGATTAATAACTTCGTTCTCGCCATTTTCCTCAGATCAATTTTGAGAAAACTATCCTTTAGAGATCCGGTGTTATGGCTCTATACGCATTTTAATAAACCGCTTGTAAAAGGGCTGCGCTGTAAGAAAGCGCTATATTTTTGTGTCGATGAGCTTTCCGCCGCCAGGGGCTTGATC
>CBEWDL010000046.1:0-19703 GCA_965555375.1 uncultured bacterium
CCCGCCTGTAGCAAAGAAATCTTATCTATATCTTTTTCGACACAGGTCACCGTATGGCCGAAACTGGCAAAGCCGGCGGCAGTCACCGTCCCGACAAAGCCGCCGCCGATAACGCAGATTTTTTCCCCGTCAAGAGGGCCGGATATCGGGATTGCCGGGTCCGGCGATTGCCGATGGGAGGCGTTGGTTGAGTTTCTATCGGGAGAATCCGAATTCTTCATATTTCTTAAATCCTTTGCCTATTCCTTCTCTTAATCCAACGGGAACCTGACCGATTCTAAAGCATCCTGCGTGGCTGGCGAAGCCTACCCACCACGGAACAGATGCATCAATATAATACAAAAAATATGCTGAATTGTAACTTAATGGCAACCACTTGTGATAGCGTAAGTTATGGGAAACCAATAAAGCTGGATAGCGTTAGGGAAAAGCAGATGTTGTTCAAATAAACCATCATGTTTATTTAGCCGGTAACTTTTATCATTTTCGATATCGAATATTTCTTGATGCGATAACGTAATGCTTCCCGGCCTATATGCAACTTTCGCGCGGCTTCGCTGACATTTCCGCCGGAGGATCTAAGAGCGCAAAGGATTATTCCCTTTTCGATCTCTTCCAGCTCTATACCTTCATCCGGGATATTTACATAAACTCTGGATTCCTTACCGATTGATACCGAAGCTTTAGGCATTTGTGGAAGGTTTATATCGGAGGCTCCGATGATTGATCCTTTTGAGAGAAATGTGACCTGTTCGATCAACTGGCGAAGTTCTCTTACGTTGCCGGGCCAATGATATCCCACCATGGCGTGTTTTGCTTCCTTGCTGAATTTCTTATCCACGCTATACTTCTGGCAAAATTTTTGTGAGAACAACTCGGCCAGCGGGAGAATATCCTCTTTACGTTGTCTCAGCGGAGGAAGATCTATTCTTAAGCGGTTCAGACGGTGATAAAGATCATCGCGGAATTTCTTCCTGTCTTTGAGGTTGCAATTTGTGGCCGCGATCACTCGCACGTCGATAGCCACATCCCTCAGACCGCCCACGCGCCTGAGCGATTTATTCTCGATTACCTGGAGAAGTTTGACCTGGGCTTGCGGATTGAGATCGCCGATCTCGTTTAGAAAAATAGAGCCCCCTTCAGCAGCCTCGAAAAGGCCTCGCTTCGACCTGTGAGCGCCTGTGAAAGCGCCTTTTTCATAGCCGAAAAGCTCCGCTTTCTCCAGACCTCCGGGCAAGCTGGAGCAATTTACCTCTACGAAAGGTTGACCTGAGAAATTACTATTGTAATGAACGTATCGGGCTATCAGGTCTTTGCCGGTGCCGGTTTCGCCGAAAATCAGCACCGGTGGGTAGTCGGATGGGTGAGGAAGATCCATCGACACTATCTTTGCCAGCATTTCAGTAACTTTTTTCATCCTGGATGAATTATCTATCAATTCATCCTCGCTTGTCCGTTCGGCCTCCCGGTTATGGTAGTAGGAAACCGTATGCTTGAGACGGGCGTTTGCAACCGCTCTTTCCACAGCCAACGCAAGCTCCTCCGTATCCAATGGTTTGCGCAGGAAATCGCTGGCTCCGGATCGCATGGCCTCCACTGCCGTGGCCATGGTCCCGTAAGCTGTAACTACGATGACTGTAATATCGGGGTCGTGCTGCCGGATATTTTTCATGGCTTCGAAACCGGACATACCGGGTAGTTGCAGATCGATCAGGACGATGTCTGCAGGCATTTTCTCTATGAGCCTCAATCCTTCTTCCGCCGTATTTGCGGTGACACAGTCGTGTCCCCGGCTGGTCAAGGAACGGGATAGGGATTTGGCCAGAAGAACTTCATCCTCGATTATCAAAATCTGAGCCATTTTGCATTTCCTTTTATGCTCTCA
Source organism: uncultured bacterium (assembly GCA_965555375.1). GTDB lineage: Bacteria > Zixibacteria > MSB-5A5 > UBA10806 > UBA10806 > CBDVBL01. The sequence continues at coordinate 1,886 of CBEWDL010000046.1, forward strand.
TTGAGAACCCGGCACGCCTTTCTCGCTTTTCACAGGGAGACGGATTGAAACGGTTGTTCCCTCTCCCGGCAAGCTCTCAAGGCTTATCTCACCGCCGTGCATGTCGACGATTTTCTTCGCCTGGGCAAGCCCGAGTCCGGTTCCGCCTTCCTTACCGGTCATAAATGCCCGAAATAGCTTGGCCTGGATGTGATCGGGAACCCCTTTCCCATTATCCGATATACTTATAGATATTGATTCCATATCCTCTTTTAACGCTGTCTCTATTATTATCGTGCCGTTGTCGGAGATCGCCTCGTATGCGTTGGCGGCGACGGCTGTTAATGCCTGTTCGACCAATACCGGATCAATTGTTGCAGCCGGCAGACTTGCGGCAAGACGCCATTGGAGTTTGACATTTTTGTCCTCAAAAGGCTGAGCTGCCAGCTTTAAGGTTTCTTTGACCAGGAGATTAATATCTGTCGGATCGTATTCAATTTCCAACGGCCTGGAGAATTCCAGCAGCCGTTTCAACCAGATATCGATTCTGTCAATTGTATTCATTATCTCTTTTAAAGATTGCCTGGCATCGGCCTCAGACTCACCCAGTTCATTTAGCATCACCTGTGTAGCGGCCCGGATGCCGGCCAGCGGATTCCTGATATTATGGGCGGAGTAGGCGGCGATTTCCCCCAGGGCCGCGAACCGTTCCTGCGCCCGCAGTCGCTGCTGAGAAACTTTCAGAGAAGAGGTCATGCTCTCAATCGCCGTGGACAACTGACCCCATTCATCTTTGCTGGTTAGATCAATTCGGGTATCGAGATTGCCCTCGCTGATTGTCCTGGTGGCGTTGTTCAACATGATGATAGGGCGAACCAGCCATCGCTGTAAGAGAAATGTCAGCGCGATAAACTGTATTACCGCCATTATAACTGTAATGCCTATAATATACGCCGCATATGTACCGGCATCAGCCGCGGCAGCCATCCTCTTGTTTTCTTGTATACGATAATATTGACTCAGAGACGCCACGTCGTCGGTCACCTCATCGCCGATCTCACGCAGCCGGGCCCTGGCCGTGGGTAGTTTTTGATCAGTGATAAGATCATCTCCACGTTCGAAATATTTATTCATGATCCAGACAAGCTCATAATGGGTCTCCTCGAGGCCTTCAATGTGGTCTTTCTCCTCGGTGGCAAGCGCTTTGGATCCTAATATTGCCAGAAGGTCAGGAGTTATTTCCTGGATTTTCAAAAATTCCCGCCTGGCATTCTCTTCGCCATCTAAATAATCGAGGGCGTGATAAATTTGACGATGTGTCTCGGCTCTCAATCTCTCGGCCCGCAGGCTCTGTTCGTGCATCTCTGCAAGCTCTGTCGCAGCCGTGCGCCAGCCCACAATGGCCCAGATACAAAACGCCCCCACAATTAGCAATGATGTGATCATTATGCCATAAATTAAAAGGAGCTTGGAACGAATCTTCATGATCGCCGCCGGGGGACCATCAATAGCGACTTTAATTCAATTGTCTGCATTTTTCCCTTCATCATAAAGAAAAGGGATTTTTAGATCTTAGCAACAATTAATATAAAAAGATGGGATAAGAGTCCTGACAGAATGCCATACCCTTCATCGAGTAATCGTTCTCGTCCGGCAGCCGCCAGACTCGCGATGACATTTTTATATTGTTCTCATATATAAGGTACTATGCCTTGCTATAGAGGTCAGGCATGCCTGACCTCTACATATGCGTCTGGAAGGAAATTTACTGTTCCATCGGGTGGCAGCGAAGCGTCATTTAACGGCCATGGCGGTCGGGTCACACCCTGAGGGCTACGACCTGACCGAACCATGAACATCTTAGCGCACGATCCAGAAATCTCTCGGGTAAAGCCTGTAAAGCGTCACATCGCCCTCGACACCGTGCAGGTAATCCTCGTATGACTCGAATTGCGTCTCCGGGCCGATTATGAAATAAATCGCCCCCGGGACGTCGGCGGACCTGGGTCCGTATCCCGGCAGGACTTCGCCGTAGGTGGCCTCCATCCGCGAGCTTAGTTTTTGGTAGAGCCGATCATCGGAACGGAGTTTGAGTATCCCCTGTCGGAATTGCCTGACCACATCGGGCGTTATCCCGTCGGCGAGATCGGCGGCTATAGCCGCGCCACGCTGCTCGTAACGCGATCCGGCGCGGTTTCCGACGAAAGCCTGGGCCACCGCATATTCCGCCAGTGACGGATCATCCTCGGCATTCCTCAACTCGTTGACCACGAACTGCATGGTCTGCGCCAGGTCGGGGCAGCGTTCGGCATAGTAAATCAGCCGGCCGGTCGATTCATTGCTCCGCAGGCCATTGGAATATGCCAGACCGGCGCTCCAGGTTTTCATAAACATGCTGTGCGCCCCGCCGCCGCCATAAAGCCTGGCGGAGAGAAATTTTAAAAGCGTCTCCGGATCGGTGGTTTCATAGCTGGCGCATTCGGAGGTGTTGATGAAGACACCGGAGCGAGTGTTCGGGTTAACCAATCCGACGTATACGGGATGATCCAGGCCAGGGGTCCTTTCGCGCAGGCGGGATATGATATGGGAATCCGAATCATAGGTCTGGCGGTTCGAAGGGGAATCGTCCAGTCGTTCCACGAGGGCGTTGAGGCGAGGCATGAGCGATTTCTGATTAGCGCTGTTAGTGATTAGAAATCCGCGAACATTATCGGATCTCCGCAGCAAGCTCATGACATACTGCAAATCTGATAAAGCCTGTGAAGGGCCGGTCCTGAGATCGGCAGCCATTTGCATGCAGAGGTATTGCCAGTCGGCCGTCAATGAAGCGTCCGGAATCTCACCCAGGCTCAATCTGAGATCTTCTGCCGCATCCTCAACCAGCGCTTTCGCTTCTCCCGATAGAGCTTTCATCGAACTTGCGATCTTCTCGGCGCCTGATGGGATTTCGATGTTCTCTTCATCGGTCAAAATGTCGATGAGATCGGCAAGCTTTTTTCTATCGGCCCTGATTCCGTATTCCGCCAATTGCGCCATAAACTGCGAGAATTCTTTTTCGATATCCGATGAACCGGCCTCCTTCAGCATCCAGCGAAGCCGGTGAATGGCATGCACCTTTGTCAAGAAAGAATTGGCGCTTAAATATAGCGGATTGGTCTGTTTCCAGTAAGCGTAGGCGGGATCCTGAACCCAGGATTCCTCGCTGCGCTTCATGGTGTTGCGCAGTCCTTTCAGGTACAGGTCTATGGCATCACGGATGCGAGGCAGGTTTTCAGTTCGCCAGTCGGCATCGAAAAGGATTGATTCCATCCATCCAAGAGCTTTGATCGCCTCCTGGCTGTCGCTGCCCGATCCTCTTACTACCAACTCGACCCGTTCGGTGCGGCTGTTGGCGCTATAATATGTTTCGAGGCTTAAGATTTCCCGGCGGATTCTTTCAATCATCTCATCGTAGGCCAACGGCACGCCGTCTTTGATAACGCCCACTTCGGTTAGCAGCACAGGAATGGCGGAAACGTAGTGCAAATGAGATTCCGGAATGACGTGCATATCGAATGCCAGACCCGCGGTGGCGCTGGTCATGCTCTCGAATGTGGATACCACCAGGGGGCCACCATCGGGCAGTTTTTCCTCTGAATATCGCAGTTGATCATCGAGTGTAAGAGGGGGGTTATCCACGAACTTCGGCATAACGATTTTTTTGGCTTCTTCGTCTATGATCGCGGTTTTAACATCGTAATCGGCCTTGAACAGCTTCATGGCCTCGTCATCATCCTCAACGCCATACTGTTTCCTTAAACCGGCGGTGAAGGCATCTATCCTTTGTTTTCTGGCCGCTTCCGATTGGCGCAGCATATCGGCGTTGGCTCTTGCGGCCACTCCGAATGGTTTCGTTTTCAGAAGGCCCCATTTTTCGATATATCCCCGCCAGAAGTTTTTTCCCGAGGCTAAGAGATCCCCGGCAAACTCCAGTTCACCCTGCAGGGTCAGATTCTTTCTGAAGCCGTCTATCTTTTGCATATGTTTCAGGTGTTCCAGCCAGCGGGAGCCGGTGCCGCGGAAGCCGAATCTTGGCGGCGTATTGAGAAATTTCCGCAGGTCCCGCTGCCTTTCAATAACCCTATTTTTCGCCCGTTCGTTGAAGGCCTGAAGCTCGGAGGAGCCGTCGCTATACTCAGATATCGTTTCGATCTCTGCGGCAATCACGGCCCTGACCGAATCCATCATAGCAATCTCCGTGGCATCGCGGTTGACGTTATTGAATCCTATATATACCGGATGACCGGGATCAGTATCGAGCCAGCCGAAAACCGCATTGGCGCCGATATCCATAATCCTGGTTTCGGAATCGATAAATTTCTTGTAGAGATTGGATGTCTCACCGCTGGAGAGATTGCCGATGAATAGCTCCAGCAGAAACTCCTCTCCAGCCCACAGATCTCTTTCGGGAGGCCAGGCATACAGCAGCAACCCCGGCTCGTCCTCATTCTGGTTGGGGAAATAGGTTTGCTCCAACGCCCCCGGCGGAACGGTCTTCGGCGGGGGAAGGCGATCTATTGCCGTGGCGGGATCATTTCCAACGCTGGCGTCCGGTTCGACCCTTTTGAGAATGGCTGAGGTTTGCTCTAAGAATTCTTCCAGTCCAATCTCATCGGGTATGGCGGCGATCATCCCCATATTATTGAGATGGTATGTATTTTCTATAAATTGCCACATATCATCGGGAGTCATGGTGCGAATAGCATCGGGTAATCCGCCGGAGCAATATGATATGGGATGTTCGGGGCCGTAAAGAAGCAGTCCGAGTTTGAGTCCGAGATTCGACCATGGCCTCTCAAATGCGCTGACCATCTCACTATATACCGTGCCTTTCTCCTCGAGGCTGAGGGCGCTGTCCACGGGATCTATGGAGTAGCCGATATTGGCGACCTCCCGGCGTATCTCTTCGTCGGAGAAGTTTGGATGCATAAACGCATCGAGCTTGGCCTCCAGTAAATTGAAAAACACATCAGTTCCTGCTGCCGTATGAAAATGGTAGCAGGTTTGAAGTTGCATGGTGAAGGCTGAACTGCTGCCCAGCGACATATCCTCCAATGAGGCCACGTATCGGCCCCTGGTGCCCTTACCCAGCAATAGATGTTCGCAGGTGTGGGGTTCTCCCTGGTCTGAGGGAGGGAAAGAGTTAACCCAGAAAAACGCCTGCGGCACCGACTGTATACGAAGAACGTCCAGTACTAACCCGCTGGGGATATGTCTGAACCGAGCCCCCATGGCCTGTCCCATTTCATTGTCGTAGATGTTCTCGGCGCGAAAATCGGCGATTTGTTGATTTTGCTGAAGTTTTTCGATCACATCATCACCTGCCGCTATTGATGTCATTATTGCCGCAAGGATGATAGTGAAAAGCATACGTGAAAGTGATTTTGGCATCCGGATACCTCCTCATAATCAAATTGTTTCAGCTGTAATTTATCATATTTATATCTACGAATCAGCAGCATCTTTGATGCGCATAAATTGGAAACCCGTCTTTGGGATCGCATTCGGTCAACGACGGTAATATAAGCCTATTTAACCTGCTCTTCAAGCTGATAACGGCGATAAATTTTCGAATAAAGCCCGCCCTTATCCATCAATTCAAAATGAGATCCTGATTCGACTATTTTGCCCTCGTCAAGAACGAAAATCCTGTCGGCTCGCTCGAAAGTATCGGGTCGATGGGTGATTACGATGGCGGTCATGTCGGGAAGCACCTCATGTAATCTTTCCCATAGGGCGGCCTCGGTGCGGGAATCCAGAGCGGACGTGCAGTCATCGAGAACAAGGATTTTGGGTTTATCAGCTAAGGCTCTTGCCAGGGCCAGACGTTGTTTCTGACCGCCGGAGATTGCCATGCCCCGGGTCCCTATACGAGTATCGATACCATCGGAGAAGCCGGCTATTTCATGTTTCAGCTGAGAAACCTCGATCGCCCATTGTAGGACATCGTCGGTGATTTCATCGCGCCCGAAGCGGATATTGTTTTTGACGGTGTCCGAAAACAAGACCGGTTCCTGGGGGACGTAACCGATATTTCGACGTAGATCCTCGAGCCTGAATTCTCGCAGGTCGCGGCCATCGAGTTTGATTATTCCCCCCGTGGGATCAACCAGCCTGGGGATCATATTTACCAGCCAGGTCTTGCCGGAACCAATCTTACCGACCAAAGCCACTGTCTGGCCGGGCTCCACCTCAAAGGTAATCCCCTCAATGATCTTCCGCTCCGAATCAGGGAAGCGAAAATCGACGTTTTCGAAACTCAGGTGACCTTCAATACTGCTTCTTAAAGCCATTCCTCCGCTGTCCCCGACCATGGGAGGCACCTTTTCGAGCTCGGTCAAGCGGTTTATGGAAACTGCCGATTGGCGCGATTTGACCAGAAACTGCCCGATATCGAACATCGGGAATACCAGGTAAACAATATAATAGATAAAAGCCACCAGCTTACCAAGCGATAGGTCGGCATTGATCACCATGTAACCGCCGGCAAGAAGTGCGATTATTATCCCGAATTGCCAGATATACTCATAGAGCGAATCGACCACGGTCGTGGCTTTGACAGCGGAGATTTCTGCGGCTCGACGATCGCAGGCCACATCATCGAATTTTTGCCTCTGTGCATCCTCCCTGGCGTATGCCTTAACCACCCTGATACCTGAAAAGCAGGCCTCCATTGTATTGTTGAATCTGGAGATGTTCTTTTGAAGTTTATCGTAGCGTCTATCCAGGGCCGATGAACTTTTGAAGAATATGAGTATTAGAATCGGCAGCGGGCCGGCGGTCCATAATGTCAAAATTGGATCAATGGCCGCCATCATGGCCACGGTAAAGACCACCATTATGAGGGCCTCATACAACCTGAAAATGCCCGAACAGGCAAACCAGGAGAGCTTCTCGGCAACATCATCGGTCATACGCGTGACCAGGTCTCCAGTGCGGAAGCGGTTGAAGAAATTGGGCCCCTTGAGAGTGATTCCATTAAAGGCATTCTGGCGGAATAGCCATTCGAGCCTGATATTCATCCAGCCTCTGTGGGATTGAACGAAGGCGTAAAGGACAAATGCGATAAATCCTATCACGATTAGAGTCAGAGCGAAGCTTGCCACCGTAGACAGCCCCAGATCCGCTCCGATCTCCGTTATCCTGATGGCGGCGCGGTTCTGTGATACCAGGCCTGTCTTTGCATAGTCAACGATAAATTCTATCAGTCGGGGTATGCTGACCTGGAAAACTGCTTGTACGGGCGTCACAAACAAAAGGACTGCCAGGACGTAGGGGTAGCGCTTATAGTATCTCCAGAACCATTTTATTTTATCCCGCATAACTCACCACTCCGCTTTTGTTCTTAAACTGCAGATGGAATAATTTTGAGTAATATCCGTTCTGCAGGATAAGATCCGAATGGTTTCCCCGTTCAATTATCTCGCCGCGCCGCACCACCAGGATTTCATCGACATCGAGGATGGTGGAGAGACGGTGAGCGATGATGAGCGAGGTTCGTCCTGCCACCAGTTTTTTAAGAGATTTCTGGATGGTCCTCTCGGTATCCGGGTCGACCGAGCTTGTCGCCTCATCAAGAATCAAAACGTCGGGATCAACCGCTAGCGCCCTGGCAAACGATAAAAGCTGCCGCTCTCCGCGGCTGAAATTGGCGCCTTTTTCCGAAATCTCCGTATCGTAACCTTCGGGGAGCTTTCGGATAAATCTGTCAGCATCCACTATGCTTGCGGCACCCATGATTCTTTCACTTGAGATTTCTTTAGATTCCAGGGCTATATTCGATCTGATATCGCCCGGAAACAGGAATATATCCTGTAAGACGAGCGCGAAACGGCGCCTCAGCTCAGGCTTGGAAATATCCCGGATATCGATGCCATCCACCGTTATCCGCCCTCTTTGCGGATCGTAGAACCTCAGAAGCAAGGATATTATTGTGGATTTTCCCCCTCCCGTGACTCCGGCCAGTGCGACTCTCTGTCCGACAGGTAACTCAAAAGAGATATTCTTCAATACGAAATTATCGCTGGCGTCATAGGAGAACCAGACGTTTTCAAAACTGATTCCTCTTGAGAGACCCCTCCATTCAACCGGCTTGACCGGTTCGGGAAGGATCTGATGGTTTGACAGGAGAGCAAAGATCCTTTTGGCGCCGGCTATGGCTTTTTGAACGTTCGAGAATTGCTCGGAGGATCGATAGATTGGCTCATAGGAACGCCAGATAAGAATTATGAACATGCTCAAGATACCGATCGTCAGTTCCCCCGATTCAATCCAGCGACCTCCCAGATACAGCACCACCCCGATTATCAGATACTGACTGAAGAAGACGATGTTGAAAAACAGGACTACGGCGATATTCACGAAGGAATCATGTCGAAATTTCTCCCTGTTGGCCTGGTTTATCTTCTCTCTGGCCCAGGCGCCTCTATGGAAGATCTGGATAATGGAAATGCCGTGCAAGAATTCGGTTATGGCACCGGTCAGTTCCGCCATTTTTTTGCGGACCTCTAAAAAGCGCGGTGTAGTCTTCTTTTCGAATACATATATCAAACCGGCGATTATCGGAAACATGACGGCAAATGCGGAGGCTAAACGCCAGTTATAGAAAGACATCACCGCAAATATCCCGATTATAAGCACCAGATCTCCGAGCAGCATTACCACGGTATTCGTGAAAAGCATCCTCAAAGATTCCGTGTCGGATTCCACCCTGGCCAGGAGACGACCTACGGGGTTTCTATCGAAGAACGAGATTCTCAGCGAAAGGATATGGGAAAAAAGCCGGGTTTTAAGATCCAGCATGATATCCTGGCCGATTATCTCAAGCCTGACCCTCTGGATATATCGAAGAATCAGAGTCACGATCTGGATCAAGCCGATAAGAAGCGCGGTCACCACCAGAGCCCCGAAATCGCTTTCGGCCATATTTATATCTACAGCCCTTTTCAAAAGAATTGGCCAGCACAATGAGAGAGTTGTCGCTCCCAAAAGAAGACCAAAGCAAAGCAGAAGGGGCATCTTATGCTTTTTCAGCGAGGGCAAGAGCAAGGAGAATGCTTTTCTTGAGCTGATATCTTGCTCCTGGTCAATCATCTTTTCGTCTTCGTAAAAATTAGCGTTCATATTATCATCCTACCGTCTTTATCGTAACCTGCAACGGGTTAGACTTGCGGTAACAAAAAACCCGCCGAACCTGAGGGTTGCGGCGGGCTGGACTCAAAATCATTTTCTTTAGGTTCTGGATAGACTACTCCCGCCGCAGAATTTGCCTATCGTGTTAAGTTCTGTAATCGGAATCCTGATCATCTTTTCACCTTAATCTCATTGGCAATACGGCCACTACCCCAATCTTGTTTCAAATATTTATCGAAGACCTCGCGTATGTCAAGTAAATTCTCGTAAATATCAAGCTTTTGCGAGGGAGAATTTTATTGTTCAGCGGAAACTCCATGAAGCGAGCCGAAATTCCTCCGGGCCTCCCCCGGGTGAATAGCAGGATGCGTCTGCGCATCGGGTGATAGATAAATCGACTTTCCAATGCTTTTCTAATGAAGCTGTGAGACCCAATTGAAACACATATCTTCAAAGAAGGACGTAACTTAGATGAGAGAATCGCCTTGTTACAAAAACCTAATAGATATTTGCCGATTGGCTTTATTTTCTCTAAAAATTGACGAATTAATAGGATGTATACGAATGATTCATAGTTAGTTAGGGGGAGTCGAGGCGGTATGCTCATTATAATAGGATTTCTGGTTGTGTTCTTTTCGGTGATCGGCGGATTTGTAATGGAGGGGGGCCACCTTCTGGTGCTGTTCCAGCCAGCCGAGTTCTTGATCATCGGGGGTGCCATGGTAGGATCTATTATAGTGTCATTGCCCATAAAGACTCTTAAATTGTTGATCTCGCAGATCAAGGGAGCGTTGGGTGGTTCGCCGCCGGGGAAGGAATCTTATACTCGTCTCATGGTGATGCTCTATGAGATATTCCAGGTAGCCAGGAAGGACGGGTTGGTGGCGCTGGAATCCCATGTTGAGCACCCGCACGAAAGCCCGATTCTGTCGAAGTATCCGGAGTTTCTGGCGAATCATCATCTGCTCGATTTTTTCGCCGATACCATGCGCCTGATTCAATCGGGCGTCGTACCGGCGCACGACCTCGAGGCTCTGATCGACACCGATCTGGAGGTTCATCATGCGGAAGTGGGCAAACCGCCTGCCGCTCTCTCAAAGGTTGCCGACTCACTGCCTGGTCTTGGAATCGTGGCCGCGGTCTTAGGCGTGATCATAACCATGGGGGCGATCGGCGGTCCTCCGGAGGTAATCGGCCACAAAGTAGGTGCGGCCCTGGTAGGAACGTTCCTCGGTATTTTGCTTTGCTACGGTTTTGTAGGGCCGCTGGCGACCAATATAGAGAGCGTCAATTTTGAGAATACGCAATGCTATCAAATAATTAAGCATGCTCTGATGGGATTTCATAAAGGGATGGCGCCCTCTATAGCGGTGGAGCTCGGAAGAAGATCAATCTCGTCGGCGATCAGGCCGGGATTTATTGAGCTTGAAGAGGCTTGCAGGCAAAGCAGGGAAATGGGGTAGAAGGAAGTGGAACCCGAAGAACAACAACCCATAATAGTCGTCAGGAAAAAGAGCGGACACGGTGGCCACCATGGGGGATCGTGGAAGGTCGCATACGCAGATTTCGTCACTGCATTGATGGCCTTTTTCCTTGTTATGTGGCTCGTCGGGCAGAGCCAGGTCGTAAAAGACAACGTTGCCGGATATTTCAACGACCCTGTTAACTGGGGAAAAGAAGGAAGTAGTTCGATTCTGGAAGGCGGATCATCCGTACTTCCCAAATCGAATGCATCTCTTCGCCGGCAGCAAATGGATATGGAAGCCGCCAGGAAAACACTGGAGACAGCCGGCAATACCATACGGGAGACTCTACAGGGCATACCCGAGTTTGAGTCAATCAATGAGCACATAAAGATAGAGATGACGCCGGAGGGTTTACGAATACAGTTGATAGAAGCCGCCAGCACCACCGATGATTCCTCGTATTTTTTCGATCTGGGAAGTCCCTATCTTTCCGAAAAGGGAACGGCGATATTGTCGGTTATCGCAAAGAAGCTGGGAAAACTCAAAAACAGGATTGTGATCGAGGGGCATACAGATAGCAGAAAATATACTTACGATCAGAAATATTCAAACTGGGAGCTGTCGGCCGATCGCGCCAACAGTTCAAGGAAACTCATGGAGGAAAGGGGACTTAAAAAAGGCCAGATTTATGAGATTCGCGGCTATGCTGCGAATAGGCCAATGATAAAGGAAAATCCTCTGGATGCCAGAAACCGTCGAATTACCATCCTGGTCCTCACCGATGACCCCTCGATAAGAGATTTTCTGAGTAATATATCCAATCCTGTGGAGTTGCCACCGCTAAGCGTCATCAACAAAACTGACGCGCCGGAGTGATTCGGAATCTCTGAAGAGGTCCAGGCCAGCATATCATCTTATCATGACATGGGATCAGGTTATCGCGGCGAGATAAGAATATATAAAGAGACGGCGTTTTCTGTTGGCGCTGCTGTCGGCAGAACGGGCGTGAAAAACATCTATACTCTGACGTTTGGGATAAAGACCTTAATCGGCAAATAGGCTGTATCCCTCATTATGTAGGGCTCTCGAAAATCTTTGTATACCCAGAGGCGATTATAATTGACAAAAAGGATCGGATAAAATACATTTCGTTATATGGCGAAATATAGGAATCACAACTTAAGCGATTTTGGTCAGATTACCCGGGCCCTCGGCGATGAGAACCGGCTGAAAATTCTGGCCATGCTGGAGATCTCGGAGATGTGCGTCTGCCAGATAACCGATATCCTTAAATCATCAAGATCCTTCGGACTGGCTCCGTCAAGCGTTGCCATATATTAAACCACCACAATATTCATTGCTAAGACAATATAGAATAAAGACATACAAAAAGTGCTTGACTTCAATGAGAGAACAATTATATTTCGTCATGTGGCGAAATATAGGAGGGTAAATGCGCGGATTCTTGGAAATAACTAGAGCGTTAAGTGATGAAAACAGAGTTCGAGCCCTTATGGCTTTACGTTCTCGAGAATTATGTGTTTGTCAAATAATTGAACTTCTTGGACTAGCTCCATCGACCGTATCTAAACATATGGCAATCCTAAAGCAGGCTCGTTTAGTCGAGAGTCGTAAAAATGGCCGCTGGATTTATTATCGACTTGCGGATAATGATGCTTCCTCCGCCGTCTCTGAAGCCATTGAATGGGTGCTTAGACAACTCTCAAATAATGCAACAACTCGCCAGGACGCCAAACATCTTAAAGAAATTTTAAAGCATAAACCTTTGGAGCTATGTAAACAGCAAAGGGAAAAAGAAAATTCTTCAAAGCAAGGCAACCTTATTAGAGCTGATACCGTATAAGCCATTCCGATTGTAGCAATTCTCTTTGCTATACCGGAAAGGATTAAAGAAGAACTATCATAGATATTTTGGCTTTTTGATGAAAAAAAAACCGTTTAACAATTAACAATCAAAGGACATGAAAATGTTACTTCAACGCATCTTCGGGTTTTTCCTTTTCATAACAATCATCCCTTCAAGTCTTCTGGCTTCACCGGCAGATGATTTACAATCAGCCTCAAATCATGGGGATGTTGCTTTTTTGTTAGTAACGGAACCAGGGATTTCTGGTATCCAGCGAGCTGAGAGCATTATCAACGAGGCTATGCAGCAGGTAAAAAATTCTGTTTTGATTGAACTCAACCGTGCTGATAAGGAAAATCTCTCTTTGGTCGGAAAGTATCGTTTGTCCGGGGCACAGGTCCCCCTTATTCTAGTGTTTGCTTCAAACGGAGCCATGGCTGGGGGAAATCTGGCTTCGAAGTTGACAACTCAGCAATTGGTCAATATGGTTCCCAGTCCCAAAAAGGCTGAGGTCCTGAAGGCTCTGCAGGGGGGACAGGCAGTGTTTCTGACCGCTACTCGTGACGGAATGTCCGCGAAATCCGATGTTGCCGATTGCTGTGCATCAGCTAGCGGACAGCTGCGAGGAAAGTGTACGTCAATTGATGTCAACATGGATGATAAGGCAGAAGCGGCCTTTCTCAAACAGCTCAAAGTCAACACGCAATCAACTGAGCCGGTAACGGTCGTGATTAATGCCCAAGGGCAGGTGACCGGTTCATTCAATGGCCCCGTGGATATCGCAAAATTAGTACAGGCTGCAACCAAGAAAGTCAGCAGCGGCTGCTGTCCGCCCGGAAGCGGCAAATCATGCGGACCGACAAAAAAGACTAAGCAGACCAAATGAAAAGGCAATTCAGTTTCAGCACTATCATCTGGAAGGAAATGTGGCAACGCAAGTCGCAGCTTGTTTCAGGATTGCTGGCTATCACCCTTGGAATTGCTGTTATCGTAGGTATCCAATCTGTAACTGCCGTTTCAAAAAAAGTAGTGGCACAAAAGTTGGATCTATTAGGGGCGAACATTCAGGTACTCCCACAAGGCGCTACAATTGACGACTATTACTCTGCTGATGTTGATGCACCTACTTTTCCAGAAGATTATGTGGAACGCGTAGCTACATCAATGTTGCCCGGAGTGGATAACATGTCCCCCAAATTGAGCAGGAGAATTAATGTTAAAGGGATCCCAATAGTCCTAACCGGTGTCCTTCCTGCTAATGAACTTGCCTCTAAGCCTATCTGGCAGGCTTCGGGCCTCATGGGTGCGGAGCTGCAACTGGCCTGTGGACCTGACTACAATCCTCAATCTGCCGCTAATAATGGCGGCAAGGCTTCCGGTAGAGAAGTAGTTGATTCATTATCCTCTTCCGATGTTTGGGCAGGCAGTATAGCTGCCGATCGGTTGAAGCTTACAAATGGTTCAACCGTAATGTTGGAAGGAAAACAATTTAATGTAACACATATATTGTCAGAGACCGGAACCATAGACGACAGCCGCATTTTTGCCCATCTTCATTCTGTTCAAGAATTGCTGGGCATAGGATCTCAAATCAATGCGATTGAAATTATGGGATGTTGTGATGCTATATCCGACGGGTTGCTTTCAAAACTACGAAATATTCTTCCGGATACGCGCATAACTACTATTAACCATATTGTCAAAACTCAGATTGAGACAAATCAGTTGATGTCTAAGATATCAATCGTTTTGCTGGTAATTATAGTTCTGGTGGGTGCTATTTCAATTGGCAATTACATGTGGGCGAATGTAGAGGAACGAAAACGAGAAATAGGTACTTTGATTACTCTTGGTTTAAAAAAAATCCACATCTATAGATTGTTTATTGCTAAATCATTGGTTTTGGGGCTTATGGGCGGTTCATTGGGTTATTTGTTTGGGACTTTATCGGCAATGATCCTGGGACCGCAATTTGCCGGATTTGCAATATCGCCTGTGCCTATCTACCTGTTGTGGTCGCTTATTGTCGCCATTGTTATAGCGATAATGGGAAGCTGGTACCCAATTTACAGTGCAGCTCGTATGGATCCTGCTGCCATAATGCAGGAGGTTTAGCCAATATGTTCACTCTCGAAAACCTGACTAAAATTTATCATCATCGCCGGGAACCAGTTCATGCCTTAGATGGGATTTCTCTTAAAATCGATCAGAGAGATTTCATTGCCGTTACAGGGGGATCGGGTTCCGGAAAGACTACTCTGCTTTTAACTCTAGGCGGGCTTATTCATCCCTCCCTGGGTGCAGTTATCTTTAGGGGAACAAGTTTGTATAGTTATTCCAGCGGTCAGCTTGCGGATTATAGAAGTCGAACCGTTGGTTTTGTGTTGCAGACATTTAATCTGGTGCCTTATTTAACGGCTCTGGAAAATGTAATGATTCCCATGCTCATACATACTAATTCAAGTAACGGGCGTAGCAGCCGGGCAACGATGTTATTAGAAAAACTCGGGCTGGAAAAGCGGATGGATTTTCTTCCTCGTGAGCTTTCGGTAGGTCAGCAGCAGCGAGTTGCCATTGGCCGAGCTCTGGCAAACGATCCTGAAGTGATACTGGCCGATGAACCTACTGGCAATCTCGATCCTGCTTTGTCATCAGAGATTCTTGATATCCTCGGGGACTTGAATGAGAAAGAAGGCCGGACCGTAATAATGGTAACACACAACCAGCAAGCTGCGCAGAAGGCGAAAATAATCTTAAAGCTGGACGAGGGAAAGATTCTTGTTGATTACTAGTTATTCAAATAGCATTTAAGCCATTTATGAACTTTATAATTAGGTTTCACTCAATAGAATTGCAAATTATAAATTGAATTAAGATATAGCTAACTTAAAGGGATTTCCCTTTTCCAAATCCTCTTTCGGGAAGGCAGGGATGATGAGTTCAAAGCAAACTGCTAAAAAGAAACTCTCCTTTCTTGATCGACTTCTAACAATGTGGATATTTTTAGCGATGGGAGTAGGTGTTGGAGGCGGATATTTTTATCCAGGAGTAGCGGATTTCTGGAACCAATTTAACATAGGCACTACTAATATTCCAATCGCCATCGGGCTAATCCTCATGATGTATCCGCCGCTGGCCAGAGTAAAATACGAAGAGCTCGGGAAAGTATTTCGCAACTGGCGCATCCTGCTTTTATCGCTTTTACAGAATTGGGTGATCGGGCCGATATTGATGTTTTTCCTGGCTATCATCTTTCTTCGAGGTCATCCCGATTATATGGCCGGGCTGATCCTGATCGGCCTGGCTCGCTGCATAGCCATGGTGATAGTCTGGAATCAGCTGGCCGACGGCGATTCCGAGTATGCGGCGGGCTTGGTAGCTTTAAACAGCATATTCCAGGTGTTTTTCTACAGCATCTATGCGTGGATTTTTATTACCATACTGCCCGGCTGGTTCGGGCTCGAGGGGGCCATAGTGGAAATCACTATCGGGCAGATAGCAAAAAGCGTGTTCATATATCTGGGAATTCCCTTCCTGGCCGGCATGATCACCCGGTTTTCGCTGATCCGTCTCAAGGGGAAGGTCTGGTATCATCAAAAGTTCGTGCCGAAGATAAGCCCCATTACCCTGGTGGCTCTGCTTTTCACGATCGTGGTCATGTTCAGCCTGAAGGGGGATTTCATAATCAGGATACCGTTCGACGTGATCCGGATCGCCATACCTCTTTTGATCTATTTTGTGTTAATGTTTTTCATAAGCTTTTTCTTAAGCAAGAAGGCCGGCGCCGATTATCCGAAATCGGCATCGCTATCGTTCACCGCCGCCTCCAACAATTTCGAGCTGGCCATAGCAGTGGCGGTGGCGGTCTTCGGGATAAACAGCGGACAGGCATTTGCGACGGTAATCGGCCCGCTGGTGGAGGTGCCGGTATTGATAAGCCTGGTCAACGTTTCCCTGCGGTTAAGAGCCAGATATTTCTCAAACAACGTCTAAGAAGGATCTATTCTTAGCTGAAATCCTTACGTAAAAAAATCGCCGCGAGGATAAAAGCTATTATCGCTATCGGGGCTGTATATTTCAAAAAGAACGGGAAATGTTTATATGTCATTGTCGCGTTGCCGACGTCGTAGATACGCGGGAACAGGAGGTAAGGATGAACTAACCGGTTCTAAAGACCGAAGCATAGCGTTGGTTTTTTAAAATCCGGTTCAGTGACTGGTTAAGCGGTCTATCAAACTTTGGCGTCAGGTGAATCTAATACTATTGTATAGTTCGAGTCTTTTCAATTCATCTAAATATATTCTGTATTCATTATTTTCTTCAGACAACCTTTCAATATTTTTAAATAGCTTATAGAATTCTTTTATATCTTTCTTTTCATTGTATATCAATGCTTGAAAATAAAGGCTTTTACCCAAATCTCCTTTTATTTTTTCTTGACGGCATATTTTCTCCTGCTTTTCAAAAGCTTCAAGAGCCAACTCGTACTTTTTAAGTTTCATGTAAATAAAACCCTGATTATTTAAAGATGCTTGTATCCAATTCATTTCATTTAGGGATTGCGCGACCGATTCCATTTCTTTGTATATGGGAAGGGCGGAATATAAGTCCCCGGTATCTCTTATTAGATCGGCAAGATTACCTAGAGACGCACGTAAATTCTGCTTAATTAAAATATATTTATTTGAGTCGTGGTCCTTAAGAACTTCCCTGCAAGCTTCACATGATTTATAAAACATATCTATAGCTGCTAACCTATTATCCAGTTGTCGATATGCTTCAGCCATGGCACTGTAAGTTGAACACAATAATTCAATCATGTTTCTCTCAAGGCATTCCTGTTCAAGCCTTTTTAGCAATATAAGCGAGTCTTCAAAACGGCCCAAAGATATCGCATTTTGTGATTGCAACAACAAGCTTCTGAAAAATTGAAGGTCATCGACAGACATTTTTCCTCCTATTAAAAGATGATCTTCGATATGGCATCACTAAAAGGAAATTTATAGATACCGTCTATCAATTTTAACCATTGGTAGTAATTCAACCGTTGAATATATTTCTACTTTCCCACATAATAAGCACAAATTGGGTGTATATTGTGTTTCTTTTGCGGTAAAATCTAAAACATTTAAAACCTGACAATTTGGGCACTTAAATACTTGCGCGATTTTTTCTTTGCACAGTCCGCATACAAAAAAAACGCCTTCTCCGAGCTGTAGCTTATCGTAGCGCTTCCGATCGGTCGAAGGACCGATATCAATAATACTTGTACAAATAATGCATTCTGTAGTTATTGTAGGATATATTGAAAATTTGACTTTTCACTTTATCTTCG
>CBEWDL010000047.1:0-19596 GCA_965555375.1 uncultured bacterium
CATTCCTGCGAAAGTCTGTAGGCCGGGAGCCTCATACGAGCCGTAGGCCCTCGCTTTCAGTGCGGTCGGGTGGCCTCACCCGACCGACTCAGTAGATCGGCAGCCCGCGCTCCCGTCGCATATCTGTAGGGGCGTACTGCTGTACGCCCTCATGGCAACCACAAACGGGCGAATATCAATTCGCCCCTACGAATTCATAATTGTCATTCCTGCGAAAGTCTGTAGGCCGGGAGCCTCATACGAGCCGTAGGCCCTCGCTATCAGTGCGGTCGGGTGGCCTCACCCGACCGAATACGTTGCCGGTGTCGGGTCAGGCGACCCGACACCACGCCGATCCCCCAAATACATCTTGACACCCATTCTATAATCGCCTAAATTGCCCATGACCCCGCCGAAGGCGGAGCTTCCCTCCCCCCGGGAATGAGAGAAATGAGGTTATGAGTGTGTTTTTGGTGATAGCGGATCATAGGGTTGCCACTTAGAAGCTAATCAGACGGAAACTATTGTGCCTTTTTTGAGTGAATAAACATGAAAGATCAGGATTTCAATTTGGAGAGCATGGGTTTAGAAAAGGGAAAATTAGCATGTGATATTCTCCATAGTTTTCACACTCAGTTTGCAGAAAATCAGAGAACTCGAGAACAGGGCTTTTTGAAGATATTGGGATTTCTTGGTGTAGTCATTTTCGGGTATGCATATGTTTACGATAGATTATGGCAGCATGTCATTGAGTTTTCTTTTGTAACCATTGCAAGCGAATTGATACTGATGTTCGGGGCGTTAATAATAACTACTATTGCTTACAATTTTAGGAGAGATCAATATATCAATGCGAGGATTAGAAGAAGTTGTGGGATTCTCGGAGTCAACAGAATATTTCCTGAAGCTTTTGATCCCTCCGTATCGTTGTTAAGTAGATGGAGAGTAATCAATTGGATGCCCAATTTTCTTGGTGTTTTCTTTTGGGTATTCCCGATTTTTCAGATTTTACTTTATATTTCTTTTGCGATAAAGTTAAAGGTTCACTATACGGTATCTCATGCTAATGCGTATGTAACCTCAGGATTTATTGTTTTTATTATTTCGATTTCAACAACTATAGGGTTTACTATATACTATTTCATTAAATTGCGAACAAAGTTGGGGATAACGAAAAATAACAAGACGAAGGATGCGGTTTAATGCCCTAGAGGTAACGACAATGAATGATAAGAATTCAGAAAACAGCAAATATAGGCTCCCCGAGAATATTCCACAACAAGGAACAATCGGAGATGCTACCCTTTATGACGTTACGAACGCAGTAATGGTTTTGATAAAGCAGTTTAACAATGGCCAAATCAAAAAACAGGAATTGGAAAATCAAATTGAGATGAAAATTCTTGATGAAGAAAGCAAGCGGTTAAAAAGAAATAGCACATGGTTTTTCGTCTTATCTGGAATGATTTTGTTAATTTCAGCAGTACTTCTTTTCACGGGACGTGAGCAGGTGGGGTTTGATCTGATAAAGCTTGCTGTAGGATTCGGAGGTGCGATAATGGGGGGCATCGGCTGGGCTACTTATAAACGAGCAAAAGAAGAGGAATAATTCTAACTCCGGCGCGGCGCGGAACTTAACCAGGCGGAGAGAAAATAGCGAAAAATAGCCACGGTCAGGACGGCATTTCATTTCCATCCTGACGCATGAAGAAACGGATTAGAGCAATTAAAGGTCGCAGCTAATTGGAACTAATAAGGAGAGGAAAATGGGAGAAATATATAAAATTAAGGTAACGATGGGCCGAATTACCTTTGAAATCGAAAGTCACGACAAGAATTGGGTAGAATCTAAGGAAAAAGCATTAATGGGTAACATCTTTGACGATCCGGCTTCCCTAAGAAGGCTGGCTGATTTCGGAGAGGAGAAAAGAGAGACCATAGCGTTAGAACCAACCGACATGAGCCTTACCATCAATGAGTATTATCAAAAGTACGTGAAACCACGCAACTTTTCTCGGCCTACGATTGCGCTGTTCTTGGTATATTACTTGGAAAAACTAAGAAAAGAAGAGGCCGTTAAGACAAATGACGTGAAAATGGCATTTCAAGAGATACAATTTCCTAAATACGACAAAATAAATTTGACTGATATACTTAATTCCTTAAAGGCAAAGGGATATCTCAATAAGCCTGCAGGGAAATGGAAACTAACAATAACAGGTGTTGATTATGTATTAGATAAAATGACCAAAGAATAGAGATGTCTCGACAAACGAAGATAAATAAGCTCACAGAGCTTTATGATGAATTTGCAGGAGACTCCCGATATAACTATATACTATTCGCAGATCTCTGCGGTTCTACTGAGTATAAGCAATGGATTATAAACCAGGGAATCTCAAACCATTTTTGGATGATCAGGCAACTAATATTCCTTAGTAGTGCTGCCAGTCATATAGAAAATAACGGAGGCACCGTTATAAAGACTATTGGCGACGAGATTATGGCTACTTTTGATTTCTCGGAATCCGCAGAGCAGATTCTCTATTGGTGTGTGGATATGATTCTGAGTTTCTCAAGATCCCAGACCTATACGGGAAAGGATAGAATAAGGGTAAAGATTTCATTGGATTTTGGGGAAGTAATGAATGGTTCAATTTCTGGAACAAAGTTTGATCCAATTGGCCTATCTGTCGATAGATGTGCTAGGCTAAATAAGATCGCAGATGAAAATAAGATATTATTTTCTTCAGATTTTAATAAAAAGCTCAAAGTGGCTGAAAAGACAAATGTCCATTCTGCTATCTCTAGCGTGGATACTCTCCAAGATACCTTCAAGGGAATAGGATTTTCCAAGTACTATCTTGTCAACATTAATCTATCGTAGACTAGTCAATGATGCGGGCATTCCTGCTTGGCAGTTCATCAATTAATCTGTGCCGCATTTCAAGCGCCATGCCTCAGCCCCCCCATGTCCCATTCTGGGCAACCCACCCATTGCAGACTGCAACAAATATAGCTGCAATCCGTTTCACCCGTAAGCCGCATATTCATTTAAGACGATAAGATAAGAGTATGGCGCAGAATAGGTTCTCTGCGCCTGCGGATTTACTATAGTAACCGGCTTTCTCAAAGCGGTAATGAAGCGTGTCTCTTGCGCTGTCAGGAACCCTTTCCTGACAGTCCCGCTTACCGCGGGATCGGGAAGGTGTGACGGCGCATTGATTCTTATGACCGCTGCGGAACAGGTATGAGAATAGCATCCAAAATATTCAAGATCCTGAGCAAATACGGCTGGGGCACGACCCTGGTACTGCTGGCCGCCTTCGCCGTCGGCTTCACCTGGTCCTCGTCGGATAACCTCTACAGCAACATCCGCCTTTTCGACAGAATTGCCCTTTTAGTCAGCCAGAACTACGTCATGGAACTCGATGAGACCAAGATGATCCGGGCCGGCATCGACGGCATGCTCTCGAAGCTGGATAAATATACGAAATACTTGGAGGGCGATGATTATCTGCATCTGAAGCAGGAGACCGATGGCAGATTCGAGGGCATCGGCGTATACCTGGAGTTCCATCATGACACCCTTACTGTAACCTCCATCCAGGAAGGCACACCCGGTTATCGAGTCGGGATAAAACCGGGGGATAGGATTATCGGCATCGATTCGGTCGAGACCGCCGGATTAAGCATAGCGGAGATCAGATCGCTGATGCGCGGCCCGGTCGGCAGCCGGGTCGTTCTCCGCATCCATCGCCCCGGGGACGGCCAGTACGATATGGTTACCGAACGCGACGAGGTCGAGGTGGAGGCCATTCCATATTATGCCATGCTATCCGAGAACGTGGGCTATGCCCGGCTTTTGCGTTTCTCCGAGGGCTGCTACAAAGAGCTAAAGGCGGTCATCGCCGATTTGAAAAAACAGGGGATGGAATCGTTCATATTCGATCTAAGGGATAACCCGGGCGGCCTGCTGGGAGAGGCCATCGACGTGTCCGGCGCTTTTTTGCCTGTCAATTCGATAATCGTCGAAGCGCGCGGTCGCCAGGAATCATTGAAAGGTTTATACGTCTCGCAAAACCCGCCTATATTTTTCAAAGGCGGATTGGTGATTCTGGTGGATAGCCAGACCGCCAGCGCCGCCGAGATCGTTGCCGGCGCCGTTCAGGATCACGACCGCGGCGTGGTTGTCGGGACCGAGACCTACGGGAAAGGCCTGGTTCAGCAAATCCTTAAGCTCTCCGAACAGTCGGCACTGAAAATTACGGCCTCGAAGTATTACCTGCCAGCGGGTAGATGCCTGCAGAAACCGGACTGGTCCACTTTCGAGCTGGCCAGAGAAAAGGTCGAACGGCCAACCGACCGGATGTTCGTGACAGAGTCGGGCCGCCCCGTCTTCGGCGGCGGAGGCATCATCCCCGACGTTTATCTCGATGAGAAGATCGAATCGGATTTCGTCGAGGCCTTAAAGCGCGAATCATGTTTCTTCGATTTCGCCACCGCCTATATCAAGGATCACGAGATAGATCCGGAACTAAATATCGATGAGAGCATTATGTTCGATTTCAAAGAGTTCGTGGAAAAATCAAACTTTCAGTTCGAGGAAAAAGATCGAATTGCCTTTAACGATTTCAAGAACAGCTTCAGCTCTCTGGATGACGAAACTCAGGAAGCTATGGAAATCCTCGATCAGAAACTTCTATCTAAAGAGCAGTGGCTTTTCGATTCAAACCATCTCGAGATCGCCGAGAATCTGGAAGAATCGATCCTGCTTCAGGCCTTCGGCGAGAAGAATATCTACGATATCTGGATTTCTAATCAGCCCCAGATTTCCGAGGCTGTCGATATTCTCTCCGATTCGCAAAAATACAACTCCATCCTCGCCCAGCGCTGATCCTTGCCTTTTAGCCGCCCTCATCCTAAATTAACCCCCGATGCAATTGGTTTACTTGATTGCGACCGGCTTTTGCGCCGGAATTGTCGGTTCGCTTCTGGGTCTTGGCGGAGGGATAATTCTCGTTCCGGCGCTGACTTTGATATTCGGCCTGCCGATGACGGAGGCGGTCGGGACATCGTTGATGGGCGTGGTGGCCGTCTCCACAGCCGCCGCCATCGATTTTCTGAAATCCGGAAGAGCCGATCTCGAACTGGGTCTGACCCTTGAGACTCTGACCGCCCTGGGCGCGCTGAGCGGAGGCTTATTAGCCGTTGTAGTCCCAATCCGGTCGCTTTATATCCTGTTCGGCATCGTCCTTTTCTATGCGGCGTTCAATATGATTCGTCCGCGAAAAATGCTCTCCGAAGGTGAGAGTAGTATTTATCCCAGAAACAAAGGAATCGGCCTGGGGCTGTCGTTTGGAGCGGGCAATATCTCGGCTTTGCTCGGTGTCGGCGGCGGCGTCATGAAAGTGCCGCTTCTTAATCTTATCATGGGCGTCCCGCTGAAGATCGCCACCGCAACCTCGAGCTACATGATAGGGATAACCGCCGCCACCGCCGCAATCATCTACCTGGTCAGGGGAGATGTCGATCTCTATAAGGCTGCAGCCATCATCATGGGCATATTCTTTGGCAGCCGCCTGGGCGCATCGTTTTCATACAGAATCGACGCTTTCGCCTTGCGATTGCTCTTTGTGGCGGTTTTGCTCTTCACCGCGTATAAAATGATCATAAGGGGCTTCTAATTGGTAAATAAGATCGACGAAATTAATAAAATGACCGCACGGTCGTTAAAGATTTTCGAATATGCCGCTGTATCTTTGCTATCGATCACCGTTATCACGCATCTGGCAAAACTTTCAATCTCAAAGACGATAGCAATTGTCGGCATCGCCTTGATGGCTATCGCTCCGCTTGCGGGGGTAATTACCACCGGTATAATTTCGGCCAGATCCGGTAGGCGCAAGCTGTTTTACATATCGATCATTATCGTTGCCATTTATATCGTGGCATTCCTGGTGGCAAGATGAATAACGACTATATCGTTTTTCTGGATTTCGATGGCACCATAACCTCCAATGACGTCGGTTACGAGATGTTTAAGAAATTCACCGGTGGGGCGACCGAACCTACCGTTAAATTGTATCATCAGGGGAAGATAAACTCGCGCGAATGCCTTGCGAAAGAATGCGAAATCTGGAATCAGTCGCCCCCGGATCCTGACGAGGTTGTTGAATTCCTCAGCAATCAGAGAATTACTCCCGGATTTAAGGACTTCCTTCAAGAACTTCAGAATGAGAATATCGACGCCGTAATTCTATCCGAGGGCTTCGATTTCTATATCGATAGAATTCTAAAATCCCACAATCTGCAGCATCTCAAAAGAATAACCAACAAATCGAGTTTCGCAAATGGTATTCTCCAACCACAATTTCCCCATTTCGGGCTCGGTTGTGGCCGGTGCTCCAGTTGCAAGGGATACCATATTTCGAAGTTGACCGGGCCGATTACCTCGGCTGTATTCATAGGCGATGGTCACTCCGATCAACACGCCTCCGAGGCGGCCGATCTGGTTTTGGCGAAATCGCACCTCGGAGAATATCTCAAAGAAAACGGGCGGCATCATTTTGATTTCAGCGACTTTTATGATGTCATCGAAATTCTTGCGAAGATAATCAGCAGAAATATATTCACGGCCAGCGATAGGATAGACTTCTGCCGTCAATCATCGAGACATCACCGGCAATTGCAATCGCTGTGGGAATCGGGCCGGGTGATGACGCATGTCGGCTACCCTGATGGCCTCAGCTGGAGCCAGGCCAAATACGATGACCACTGGCGAAGAATAGCTCAGGATGAGAAAAATATCTACATTGCGCTCGAGGACAAATCGGGCACTTTCATGGGAGAAGCCAAATTATCATCTCCTGACGATGATGGTTTTTGTGGACACGATTTAAAATTATCGCCGCAGTTCTGGAAAAAGGGTCTGGGCCGCGAGGCCTGGACCGTGATCCTTGACAGAGCCTCTATGCGCTGGCCTGATTCCATCCCCCTGGTCACGCCGTCGGTGGGAAATACCGCCGCAATCGATCTGTATAGAACGTTAGGGTTCGAATTCAACGGTGATGAAATGGAATGGACCCCCGAAGGCATCTCCAACGCCGTTCCCATCCGATACAGGCGGATGATCAAAAGGTAGAATATATGTTGCCGCAAGCTCTAATTTGCTATAAGATTCCTGATGTGGAGGAGGGCGGATGAAAGCGGTTATAATGGCCGGCGGCTTCGGCACCAGGCTGAGACCTCTGACCGCAAATATTCCTAAACCGATGGTCCCCATGGCAGCTCGTCCGGTGATGGAGCACATTGTACGATTACTCAAGAAACATAAGATCAAAGACATAACCGCCATATTATATTTTCAATCGGAACAGATAAAATCCTATTTCGATAACGGCAAACGTTGGGGCGTCGATATCAAATATATCACGGCCAAGGCCGATTTCGGTACCGCCGGATCGGTTAAGAACGCACAGAAAAATCTGGACTCTCGATTCATCGTTATCTCCGGTGATGTCCTCACTGATTTTGATCTCTCCGAGGCGATAGATTTTCATGCCCGAAGGAAGGCAGCGGCTACCATTGTATTAACCCGGGTCGAAAATCCGTTGGCCTATGGTATCGTCGTAACGAGCAAATCGGGAAAAATCACCAGATTTCTCGAAAAACCGGGCTGGGGTCAGGTCTTTTCCGATACGGTGAACACCGGCATCTATATTCTGGAGCCTCAGGTTCTGGATCTGATTCCTCCGGCGATAGAGTATGATTTTTCGCAGAACCTGTTTCCTGAAATGCTCGAAAAGAAGCTGAAACTATACGGTTATATTGCGCCGGGATACTGGCGTGATATCGGCAATATCGAGGAATACTATGTCGGCCATCAGGATATTCTAGATGGTAAAGTAAACGTCCAGATTCCCGGTAATAAAACTGACGATACCGATGCAAACATCTTCATAGGCGAAAACACAATGATCTCCCACGGTTCTTTGCTTTCCGGAACCGTGGTAGTCGGAGATAATGTCAAGATCGGGCCTCGGGCACGAATATTTAATAGTGTTATCGGAGACGGTTCTATTATCGGGCGAGATGTGAATCTGAGCCGCGTTATCGCCTGGGAAAGCGTTTCAATCGGGCCGAAAGCCGAGGTCTCTGAGGCGATCCTCTGCAAGAGTAGTTTCGTTGGCGAAGAGGCGACCGTTGAAGAGGAATGTATAATATCCGACAATTCCAGAATCGGCGATGGCGCCTGGATTAAACGAAAGGTCAAGATCTGGCCCAATAAGGAAGTGGAAGCCGGAGCCACGCTTACCTCGAGCCTGATATGGGGCGAAAGATGGAGCCGCGAACTCTTCTCGGATGCTAAGGTCACGGGGATCGGCAATGCCGAGATCACCCCTGAGTTTGCGGCCAAACTCGGAGCCGCCTATGGCGCCACGGTCGGAGCCGGGCAGACCGTTGCAGTTTGCAGAGGAGCATCAGACATATCCCGGATGATAAACCGCGCCGTTATTTCCGGGCTGCTGTCGTCAGGCGTAAACGTGGCCGATCTCAGAACCATTCCCATTCCGGTCTTAAGGCAGGAGCTTAAGAGCGGGCGGATGGCCGGCGGGATTCATGTCAGGCTTAATCCTGATGGCAACGATGAAATGGATATTATCTTTTTCGATCATAACGGGCGGGATCTGCCAACAGCTAAGACAAAAAGCATCGAGAGACTCTTTGTCCGGGAAGATTTTCGCCGCGCTCCCGTGAGCGGCACCGGGAGCCTCGATTTCCCTCAAAGAGTGTATGAAACCTACCGTGAATCCTTTGTATCCCATATTGATAAGTCGATATTCTCAAACTCTAAGTTTAAGGCAGTGATAGACTATGGCTATGGTGGCGCATCGGAGATTTTGCCCGGCATTTTAGGCTCCCTCGGAATCGATTCGGTATCCTTGAATTCCTTTGTCGATCCCCGTCAGGCATACTATTTTACCTCGCGGCAGAGAGAGGCCACCAAACAGCTCGGCACCATTGTCAAATCGCTCGGCGCCGATATCGGGATACTTCTCAATTCTGGCGCCGAGAAAATTATCGTAGTTAGCGAGAAAGGCGAAGTCATAGGCCCTCAGAAATTGCTTCTAAAGGTGACTCAATTGTATTGTGAGGCGGCCAGCCCCGGGAAAATAGCTGTTCCTGTCGCAGCTTCGTCTGGAATAGAGATGATCGCCAGGGATTGTGGAGCGAAAATAGAATGGATACCCAGCGATCACCAGGCCATGATGGAGGCTGGCATCTCGGGCAAATCAGTCTTCGTCGGGGGAACCAAGGGCGGATTCCTTTTCCCCGGCTTCCAGCTGGGAGTGGACGCCATGTTCGCCACCGTCAAGATATTCGAACTGTTGATAGGAGCTGGACGAAAGATCGGCAGTATCACCGGACCCTGGGATAAACTCGTCATGGTGGAAAAGAGCGTGGCCTGCTCCTGGGGCAAAAAGGGCCAGGTAATGCGGTCCCTGATGCGCCATTCCGAGGGGTTTGACCGCATCCTTGTGGACGGCGCAAGATTCTCCGAAAACGGCGGCTGGGTTCTGGTTAGACCGGATAGAAAGCATGCCCAGTTTTTCGTGCAGGCGGAATCGGACAATTCTGAGACTGCAAAAGAATTGGCCAGGCAATATGTCAAATATATTAAAAGCTGGCAGAAATAGAACGAAGGCAAATTCTGGCAATAGGAAATATTTCGCTTGACCTTCTTGGCCTCAACTTTATATTGTAGAACCAATTGTAAGGAGGAGCGCCAGGCCAATACTGATAAAAGTTTGTGTTAGTTTTTTTGAGAATCGGGAAGATGAAGAGGGACGTAAAAAAGCAAAGGGTGCTCCTTATCCATGGAATTTTCAAAGATATTTAAATTCATTACGAGAGAATCTATACCATCTATGATCAGGGCAAATCTTTTTTTAATTATGGCTATGATCGCCGTACCTCCCATGGCTGTAAGCCAGGGCATTGAAGCAGATTTGGCGGAGAGAAAAAGCGATGAGAGCATACTGACCAGGCTGCCCGCCCCGAAAGCAGGAAAAGTGCTTTTGGAGGAGAAGGTCGATCCGAAAACCTATATTCTCGGCCCTGGTGATATTCTTTCGATATTCACGTGGGGTAATTTCCAGGGCCAGTATCGTCTTCCCGTCTCCCCGGAGGGCGTTCTTCTTGTTCCTGAAATCGGGCCGATCGAGGTCTCCGGCATCACGCTCGAAAAGGCCGAAAAGAAAATATCCGCAAGCATATTGCGGCGCTATCGCAACGTCGAGACCGTCGTCTCCCTGGTTGACCTGAGGACCTTCAAGGTCTATGTCGGTGGCGCCGTTAACCTGCCGGGGGCTTATCCCGCAACTGCCGTTACCAGGGTCTCGGAGATTATTGGTATGGCCGGAGGCTTCCTGGGGGACGAAACCCCCGAAATAAATTTTCCGCCCGATATCCGGAGCATGACATCTGATAGAAAAATGTCATCAAAGAGGAATGTGCAGGTATATCGGAAAAACGGGGATAGTCTTATAGCCGATATTCTCAGATTTGAAATAACGGGCCAGACCAAATTCGATCCGCGCTTGCGTGATGGCGATAGAATTTTCGTTCCCGTGCAGGAGAGTTCAATCAACCTCTGCGGCATATTTGGAGCCGTCAAAAACCCTGGGTATTTCGAATATTCCAGGCATGACTCGCTGGCGGATTTTATTGAACTGGCGCACGGACTGAAATTAAATGCTGATTCTCGAAATATAGAGATTGTGAGATTTAAGCCCGATAATAGGCAGACCTACAGCATAGCGATAGATCTCAAATCAACCGATTGGAACATTCCCTTGAACGCCGATGATCGCGTTTATGTCAAAGCGATCCAGGAATATCATGAAAAGTATCAGGTCCGGCTCATCGGGGAGTTCAAGTATCCGGGTTATTATGCCATAAAGAAAGATTCCACGATGCTATCCGAGATAATTGAAAAAGCCAGGGGCTTTACCCTGATGGGTTCTCTGGAGGAAGCTGAGATGATCAGGGGTTCCGCCGAGGAAGTTGTCGACCCGGAATTTGAGCGGCTAAAGAAGATGCTGGTCGCGGATATGTCGGAAAGCGAATATGACTATTTCAAAATAAGATCGAGAAGCAGGAGGGGTAGAGTGGCAGTTGATTTCGTCTCGCAGTTTGTCCACGGCGATTCGACCAAGGATTTTATTCTGCGGCATGGCGATATCATAAGCGTACCTCGAAAGAGCAGAGTCGTAAGCGTAATCGGCGAGGTCTCCAATCCGGGTCTCATGCCGTTTAAACCTGGAGCGGACTACAATTATTATATAGAGAGAGCCGGAGGGTTCTCCGATCGCGCCGTCAAAGGCAAGGTCTCGATCATCAAGGGTATTACGCTGGAATGGAAAAAGGCCAAAAAAAATCTGCCGCTCGAACCCGGCGATACCATCTGGATACCCGAAAAAAAGAAACGCGATTACTGGACTTTTATTAAGGAAACCCTCGCATTCGTTGGCAACCTGGCGACCGTTTATCTTGTAATTCAGCAGGCTACAAAATGAACGATGAGAAAAGTTCCATAAGCGACGATAGCAATTTCATCCTGCAATTGGCATCGGTTCTTTTCCGATGGCGGCGGCTCTTGATAGTCAATACGCTTGTGGCAGCGGTCCTGACACTTCTTGTGATGCGGCTGTTTTTCCCCAACTGGTTTATGGCTACCACCTCGGTTATGCCGCCGGAAAAAGATTCTGGTAGCCTGGGGTTTGCAGCGGGTATGCTGCCATCGGGACTCGGCTCGCTTTTGAGCGGCAGCGGTCTTGCATTGCCCGGATTGGCCAGCCCCTCCGACCTTTACGCCGCCATTTTGAAAAGCCGCACCGTCTCCATGGCCGTTATCGAAAAACACGGTCTAAAGGAGATATACAAGGCTGAGCTTGATACCGAAGCTCTGGCTAAGCTTCATGCTCACACATCGGTTATTGTGCAAGCGGAGGGGATAATTAACTTATCCTATGAAGACACCGATCCGGAGCGAGCGGCGGCCGTGGCCAATAGTCTCGTAGAAGAACTCAATCGCGTTAACCAGGAGAATCTCGTTTCCAAAGCCAGAGCCATGAGGGAGTTCATCGAAGGGAGGCTTAACGAATCGATTGTAGATTTGACATTGGCGGAGGAAACGCTGGAGGCCTTTCAAAAGGAGCACAGCGCCATCGCTCTGGACGAGCAGGTAAAGGCCGCCATCAATGCCATAGCCGATCTACGAGGGCAGCTTGTTATGGCGGAGATAGAGTTCGGTGTCATGAAGAAATCTCTGTCCCCGGATAACACTCGATATAAAAATCAACAGTTCAAGATCCAGCAGATTAGAAAGCAACTTGAAAGGATGGAGGTGGGCGATACGGCCTTTCCCGATTCTTCAATCTTGAATGTGCCGATGAGCGAGGCGCCCGAACTCGGGCTGGCTTATGCAAGGTTGATGCGCGATTTGAAAATCCAGGAAACGATTTTCGAGCTGCTCAAACAGCAGTACGAACAGGCCAGGATCCAGGAGATGAGGGATACGCCGACCGTTCAGGTGCTGGATGTAGCCAGGGTCCCGGAGAAGAAAAGCCGCCCCATGCGAACAATGTTCGCTGCCATGGCCGGAGTGATGAGTTTCGGTTTAACTCTATTTTTTGTTATTATTCTGGAATTCGCCCAAAGGGAAAAAGAGAGAAACTCACTTGCCTATCAGAGAATCCAGGGATTTTCCAGAATGCTAAATGAGGATTTGTACTGGATCAGATCCATATTTCGAAGAGGGAAGAAAAACGATGCCGGTTAACATCGGGCAAATAGGATTGGGGGCCTGGGGAAGAAATCTGATAAGAACATTCTATAACCTGCCGGGCGTATCAGTTAAGATAGGATGCGATTCGGATTCCGGACGGCTCTCAACGATCAGTAACTCCTTCCCCGGCATTAACTGGACGAGGGATCCGGTAGAAGTTATTGGCGAGCCCTCTCTGGATGCCATCGTCATAGCCACTCCTCCCGCTACCCATTTTGAGCTGGCCTCCAGAGCGATCGAAGCCGGAAAAGACGTTTTCGTAGAAAAACCATTGGTGCTGGATAACGAGAATGGCCGCAGATTGGTGACCCTGGCCGAGCAAAAGAAGAGGATTCTGATGGTCGGGCATATAATGGAATATCACCCGGCCTCCTTGAAACTCAAGGAATATATTGAAAGCGACAAGCTGGGTAAGATATATTATCTTTATTCCACCAGGATTAATCTCGGAAAAGTCAGGGATATTGAGAATTCTCTGTGGAGTTTTGCGCCGCATGATGTCTCGCTCATAATGTTTCTTCTGGATATGTTTCCTGTCACGGTTACTGCTACCGGGGCTTCTTATATTCAAGACAGGATCGAGGATGTTTCGTTTATGACGCTTCATTTTGCAGATGGGACGATGGCGCACGTGCATGTTAGCTGGTTGGATCCCCATAAGGAGAGAAAGCTAACGGTGGTCGGTTCCAAGATGATGGCGGTGTTCGATGATACCCGGAGCTCCGAGAAGATCTGGCTGTATGATAAGGGAGTCGATACCAAGCTCGATTATGCCACTTACGGAGAATATTTGAGTTTAAGAACAGGTGACATTCTTATACCCAGAGTTGATTCCACCGAGCCCCTCCAGGCTGAATGCTCTCATTTTATCGAGTGCATCAAGAACCGCAGCCGGCCCAGGTCTGACGGTATAGATGGACTCAAGGTGCTGAATATTCTCACGGCCGCGCAGAAATCCATGGAGCAAGGAGGCGCGCCAATCGAGATAAAACCGATCACAATTAATTAATGAGGTCGTATGAATTTCTTTCAACACGACACAGCTGGAGTCGGTAAAGATGTAACCATAGGATATAATAGTTTTATCGGTGAGGACGTGGTCATCGGTAACGGCTGCCGAATTGGATGCGGCGTGGTCATTCACGAGGGCACCAGGATCGGTTCCAATGTTCGTATCGATGATAATACGGTTCTGGGAAAATTCCCCATGAGAGCGGCAAACTCAGCTGTTACTAAAGATCAACAGCTTCCTGTTTTATCGATTGCCGATGACTGTATTATCGGGACATCCGTGGTGATTTACCGCGGAGCCAGTCTGGGAAAAAAGATTCTTATAGCCGACCTCTCCACGGTCAGGGAGAACGTCGAGATCGGCGATTATACTATTGTCGGACGTGGAGTCGCGATAGAGAATTATTGTAAGATCGGAAAATATTGTAAGCTTGAAACCAACGTCTATATTACCGCCTATTCGGAGATCGAGGACAGAGTTTTTGTGGCGCCCTGCGTGGCTACGTCAAACGACAATTTCATCGGCCGCACGGAAGAAAGGTTCAAACATTTCAAGGGTGTCACCGTTAAGAAAGGGGGACGTATCGGCGTCGGCGCAGTGATTTTACCCGGCAAGGTAATCGGAGAAGATGCCCTTATTGCAGCCGGAGCGGTGCTGACAAAGGATGCCGAACCGCGGCAAATAGTGGCCGGTACGCCGGCCAGAAAGTTCAGGCAAGTGCCGCGCGAGCAGTTACTGGAAAACCAAAATTGGTGAAGGATTGGTGCATGAGAGTTCCATTGTTGGATTTAACAAGACAATACGCGTCCATCAGGGACGAGATGGATGAGGCTATTCAGAAGGTCCTGGATCACGGCATGTTTATTATGGGGCCTGAGTTGAAGGAATTCGAAACCAGGCTTGCAGAATATTGCGCTGCTAAAAACGGTGTCGGCGTGGCCTCGGGGACCGATGCCCTGCTCTTATCCCTCAGGGCTCTTGGCGTCGGTTCGGGAGACGAAGTCATTACATCGACATTTACATTTTTCGCTACCGCGGGTGTGATCAGTCGCCTTGGCGCCAGGCCCGTATTTGTCGATATCGATCCCCGAACCTTCAATATCGATCCCGATAGCCTCGCCCGTGCGATCACAAAAAAAACTAAAGCTATAATACCGGTTCATCTCTATGGGCAGATCGCCGAAATGGATGAAATCTCGGCCATCGCCGAAAAACATAACCTTGCTATCGTCGAAGATGCTGCCCAGGCGATAGGTGCAACTTACAGGGGCAAGAAAGCGGGTACTTTTGGCAGAACGGCCTGCTTCTCTTTCTTTCCGAGCAAAAATCTGGGGGCTTATGGTGATGCCGGGTTCCTCGTCACCGATGACGACGATCTGGCCGATCTAATAAGGAAACTTCGTATTCACGGTGCCAAGCCGAAATATTATCATTCTATGGTGGGTTACAACAGCCGACTGGATACTATTCAGGCGGCCGTGCTGATGGTTAAATTGAAATACCTGCCGGACTGGCATGAGGCTAGAAGGGGAAGAGCAGCCAGATATGACAGACTGCTTGAGGATATCCAGCAGATCACAACGCCATTCGTCCACGAGCACAATTATCATATTTACCATCAGTATACCTTAATAACCAAAGACCGCGACGGCCTTAAGGATTTCTTGAAATCGAGAGAAATCGGGATCGATACCTACTATCCCTTGCCGCTGCATTTGCAGGATTGCTATAAAGAACTGGGTTACCAGAGGGGAGATTTGCCTGTCTCAGAGAGCTTATCGGATAAAGTGATATCACTGCCCATATTCCCCGAACTCACCGATGATGAACAGGACTTTGTAGTAGAGAGTTTAAAGGAGTATTATAAAAAATAATGAAGAAGGCGGCGTTGGTCGTAGGAGCCAGGCCTCAATTCATAAAAACCGCCCCTCTGATTCTGGAGCTGGGGCGTTTTTTCCAGATGGTCCTGATTCATACCGGCCAGCATTACGATTTTGAGATGTCGGATACCTTTTTCGAGGAACTTAGATTGCCGGACCCCGACTACCATCTGGATACACCAGGCAGTTCACACGGCGGGCAGACCGGGCGAATGCTGGAGGGATTGGATTCGGTGCTGCGTTTCGAGAAGCCGGAGTTGGCAATTGTGGTCGGCGATACCAATTCGACCCTTGCCGGAGCCCTGGCGGCGGCGAAACTGACCATTCCTGTCGTCCACGTGGAGGCCGGAGTCAGGTCCAGAGATAATACCCTCTCCGAACAGATCAATCGGGTCGTGACCGATTCCATCTCGGATTGCATGTTATGTCCAACTCCCACAGCCGTGGATAACCTCAGGCGTGAGGGCAAATCTGAGAATGTTTATGACACCGGTGATATTATCTATGATTGCCTGAGGATGTTTGAAAACAGTATCCCCGAAAAACCGTCCCTGACATTTGAATTGCCCCCAAGATATGTTATGGCGACACTGCATCGAGCCGAGGCGGTGGACGATGCCCGGCATCTAAGAAGCATATTGCATTCGTTGGCTACATCGCCGTTTCCTATCATTCTGCCGGTTCACCCCAGAACCAGAAAGATGATCGATCGATATAACCTTCAATCTGTGATTTCTAACAATTTCCTTCTCACCGATCCTGTTGGGTACACCGACCTCCTTTCGCTTCTGAGATCTTCCGAATTCGTGGTTACCGATTCAGGGGGCGTTCAAAGGGAGGCGGTCTATTTCGACAAGCATGTATACGTCGCCCGTCCCGAAACGGAATGGAGGGAGCTTGAGGAATCTGGCTATGTAAAAGTTGTCGGCTATGATTTCGATTTATCGAGAGGAATTCCGCCATTTGGTCAACCGCTTGTCGATTTGGCAAATCTCATGAGACCGGCATCGAAAAGTATGGCCGAGGTATTAAAATCTTTGTTTTGAATCACTGTAGCTTTATGGCCGATATGTTAAAAGCAAAAGCGCCTGTTCATGTCTGCATGTTTTCCGACGAGAGATCCCTTCATACCAGACGCTGGGTTCACGGTTTGAGAGAGATGGGCCATAAGGTTGACTTGATAACCCTGGTCAAAGATAAAGATGACGATGTGGGCGGGATATCGCTTAATGCCGGCGGCAAGTGGTCGTATATAAGCAAAATAGGCAAGCTCAAGTCGCTGGTGCGAGAGTTGAACCCGGACATCTTACATGCCCACTACGCATCCAGTTATGGCTTTTTGGCCAGCTTCGTTGAACATCCGAGAAAGATTCTTTCGGTTTGGGGCAACGACGTAATTGTGTTTCCATATTCGAATTTGCTTTTCAAGGCGATGGTGAAGCGGTCTTTAAAAAAAACTCATTATATTACGGCAACAAGCGAATTCTTAAAACGGTCGGTTAAAAGACTCAATAGTAATATAGAGGGGATACGGGTGATTCCCTTCGGGATAGACCCGGCGCAGTTCGATTACTGTCAGCGAGATTCAATATCGAAGATAAGAATAGGGATCGCTAAATCCTTACTGCCCAAATACGGTGTTGATATTTTGATAAGGGCCTTTCATATATTGTCAAGTTCCCGTAGCAATATAGAGCTGCTGATTGCCGGCAGAGGGGAATTCGAAAGCAAATACAAACAACTGGTCAGGGATCTTCAACTGGATAAAAGAGTAAGATTTCCTGGCTTCATTGATCACGACAAGCTACCGGATTTCCTGCGTGGTATAGATATATTCGCCATGCCTTCGGTATCAGATGGGGAAAGCTTTGGGGTAGCCGCTCTGGAGGCGTCGGCTACCGGACTGCCGGTAGTTGCAACAAGAGTCGGCGGCGTACCGGAAGTCGTTATGCATAATAAGACGGGATTGCTGGTGGAACGCAAAAATGTCAAGGAATTAGCCGACGCTCTCGAAAAACTAATAAAAGATCCTGACTTAAGGGAGAAAATGGGCCGGGCTGGAAGAGCATACGTTGAAGATAACTATCGCTGGGAATCGAATCTTCAGGCAATGAGTGATCTCTATGCGGAGGTAATGCGGTAAATCGCAGGTATAGTCCTGGAAATAATTGCGTATAATAATAATGAATATTGGTGATACTGGCTTTTTAATTTGGGTTTTACCGGTCAAATGTTGAATGCATTCACAATAGATTTCGAGGATTGGTATCAGGGTATGGAAATCTACAAGGTTGATACCTGGCATAAATTCGAATCCCGCATAGAAAGATATTGCGGGGAGTTTCTGAATATCCTTGATAAGTATAATACCAAAGCAACTTTTTTCGTCCTCGGATATCTGGCTGAGAAGTATCCTCACCTGATTAAAATGATTCATCAGGCCGGGCATGAAATCGGTTCCCACGGGTATGGCCATAACCAGATATTTAAACTCTCACCGGAGGAATTTGGCCGGGAGATTGTCAGAACCAATGAAGCGATCATGGCGGTTACGGGCAAGCAGCCAATAGGCTTCAGGGCGCCGATATTCTCGATTACCAATGAATCGTGGTGGGCTTTCGATATCTTGATACAGAATGGCTATAAATACGATTCCAGCATTTACCCGGTTTTCAATTATCGTTACGGTATGGTGAAATCGGATCGGTTTCGTCATTTGATTTCTGCAGAATCAGAACGGCAGATCATCGAGGTTCCCGTTGCCACGGGAAGACTATGCGGATTAAATTTACCCGTAGGAGGGGGAGCCTATTTCCGCATATGGCCATATGCGATAACGAAATGGGGCTTTATGCAGATGAATAGAATGGGCAAACCGGCTGTATTCTATATTCATCCCTGGGAAATAGACCCCGATCAGCCGAAGATAGATATGCCCAAGAGAATCTATCTGACCCATTATCATCGACTGGGTTCGACCCGTAAGAAACTTCATAAACTGTTTTCGGATTTCGAATTTGCCAGCATGTCAGAGGTCCTGGATTTGGAGTATTGAGGTTGTATTCTAAATGGAACTCACTAAAAAGAGGCCGGCTTTATTCTTGGACAGGGACGGTGTGATTATTGTAGAGAAGAATTTTCAAATTGATATTGAGGCGATGGAATTTTATCCTGGGGCGGTCGATGCTCTAAAGGCGGTCGATCGACGGTTTTTGAAAGTGGTTGTGTCAAATCAATCCGGTGTCGCTCGAAAGAATTTTACGCAGGATGACGTTGAAAAATTCAACCATGCTTTATCGGGAAAACTAAAAAGTGAAAGCGTTACGATAGATGGGTGGTATTTCTGTCCACACGGACCTCTGGACAACTGTATGTGCCGTAAGCCCAAACCAGGCATGCTATTAAAAACCGCAGATGAATTATCGGTTGAACTAAAAGAAAGCTGGATGATCGGCGATAAATCATCCGATATACTGGCCGGGCAGGCTGCCGGAGTAAAGACCGTTCTCGTAAAAACGGGATATGCCGGAAAAGAGCCGGCAGCAGTCCCCGTCAAACCCGATCATATTGCCGATAGTCTATATGACGCAGTGCAATTTATAAATGGGAGCCGGAGTTGAAAGAGAAGATGCTAATAACAGGTGGGGCCGGGTTTGTGGGCTCGTTTCTCGCTGAAGAACTCTTGAAAAGGGGTTTTGCCGTTGCTGCGGTCGACAATCTATCCACGGGCCGGCTCGAGAACATCGCCCATCTCAGAGATAATCCTGACTTCGAGTTCATCACCGGCACTATTATGGATGAGTGTCTGATGGATAAGCTTATTAGTCAGTCTGTGAGAACATTCCATCTGGCTGCCGCTGTCGGTGTCAGGC
>CBEWDL010000048.1:0-19592 GCA_965555375.1 uncultured bacterium
GAATATTAGGCATGTTTGTTCATTTATTGTTGCCCGCTATTGTAGAGGATCAAGGAATTCCATTTATTTCTCAATTCAGTGGAATTACGAATTTCTGTCTAGACAATTCTTCCGACTTTCTAAAACTTAAGGGTCTTTCAATGAGCTTGAGGTCAATATAATGAAACTTGCCTACTTCGACTGCTTCTCCGGCGCCGCCGGGGATATGATAATCGGCGCGCTAATTGACGCCGGATTGCCGTTCGATGATCTCAAAGCTGAGATCGAAAAACTCGGCCTTTCCGGTTATAAACTGTCGTTCGAGAAGGTCACCAAGAATCATATCTCCGCCACCAAATTCAACGTTGAAGTCACTGAGGACCAGCCACCTCGCAGTCCCGATGATATTGCCAAGATAATCACGGACTCGAAACTGGACGATGATGTCAAACTGAAGTCAATCGCCATCTTCAACCGGCTGGCGAAGGCCGAGGCTAAAGTCCACGGTCAGCCGATAGAAAAAGTGCATTTCCATGAGGTGGGGGCGGTTGATGCCATAATCGATATTTGCGGCGCCGTGGCCGCCTTGAAGTTTTTAGGAATCGAAAAGATCTATTCGTCGCTGCTTCCGCTCGGCACCGGTACGGTTGAAACCGATCACGGGCTTATGCCGGTTCCGGCACCTGCCACGGCCGAGCTGGTCAAAGATATCCCGGTCAGGATAACCGCTATGGAAGCAGAGATGACAACGCCAACCGGCGCGGCCATACTGACGACTCTCGCCGAATTTACAGATCCCGGAATCATCAGATTTAAAGATACGGGTTACGGCGCCGGAAGCCGTGATCTGCTGGGCCTGCCAAACTTACTTCGGGTGATGATAACCGATACCGAATTCGAATTCGATTATGATACGATCAAGGTTTTAGAGACCAATCTCGACCGGGCAACCCCGGAAATGTCGGGCGCCCTGCTGAACGAATTGATTTCTGCGGGCGCTCTCGATGTTTTCATCACGCCGGTATCGATGAAGAAAAACAGATCGGGACATCTGCTGACGGTATTGTGCCAACCGGATAAAATGAATGAATTAGCGAAAATCATCTTCGCCCTGGGGATGACCTTGGGAATCCGGGTGGAAACGAGATCGAGAATCAAGCTGGATCGCAGGGAGGTAACCGTCCCGATACCGGCTGGAGAGATAGGGGTAAAAATAGCAACATTGGATGGCCGCGATATTATCTTCCCCGAATTCGATGATATGATTGCGGCGATGAAAAAGACAAATAGAAGCTATGAAGATGTCTATTTTGAGATAAAGGAAGCGTTGAGAAAGGAGTCATAGATGGCTGGTGGTGCCGGGATATTGACATTCGCGGAGTTAAAGGAAGGCAAAATAACGCCTGTATCGAGGCAGGTCGTGGGGATGGCCAGAAAGCTGGCTGATGAGAAATCCTGGAAAGTAACATCGGTGCTGATAGGCGACTCCGTATCGTCTCTCGCTGATGATTTAATAAAAATTGGAGCGGATAAAGTCGTTGTTTGTGAAGCGCCGGAGCTGGCCGATTTCATTGACGAGTCCTATTGCAAAATCCTGGTGGATGTTGCCCAGAGTGAGGATGCAGCAGTGATTCTTGCTGGGGCGACGTTTATGGGGAAATCATTATTCGGGCGACTGGCGGCGACGATATCATCGGGCCTGGCCACGGACATAACCGAAATCGAGTGGGATGGCGATCACATCCTGGCAACCCGTCCAGCATACGGCGGGAAGGCGGTCATAAAGGTTTCGGCAGCGGGTCCGGGACCGCAGATGGCCACCGTGAGACCTAAGGCCTTTGAGGATCCCGCGCCGGATGATGGCCGCACGGGCGAAAAAACCGAACTGATATTCGATGCCTCTAAGTTCGGGGCCAGAACAAAGGTTTTAGAGAAATTTTCAGAAGCGGGCCAGGAGATCAGCTTAACCGATGCCGACATCATCGTTTCCGGCGGTCGTGGGCTGAGAGATCCGGCCAACTTCAAATTGATCCGCGACCTGGCAGAAGCGTTAGGGGCTGCCGTGGGAGCGTCGAGGGCCACCGTTGACGCCGGCTGGATACCGTATGCTCATCAGGTCGGACAAACCGGCAAGACGGTCACCCCGAAGCTATATGTTGCCTGCGGCATATCGGGCGCCATTCAGCACCTGGTCGGCATGCAGTCGTCGAAGACAATCGTTGCCATCAACCGCGACGAGGAGGCTCCGATATTCAAGGTCGCCACTTATGGAATCGTGGGCGATCTTTTTGCAATATTGCCCAAGCTAACCGAAAAATTGAAACAACTGTCCGGCTGATTCTAACCAGACCTTTGTAGGGGTCAAGCATGCTTGACCCCTACGGAATTCAACAGATGCGTAGGATTAAAAGAAGAAAAGGATTACGGCTAAAAGGCTTCGATTATTCCTCTCCCCGGGCATACTTTGTTACAATCTGTAGCCATTCGAACAGGTTGGTTTTTGACAAGGAGAATATCAAAAACATTATAATGGAAACTTGGGGCAAAATTCCCAGGCATTATCACACCGTCAGCCTGGATAAATTTATTATAATGCCCAATCACATTCATGGAATCCTATGGATAGCAAACCATAATAAACCTGATAGAAGTCAAATCCCTGCCCTTGGCAATATCGTTGGATCATTCAAATCAAGAGTTACAAGGGATATTCACAAAAGAAAGCTAATAAAAGGCAAGATTTGGCAAAGAAATTATTTTGACAGGATAATCAGAAACGACGAAGAATTAAATATGATAAGACAATACATTCTAAACAATCCTCTGCAGTGGCAATTTGACCACGAAAATCCCGATAATTTTATATGCAGGGGGCGGACAGGCCTGACCCCCATGAGGAGAATAAATGACTGAAGCCACGTTGATCATCTTACTTGGAAGCGCCATTTCCATCGGGTTTATACACACGTTGATCGGCCCCGATCATTACCTGCCGTTTATAGTAATCAGCAAAGCAAGAAACTGGACGACGGCCCGCACGCTCTTTATAACATTTGTCTGCGGCCTGGGGCATGTGCTGTCATCAGTTGTGATAGGCGCGATCGGTATCGGGCTCGGCACGGCGCTCGGGAGTCTGGAAGCGATTGAGGGTATCAGGGGCGATATCGCCAGCTACTCGTTGATAATCTTCGGGGTGGCTTACGGCATCTGGGGCATCTGGAGGGGGCGCAAAGGGCACGGCCACCTCCACCTGCATAATGGAAGACATCTCGATGTATCGAACGCCCGCTCCGTGACGTTCTGGACTCTATTTATAATCTTCGTTTTAGGCCCGTGCGAGCCATTGATCCCGATTCTCATGTTCCCGGCAATTGCACATAACTGGCATGGCGTTGCCCTGGTCACGACGGTTTTTGGATTTACCACTATAACCACCATGTGCGCAATCGTATTGATCGGCATTAAGGGTCTGGCGACCATAAATACTCGATTCATGGAGAAGTATATTCATGCTATGGCCGGCGGGATAATCGCCATTTCCGGAATGGCCATAAAGCTTTTCGGTATTTAGCGTCGAAATTATTGGCAGGACTTAATCGCTACAAAATAAACAGAGGGGGAAGAATGTTTCCGAAGCACAAATTGCTGGCAATCGTTTCTATAGTTCTTTTCGTCTTATCGTCGGTTTCCGCCCGGGCTGAATCCGATCCTCATCGATTCGATCAGTATTTGAAGACCGATTGGTATGGGGTCTACCTGCAGGGGGCCAAAATCGGATATGCCGAGATGGCCCTGGAGCGAGTGCCGGCCCCGGTTGACGGCTGGCGGATGCGGGCGGCAATGACCATGATAATCAGCGCCGCCGGCAGGGTAGACACCATGATAACCACCGATATCAGGCTTTTTGAATCGCCCGGCGGCGAGCTTTATGCCAGCAAGCTCATCATTAAAGGTTCCACCGGAGATATCATCGTGGAGGGCAAGAAAGAGGCCGATGAATTCATCGTGGAAAGCAAAATAGGCGGCCAGTCACTCAAGAAGATATTCGCCTATCCGTTAGATTACCTCGACAGCCTCGCAAATCTGAAGCAATATATTTCTTCGGGAAAGGCCGCAGTCGGCGATAGCTTTGCAGTCACGTATTTCGAGGCCACTCCCCCTCTAACCGGCCTGGTGCATCAGAAAATGAAGATCGAATCGCTGGATCAATATATATTCAACGGCGTTCTCACCGATGTTTACACCGTAAACTGGATCATCCCTGAGATGAACCTGACCGGCAGGACGGTAATCGACCGTTCAGGAAACGAGTTTGAGTGGACCGCCGGGGCGGGTGTACTCATGAAACTCGAAAACGAGCTTCAGGCTAAGAAGCTTGATGTTACATTCGATATACTTTCGGATAATTTAATCAGGCCGGAAAAGAGCATAGACGATCCCGGAAAACTCAAATCCCTCAGACTGATCATCACCGGCATAGATATAGCCGACATGATTCAGACCGGGAATCAGACCGTATCCGTTGACAGTGCCGGCGCGCTGGCCGTGGAAATCAAAAGGCAGAACGGTCCCAGGAGCGCTTTAAGCCTACCTATCGAATCAAGCCGGCTGAGGCCCTTTCTGGAAGCCGGCCCCTACATTCAATCCGGTGATGAGGAAATTATTAAACAGGCCCGCGATATAGTCGGCAATGAAAAGGATTCCTATGAAGCGGCTAAAAAGATCAACGCCTGGGTTTTTGAAAATATAGAAAAGAAATTCACCGCTGATATATCCAATGCTCTGCAGACTCTTCATTCCAGGCAGGGCGATTGCGGCGAGCATACGGCCCTATCTGTGGCCCTGATGCGGGCTGCCGGGATACCGGCACGGCCGGTTGCAGGTTTAGTCTACTCGCCGCAGGGAGACGGTTTCGGCTACCATGCCTGGACCGAGGTCTTTGTCGGCGACTGGGTCATGATGGACCCATCCTGGGGCGAGGATCTGATCAATCCCACGCATATCGCATTAGCCCGGGGAGATATAATAGAGCAGACCAGCATCATGCACCGCGTCCTGGGGAAGATAAAGATAGAGGTGGTAGAGGCGAAATAACCGTCTTTTACTTCGATGTTGCGCGAAGCCATACCATAGATCGAATCTATTCCACCCAATCCACTATAAAAATGTTGGTCTCGCGCGGCCGGGAGTTATTCCGATTGGAGGCGAAGACCAGTTTAGAGCCATCGTAGGAGAACATCGGGAATCCATCGAACTCCTCGCTGAAGGTGACCCGTTCCAGGTTACCGCCATCGGTATCTATTAGATAAAGCTCGAAGTTGTGCTCACGGGGATTATCCAGATCGGAGGAGAAGATGATTTTCTCGCCGGAGGGGTGAAAATAAGGTGCGAAATTTGCGGCTCCATTGTGAGTGATCTGTTTTCTACCTGTACCATCGATATTGATGGTGAAGATCTCCATCTTAGAGGGCTTTACCAGGTTCCTCGACAGCAATTCCTTATATTCATCAAGCTCTTCGTCAGACTCAAACATCTGCGCCCTGAAGACCAGCTTTTTCCCATCGGGAGAGAAAAACGCACCCCCGTCGTAGCCGGGATAATTGGTGACCCGCCTGATATCGCTGCCGTTGCTGTTCATGATATATATCTCAAGGTCGCCGTCCCTGGTAGAGGTGAAGGCGATCATGCTGCCGTCATAAGAATAAACAGCCTCGGCATCATAACCCGGGCTCGATGTGAGTATCTCAAGGTTGGAACCGTCGGGCGCGGCGGCGAAAATGTCATACTCCGGAAAGATCCCCCAGACGTATCCCTCCGCCATGGATGGCGGCGGGGGACACAGGGTATCGGCCAGATAGGTAGAGGCGTAGATAATATTCCCATCCCGGGGATTGAAAAAAGCGCAGGTCGTCCTTCCCAGACCATTGGAAACCATCTTTAAACCGCTTCCATCGACATCCATAGTGTATATCTGATCGCAATCATATTCATCTCTGGTAGATTGTAAGATGATCTGCTTATCATCGCCGGAGAAATATGCCTCGGCGTTTTCACCACCGAATGTCAATTGACGCATATTTCTGAAATGCTTTTCACCCTGCGTTATTAGATTCTGTGCGCTGGACGGTATCGCCGCGAGAATCATAATTGTCGCAAGTATTATCGATTTCATCAACAACTCCTCTTAAAACTTCTCAGGTTCGTGTTTAATTCCACCTCTTTTCGCCGCATTATACAAAAACCTTAATGCAAATCAATGATTATTCGCATGATGGTATTGAAAGATCGGGATGATTTCAACGACCTTTTCGGTATGATCCTAAACGATCGTATCTGATGTTCTTTCTGGCAGGAGCTTCATTGACAGGATCCGGTATATTGATCGAATAAAAAAGGGGCCCCCGAAGGGCCCCGACTATTGGCTTGGTAATAAGCTTAACGGGTATGACGATGAGTCCAGCAATATTTGGACTTGCCCCAAGCTTTGTTTTTGCAGCGCTTCTTGGTCTTGGTCCAACCGGCGCAACGTGCTTTGCGAGCCATTCATTCCTCCTTGAGTTAGTGTGATCATTAGTGTGATCAATAGCTTGTATCGGGCATTATCAGAGCTTCATTACAGATAGGAATGGATGGCGACTTCGGAGGTGTTCAATTTTGTAACGTTCGATTTATTCCGGATATCATTGAAATCCTCTGTTTAATCTCGCAGGAAACAACATCTGGAATCCAAAGAAAGTCATATTCAGGAGAGTAGTGTCAGATATTACCTCCGTTGTTGGTCAAGATCAACGAAGAGCCATTGAGAAGATATATTATCCAACCTTGAAGTCTCGCAAACAGGCTATATGAATTTCCATCTAAGACAGAACATCAGGATGGAGAGAGGGGAAAGCTCCTGGTGGTTCCCTTTTTCACTTCATACAGAGCGGTCTGCTCCGGATCAACCAGCGGTATTTTCACCGTTATCTTGCTTCCTCTGCC
This sequence comes from uncultured bacterium, assembly GCA_965555375.1. Taxonomy (GTDB): domain Bacteria; phylum Zixibacteria; class MSB-5A5; order UBA10806; family UBA10806; genus CBDVBL01. The sequence goes on from CBEWDL010000048.1 coordinate 6,961, forward strand.
AATTTCGCTTTCGATGCCAATGTTGCCATTGTGCGCCGTGATTATTCCATACACCATCGACATCCCCAGGCCCCTACCGATACCCTCCCTGGTTGAAAAGAACGGCTCGAATATTCTGCTTTTAACTTCCGGGGTCATGCCGCCGCCCTGGTCGCTTATATCAATCACCGCCTGCTTATGTTCAACTTTCGATTCGACAGTGATCACACCGCCATGTGGCATGGCCTCCATGCAGTTCCGCACTATGCCCTTAATCATAGCGCACAAATCCTCCGGATCGCCGAATACCTGTCCTGAACCGGTCATTCTAACTTCCAGCCTGATGTCTCCGGATTTCTTATGGTCGATCAATCGATCTTCTCTTAGCTGTTTCTCGGCCTGCTGAATTACCCGGGCCAATTCTACCTGCTGGAATTTTTGGCTCTGGCCTATGCTCGAAAAGCTCTTAAACCTCTCTACCATCTTATCATAATCATCGATCGTTGCATCGATGGATTTCAGAATCGCCGCCATTTTTTCATCGACCGGCATGCGTCTCAGACTATCGACCTCATGTCTTATGGAACCTAAAAGATTTTCAAGACTACCTGAAATATCTTCGGACATGCCCATTATAGCCCGGAGACGTTCAAGCTGAACCGAACGGCTCTGAGCGGCCTGGAGTCTATCGAAAGATCCCTTCAATCTGGAACAGAGCTGAGATCTATGAATTGACGACGAAACATGACCGACGAGATCCTCAAGAAGATTTTTCATTTCCAGAGGGAAATCCGGCTTGCCGTCGATTCCGACCAATAGACATCCAAGCTGCCGGTCACCATAGATAAGCGGCGTTATCATGGCCACGCCCCTTTCCATTCCCGGCCTGTAGAAGTCCTTCTTTTCCAGAAATAGCCTCTCTATTTCCTCCGCTTTCAATATCTGGGACTGGCCTGATAATATGGCGATCTTGTGAATGGGTAAATCGTCGATATTGTATACTTTGCCTGCGGTTCTGATCGGCACTCCCTCGCCGGCGCTGGTTTCAGCCGCCAGAACCAAATTTCTTCCGCCCTCATCGACCATAAAGATTCGGCAAAATGAAACGTTCTCCAGTCCAATAATCTTCCCGGACAGTTCAGCAAGGGCATTGGGCAGATTCTCGGATGAATCTACGATATCAACAGCCTCCAGGATCAGTTTTGACTCGGATACCTGTCTTAAAGCGTCAGCAAGTTTCAGCGTCCGGTGCATATAAACAGCGATGCTCTCGGCCATACGCCGGCAGATCTTCAGCTTCTGTTGGTCAAACTTCGTCCGAGGGGGAATACCTAAATCGAATATGCCGAAAGATTCAGACCCTCCCGCAAGTGGTATCGCGATTCTGGCATTTTCTATCGTCTTATCGATATTCTCGATCAAAAGAGTTCGGCCGGAATTCGTTCGGCTATATATCCTGGGTTGTCCTTCAGCTATCGCCTGAAGCCGAGGATCGCCCGGTACGAATGCCTCGTCGTTTGATTTATTTCCTGATCCCGATACAGCATAACAGGCCAAAAGCTCTATCGCTCCTGTGGCGCTGTTTTTCAGATATATGGAACCATCTTTCAGGCCCAGAGCCGGGATTATTTCTCTTAAGGAATTCTCGCCCAGATTTTGAAGATCGGTCGACTTGAGTCCCATCGCTGCAAGTTTCATCTCCGCCGCTTGAAATCTTTCCCTGGCAGCGGTACGTCGCATGATTCGATAAGCGGTATAGAATACCAAAAGGCCCCACAGAATCATCGGGATCAAAGCCACCGTAAGGGCTCTGGCTAATAATGAACCAAAGCCATCGGAAATTACTCCCTGATCCACCGTAATCACCAATGCCGCAACGACTCTGCCTCCTTTGATCACCGGTGAGGAAAATGTATAATAGTCAAGGCCGGTTTCTTCGGGCAACCCCACGTTTTCGATTCCCGAGAGGGAGCGCAACACGGAGTATGTTAACAGGCTGTCTTCGTTCCCTATATCGCCGACGGTGAATATCAGGCGACCATAGCTGTCGAGCAGCAAAATAGAGAAAATATCATCGGAAAATGCGGGAAGGCGGTATAGATATGATGCGAAATCATTATCGATGAACAGGCTATCATCGATGGCATCGGAGGTCTCAGATGCGATAACCGAAGCAATCTTGCTCCATTTCTGTATAAAAGAGGATTTTCCCGCCTTTGAAACACCGAGATAATGAACTAACAGCGCCCCTGAAATCAAGAGAAAAGGAATGATGATTGCACCCATACACAGGGATACGGTTTTAGCCGGGAACAGCCGGTCAATCTGAGTTCTAATTCTCTTCATTGAATTCTATCCGGGGAAAATATCTCAAAACTGAATTCTCCTGAACCGTCCAGATGATATTCACACTTAATACCGGAGTAACTTTCCGCAACGCAAGGAAGTCTTTCTTCGGGATCTTTGGCGTTCATTTTAGCGCTGAGACCGATAAAGGATCGGCCATTATCGATCCCGCTTCTAAGATAAACCAACCTAGCTTCGGGAGTGGTATCGATCAGCCCGCCAATAATATCGATCATCTTAATTCGCACCAGGGTAAGATCGGTATTGCTCACGGGAGCCGATTCGAAATCCGCGGCGAGATCGATTCCATATTCTTTAAGCCAATTATCCGTCAACAGCCGCACCTGCCGGCCAATCTCAGCCAGATCGCCCGATCTCAATTGCCCCGGCGTTTCGTTATTGTATTCAGACAGCACGCCGAGAAGATGACTCGATTTCTCCGATATCTCAATGGCCATCGCTAAGCTTTCTTTCATCTGATCCGCATCGTGAGACGAGAGGGCGAGATCGCTATGCCCGATTATCCCTCCCATCCAGTTGCGAAACTGGTGAATCACCCCGCCAAGAAAGGGCATCCCTTTATTAGATTCGCTGATCAAAATGAATCCCCCGAAGGCCTGAGTCTATTATTTCGTTTCGATTATCGGTAGATCGCCGGTCTGCCTTAAACGGATATCTTAAGCTTGCACTCCCTGGCCGCCATTACCTCTATTAGAGCTATGACCACCCCTTGATCGTATTCGCCTTTCATTGCCTGAATGACCGAGAGCGCTTCGAACGACGACCGGCGTCTTTCATAAGGCCTGTTGGTTGTGATAGCATCAAAGGTGTCGGCTACGGCGACTATCCTCCCGAATAGGTGAAGATCCGTAATCCCGGCAGGGTAGCCTTTGCCGCGGAGCCTTTCATGATGCTGCGATATCGCCGGATAGGATTCTTTTGGTACTGCAGGCGCTTTGCTTGCTATTTCCACCCCCCATTCCACATGCTTTTTGACGATCTCGAATTCCTCCTCTGTCAGACGCGCCTTCTTATTGAGAATTTCCGGCGGTACCTTTGATTTGCCTATATCATGCAGGAGAGCTCCCAGTGTCAACTCCCAGAGTCCCGAGGAAACCGTCAAACCCATAAGTCGCCCCAGCGCCAGGCTGTAAGTAGCGACGTTGGCGCAGTGGGTATGAACATAGTAATCACGGGGCAGTATCTGGATAATATCCTTATAGGCCATCTTATCTTTGGACGCGAAGGTTACAATAGAATCCATAACCTTAGCCGCCCGCTTAACTAACTGGCCGGATTCCGGCTCGACCATCATCTGGTGAGCCAGATGAGCCGAGGCATCATAAGCGACGGAGGCTTTCTTAGTTTGCGGTACTTCGACATCCTCGACTATCCTGCCGAGGTTGTCCTCTATATACTGATAATAATTGTCCTCGTCGTCCCTCTTGAAATACAGAAACTGGACATTATTCTCAAGCAGGGAGCTCAGGTTACGGCGGGTAAACCTGACATTTCGCTCGCGATAAAGCACCGGGCCTTTGGCGCCCATAATGTATAGATCAAACCCCGGCACCTTATCGAGCCTCATGATTTCGAGGCTAATGGGGGCAAGATCTTCCATCTTAAGATCATCAGCCATCGTAATATAGGTCGGACGATTTCGGTGAACCTTTTGGAGGATATGTTATTATCAATATCAAATGCTGAATTTACCTGTCTTATATTATTTTCGATAGGTTATATTTAAGGATGCCATAAGTTCGCGCGCTGTCATGAACCCGGCCTGGCAGCTTTTGTCTGTTCGGCTCTTTGATTCGCCTCCATCAACTCTTATATTATCCCCATGATAGACACCCATGCGCATCTCGATTTCCCGCAATACGACCCGGACCGGGACGAGGTTATTAGGTCGGGCTTCGGCAGCGGCCTGAAGGCGATAGTCAATATCGGCACCGACCTCCATAGCTCAAGAAAATCGATAGAGCTGGCCGAAAAGTATGAGCATATTTATGCTTCTGTTGGCGTCCATCCTCACGATTCAAAAAACTGCCCTAAAGATTATATCGCTCAGTTGGAGGAAATGGCAACCCACAAGAAGGTTGTCGCCATCGGTGAGATCGGGCTGGATTATTACCGCAATCTCTCACCGCGGGATGCCCAGAAGCGAGTTTTCAACGAACAACTGGAACTGGCGCTAAGACTTGATCTGCCGGTCGTGGTTCATATCCGGGAGTCAATTGATGACTCTCTGAGGATATTAGAGAAATCCGGCATAAGAAAGGGCGTTTTCCATTCTTTCCCCGGCGACGAGAATGAAGCCAGATCCGGCATTGATATGGGGTTTTTCATATCGTTTGCCGGTCCCATCACCTACCCCAAATCGACCCGGCTCCGGGTTGCAGGGTCTTTGCCCCTTTCGAGAATAGTCGCGGAAACCGATTCTCCCTACCTGACCCCCCAGGCCCACAGGGGCAAGCGCAACCGGCCGGAATACGTTAGACATGTGATAGAGAAACTGACTGAGATCCTTTCCCCATACACTTTCGGTGATATCGAGCGGATAACATCATACAACGCCCGCCGCCTGTTCGATCTTCCCCTGGATAAGACGCCGAGGATCGCCTATAAAATCAGGCGCTCTCTATATCTCAATCTGACCAACAGATGCAGCTGTAATTGCTATTTCTGTCCCAGGACTGCTTCCGACAGCGGTTATGTCGCCGGACATTATCTTCTGCTGAAAACGGAGCCAACCTCCGAGCAGGCCTTATCTGCTATCGATGCCGAGTCGGATTTCGACGAGACAGTATTCTGCGGCCTGGGCGAGCCGACGATCCGCATAAAAGAGCTTTTGAAGATCGCCACGGTCTTGAAGGCAAAAGGGCACAGGATACGGCTCAATACCAATGGCCATGGCAGCCTTATTAACAAGACCGATCTACCGTCGAAATTAGCAGGACTGATAGATAAGATCTCGATCAGTCTTAATGCCCAGGATGCGCAGACTTATGTAGAGATCTGCAAACCGGATCACGGCGAAAACGCCTATAAGGCTATGATCGAGTTTATTAAAGGATGCCGCTCATATGGTATCCAGACCGTTGCCTCAGTTATAGATATACCCGAAGTCGATCTCGAGGCCTGCCGCAAGCTGGCAACGGGATTGGGCGCAGAATTTAAGGTTCGAAAATATTCCGGGTATGGTTTCTGATCCGATTGAAACGAATGAATAGGCCAAAAAAAAGATTCGGACAGCATTTTCTTACCGATCCGCGAAAAGCAGACCGGCTGGTGGACGCTTTGCATATTGAAGATGGAGAAACGGTTCTGGAGATAGGGGCCGGGACGGGGGAACTCACGGAACGAATGCTCGCCAGAGGCGCGGATCTGATAGCAGTGGAAATCGACAGAGACCTGATTGGTAGTCTTAAGGAACGATTCGGCGGCATGCCGCGGTTTGAACTAATAGAGGGCGATATTATCAGGCTAAATCCGACCAACCTGGCGCCGGGAGGATTTAAGGTGATAGGAAATCTGCCGTATAATATAAGTGGAGCCGTCGCCGAATGGCTGATCGAACACCATAGTTCAATAAGGTCTGCGGTGATTACGGTTCAAAAGCAAGTCGCCGAACGCTTGAAAGCAGGCCCCGGGGGTCGCGACTATGGCGCCTTATCCGTCATGGTGCAATGCTTTTACGATGTCAATCGGCTATTCCATATTCCTCCGGGCTGTTTCACTCCAAGGCCAAAGGTTGACTCAACCGTTTTGCGGCTCGATCCCCATGAGAAACTCGATAAGGAGATAGACTACCAGCAGTTCAGAGAGTTCTTGAGAGGATGTTTTTTTCAGAAGAGAAAGAAACTTACAAATTCCCTGGCCGCCGCCACGAAGATTTCAAGGGAGACTATCGAAAAAAGTCTGGCCTCTCTGGGCCGGAAAGCGGATACCAGGGCGGAACAGCTTTCGCTTCTGGAGCTTTCAAAACTATATAAGGCTGTCAGAATCAATGTCTAAACGTATTATCATAGTTATCCTCGTCGCGATTGTGAATGCTGGTATTCTGCAAATCGCCGGAGCGGGAATCAGGGTCGATTTCGACCGCGATAACAATACATACAACTGGTTGACCTCTTTTGGTTATACTATTGGCAAAGGCTCCAATAGCATCAGGTCTTATTTCGACGGTCAGTCGAACCTGCTTAAGGGTTCCTTTAACCGCTGGCAGGAGAACGCCTCCGCCGGCTTCGACTCGGAGGTGTCTATCAGAAACAGGCTTAAGTTTATCGCCTCCGGAGAATACACGGTCAACGGTCTCGACCGACGTCGGGTAAAAACATCGGAGTTGGCCATGGGGCTTTCATTGAAGCCTGTAAAATTTGTCGAGCTTCGGCCGCTGGTTCGGGCCGATAACAAGAGGCGATCGGAGTTGGAGGCTCGACTGGATGAAAAGGGCCTCGGATACGGTATCGAAGGAAGGATCTTCCCCGCCGAATTTAAGGGGATTAATTTAAGCACCGGTTTATCCTACAATAAGGTCAATCTCTCCAACATACCCCGTCAAGAGAGCAAGGGCGATTTTAGCGCCTCCGCCAGATTCACCGATTCGGATACGCTATCGGTGTCGCTGAGAGGACTTGAGGCGACTACGAGGTATTATGGCCCCGGCGGCAAAGTCGAGGATATAACCAGGCAGATCAAACAGGAGAGGCAGGCTGATTTTGCGCTTTCAATAGCGCTGCCGGCTGAGTTTCGCCTGATGGTCGACGGAAACGCTCATCTATCGAGATACCTTTACCGTCGAAGTCAATTCAGCGATATACCGCAAAGCCAGAGAGATAATTACGGGCGCGGCGGCGGATATGAAATAAAGTTGATGGGGAATATTATGGATGCCGCCAGAATATCCGTAAACTATACCTGGAGCAAGACGAGTGAAGATTTTCAGGGGTTAGAGTTGGATCAGGATGCGGATACCGGGGAATTATCGTTTCATGGGAAAATTATTCTTTCGACCCGGGACACGGTCTCGGCCGATATGGTCTTCGGTGTAACGTCCTACGCCAACCCAAATACAGGATCCTCTCGCGACGACCGCGATCAGAAGACAATTATGGTAAATGGCAGATACAGCCATGTATTCAGCAAATATTTTTCGGCAGGATTGACCGGCGGCGCCAATAGCTTCCACCAGATCTACATTTCGGGCGCCAGCTCCGCAAATAACAGCAGAAATGATACATATATATTAACTCCGCTATTGAGATGGATTCCTCACGGCAGGCTCTTTATCACCCAATCGTTCGATATCCAGGCCAATTATATCACATTCGATTTTGACCGGAAGAAAATCGCAACCAAAAACAGAATCTTCAGACGGGCCACATCGCGCACCGAGGTGCAGGTGGTCATTTCAGAGAGGCTAACGTTGACGCAAGGGTACCTCTATCGTTACGAAGATTACGGCCAGCTAATCTGGGACGATGGCTGGCAGCAGGCGGTTAGCTGGGACAGGAGACGGAACGGCCTGGAGACCAGAATCTTTTACGAACCTATAAATTTAATCAGAATATCGCCATATTTCTTCTGGGAGAAAACCGGCGACTACAACCATACGGTCGAACCCAGCGTAGATGTCTCCGATCCCCTGGAGATACGATATTTGAAGGACGAGCAGGTTAAGATGTTATTTCAGTTCCAGATGACATTCAACTGGAGCGATCGGCGGAGTATTACGGCGGATTTCTCTCATCGACTGCGAAAATTCATGGATCGTCCCAGGGAGACCAATGATTATATAAGAATTTCAATGGAGTATCTGTTTTGAACCGGCGATATATGAAATACGCTGCATTATGCCTATATATTTTGATGGCGGCTTGTGCGAAGAATCCATTTTCCACCAGGGGCACGGAGGATCCATACGGTTCCGCGGGCACCTGGGAGACTCCCCAATCTCCAGCTGTGGCTCTGCAGAATCTTCTTTTCGCTTATAACGAAATGGTCATATCCAACTACCAGCTTTGTTTCTCAGATTCATTCCTGTTTTCCTCGCCGGAGGACTCTATAGACGCCGTGAACGATGGCCGCGGCGATCTGTTCGCCGATTGGGATAAACAGGTCGAAGTCGGCGTGGCAAACAATATATTCTCCACATTCTCGGCCACCGACACTCTGGATCTGTTCTTAACCCTTACATCTGCAGAGGATTATATCGATATTATCGGGGATACCAGTGCGGTTTTATATCGAAGCTACAGCCTGGTTTTAATAACTGCTGTCGGCGATAGCGCCGATACCGTGACGGCCGGAGGGCTGGCCACCTTTCACCTCTATCAGGAGCAACTCAACTGGTGGACGATTTACCTGTGGGAAGATATACCGGCCGTATCAGGTGAAACCGATTGGGGGGATATAAAAGCGGAGTATCGAAGGTGAATAAGAAATTTATAAAGATAATGCTTCTCGGGGGAGCGGCGATTATTCTTTCATGCTCCAATCCCTTCGCACCGCCGGAGGCGGGCCCCGGTGCGCTGGTTCCGATTCTGCCTCAAAACTGCAGCGAATGCCCCGACTCGGTTAACGCCTACGCCGTGCTATCGAATTTCAAATATGCATACGAGAATCGCGATATTGATGTTTATGAGAACTGTTTGGATGACGATTTTATGTTTATCTATATCGACCAGGACCGGCATGGCGAGATCGAGGAGATCGAAGTTCCCCGCGACGGCACGTCCGGCGATATCGCCCGAACGCGGCGACTTTTCGAGGCCTTCAATGAGATCCGGCTCGATACCTGGATCCCCCGAAGACTCGACCCTGAAGATCCTTCTCTGCATGATGGTGAGGTATGGGAGGTCTGGATTGTAACCTTTCACCTGTTCCTCAGGGACTTAACAGGAGTATACAATTTCCAGCAATTCGAGGCTAACGGTCTGGCCCTTTATAAGATCCGCAAGTCCAACGATGGTTTCTGGCGTATCGTCGTCTGGGAGGATCACTCCTTTACCAGGTAGATATGAATAATCTCAATCGCCTGAGCAGAAAAGAACGTCGACGGCTAACTGCCAGTAAGAAAGCGCCCATCGCCCTGACTCTGGCCGTCCTGCTGTTGCTTCTGGTCCTGGGTAATACTCAATGGCGGAGGGTTGAGAGGTTTTTTCGGTCGGATGATCTCGGCCAAATCCAGACGCTGGCGGACTCCATTGCGATCCAGGCTGGAGAAAGTTTCTATTTGAGTGATTCGTCCTATACAGATTCGCTGCTTAATCAATTCGGCGAAACTGAAGGCGGTCACATCATTCGGCGGATTCGTCAACCATGGCCGGACTATCTGCCGTTCGAGTTTTACGTCGAAAGACTGCGAGAATTATCCCGGGATAACGGGCTAAATTGCGATTGTGTCGAATCGGGGAAAGAAAAGCGTCTTCTCTGCACGATAGGATCGGGCGCCTTTACCGGAGCTCAAATCATCGTAGAACCGCGACGCAGCACAAGACTGTCGGGTCGCGAGATCGCTTTTGTATTTCAAAACCTGGGGGCTTTGAGCGATGAAAAAATAATGGAAATACTTAATCACGATATCACCTTCAGCTATTTCGCCTTTCCCGATGTTTATCCCTCCAGCCGGATAAAAAAAGCCCTCGAGAAAACCGGGGTAGTCTCGATCATCGAGCTGCCGGCAGATATATCGAATTTACCGGAGTTCGAATCAAGGGACGGCAAGCCATCGCCAAAAACCAAGCGAAACCGCAAAGAGATGAACCATGAGGAGCTTGTCAGGAATCTGTTCGGGCGTCATCCCAACCCCGGGGCTGTATTTTTCAAAAGATCCGATGGTTTCGACTCGGCGTTCGTCAGATCCGCCATTGAATTAGCCAGAGAAACGAAAACCGCTTATCTTTATGAAAATCCCGCGCCGGACGGAATAGATAGCCTGGCTTATTCCAGCGGATTAAAAATGATCTCTATGAATTCTATTGCAGACTTTCAAAATAGTACTGTCGGTGAGGTCGGTCCAGTGTTATTGCATGATCTAATATCATCTCGGATTCCAGTTCAAAAGGTGATTCTATTCGATGCGGCAATGCTGGACGTAAAAGAACTTATCGATCTGCATAAATCCCTTCTAAGGCTGGGAGTTAACATATTGGACTGTATATCGTTGGCTGACGTCAGAGAGTCATTGTAGGGGATTTATAAAAAGTTGGCAATAGGCCGCCTCTCGCAGATCCGGCATCTGACGTTCGATAAAGGTCTGATCGTTGAGCCAGACATGAAAGCGAGCAGCAAGTTGCCTGGGCGTAAGATTCTCATGCCATTCAAGCTCTAAATAGTCAACCAGATCCTCGCCTATCCAGGCATCCTTCATCTTCAAGTTGAACTGGACTATCATCTTTATAGGTTTCGGCAAGGCCAGATTTTTCTTGACACCAATTAAAAGAGGATCTATATTGTTGATAGATAGAGAGAAGCGGGTTTAATTTCTTGGGGTTTCCAGGAAATCAGGTAGGCCCAGGTGGGCGCCCCTAAGATCTTCTTTGTAAGTCTTTTTACTTATATGTAACGCGGCTTTTAATGGCGCGGGATTTCGCTGACAAGTAAATAGGGATTGAAGCCTTTCTATTGGCCGGGAATGGAACTTAGTGTAGAAAAATATTATGTCGCCCCCGTGCATTGCAGATGTCATGATAGACACTTATTCTCATCTTATGGAGGTTGAGGAGACGCTGCTCTGATGACTTGTTATCTTAATATCTTTATTTTGACGAAAACCAATAAAAATGATGCCGGCTCCCACGGCAGATTTATTATATCGATCCCGGGGGGATCAGCAGTAAAGACGGAAAGAAGCATTTTGCCAGAAAATACAAACAAAGGAGAGATATGATGTCGTATTGCTATAGAGTTTTACGATCCACATCTCCTGAGAAAACAGCTTTCATTGGATTGATTGTATTTGCCTCAATAGCCATTCTCAACCTGACTCCCGTTATGGCGGATCCGCCTATCGGGACGTTTTATTACCCTCCCGGTAACGAACCGCCGGGGCCGCCGCCCAATTACAATCAGGTGGATACTTCTTATTTTATCGGGGAGCCAACCTTGCCGCTTCCCCCGCCTGATTCGGGGGGCGTATATGTCTGGGTCGATTCCGATGGTTCCTGGAATATCGCCAGCCATATATATTCGGAGGGCAATTCTCTGGAGCAATTCCATGGCAGCGTTCTGGCCTTCCTCGACAGCCCACCCGAACCCGGGGTTAACGTTTTCGCCACGAATTTCGAGTTATGGAGTGATCCGGATGATCCTAAATGTGATCTGTGCTATAAGCAGAACGACCGCTGGGGTTGGTACCAGTGGGCTGAAAATTTATATGAGATCTGGTGGGATGTCTGCACCCGCGAATGGAAGCAGGAAGATGGTGATCCCAACGACTTCATGAGAATCATGATTACCGGATGCGCCATTGATTTCAACGTCTGGTCCAGCGGCCATTCGCAGCCCTTCGATACAGATCAGATATTCCTGGGGGCTTCAATGGTCCGGTTAAGCGATGTTCCCGGATTTGAGGATACCTACCCCGGAATAACCGATCCCTACCAATCGCAGGCGGGCGATGATCCAACCGGGGATCCCAATATAACGATCTTTACGCTCATCGAGGGGATCGGTGAAGCTTACAATAAGGATGGTCTCATATCGCCGGGCCAGACATATCCATGCGGGCCGGTATTGGGTCAAGAATATGGCGACCGTTTCGGTGCTACTTTTGTTTATGAGGGAAATGGTGTCCAGTTTTCATCATCGTGTCTCCACGATCCCTGCGCCTTCAACAATCCTCCTGTGGCCACCAGCCCTGACGACACCGCCATGATTGTATGCGATCTTGGCGAAATCTGTCTCCCGGGATTTTCCTGCAGTGATCCCGACGGCAACCTCCTCTCTATCGAGGTCTTGGGGGGAACATTGGACGGCGAAACCGTCTGCTTCACTCCTGTCGAGGGGATTAATACGATAATGCTGATCTGCACCGATGCTTGCGGAGCCGCCGATACCGCCATTACTCAGGTGACCGTCAATCTCAATAGCCCGCCGGCGATTACCTGTCCTTTAGATATTACGATCGACTGTTCCGCATCGACCGATCCGGCGAACACAGGATATGCAGCCGCAACGGATGACAACGATCCGTCCCCGGCCATCACATATTCAGATGTTCTGGATGTCGACGTCATTACCCGCACCTGGACGGCAACTGATATTTGTGGCAGCAGTTCCCAATGCGTCCAGACCATCACTCT
>CBEWDL010000049.1:0-19576 GCA_965555375.1 uncultured bacterium
CCGGCTGCTCTCCCTGAACCAGCGTTTCGACCTTGCGGCCGAGGATGTCGTAGATGTCGATGACGACGGCCGAGGGTGCGGGCAGCGTGTATCGGATAACGGTCATGGCATTGAAGGGGTTGGGATAATTCTGAGATAGAGAAAATTCGTCTGGCAGTCTAATATCAGGATAATCGATTCCGACTGTCACCGAATCCCCGCCGCCATAGGCGCCCATGTCGCTTCTGAGTTGACCAAGCCCCCAGGAGCAATCGAGCAGGCTGTCTAATATATCCGGGTGACCGGCGTCGATGCAAGGGGAATCATACGGGTCGCCGCAGGCGGTCGACATTAAATGGAAATCACCATTATCAGGATCTCGGAACAGGGGATCGACGTCGATGTTGCCCTCGCCTTCCCAGCCGCCCTGGATGTCGGAGTATGTAATCGATGCGGATCCATCAACTTCTGACGGAGTATTGGCTCTTATAATTGTATTCGTGATGATGGTATTCTCGCTCCAGGAATAGACACCCCCGCCCTCCGCCGGTATGAGGCCTCCCAGAACGATATTTCCGGTAATTACATTATTGCTGATCAATGTGTTGAGGCCCTCCAGATAGACGCCCCCACCAAGGCCGCCGTAAAAACCGCCTCCCGCAAAGTTCCCCGCTATCACGTTGTTGATTATCGAAGGGTTGGAATTGAAATAACACGATATGCCGCCGCCATCACCATAGTAATGACCACCTGCTGAGTTTTCCGTTATGCTATTATTCCTTATTACAGGATTTGAATTATAAGTACATGAAATCCCGCCGCCATATCCTGCGTCCGCAGGATAGCCAGTGTGATTCCCAGTAATTCTGTTACATGCGATCTCAGGGCTCGAATAGCGACAGTGAATTCCGCTTCCCCAGCTACCCGTATTTCCGCAGACGAGGTTATTAGTTATTGTAGGGCTCGATCCGTTACAGTATATACCGCCTCCACTAGAGGCATTACCTCCTTGAATAGTGAATCCAATTATTATAGCCGAACTATCCTCATCGCTTTCAAAAGATACAACTGAACCGGCGGCATTTCCATCAATAACCGTCTCCGCTATATACGTCGTATCCCCGGTGGTCAAAAACAGCGATCCCAGCACAATATTATGGCCGTTAAAATTGATATTCTCCATATACGTTCCTGGCTGCACCAGAACCGTGTCGCCATCGGTTGAGGCATCTATCCCCTGCTGAATGGTCAGGTAATCATCGGGGATGTTGATGATCGTGGCAGAGGCGGGCAGACAGATGATTGCGGTAAGCAATGTTGAATATAATATGATCTGTTTCATGATGCTCTCCCTTGATTGTGGCATCATTAATAATTCAGCATCTTGCAATATAGTAATTTATCCATCTTTGTAAAGAAAAATAAGGGTCGTGTCGGGACATATTTTTTCCATTGCGGCAAGCCCCTTCCACAAGAATTCCCTTTCATATTATGCCTGCATCTATTATTTATGGGCAAACGAAGGAGGCAAACATGCTCAAGGGCGTTCACTTTCTTTTGACATACCAGTGTAATTTCGAATGCGATCATTGTTTTCTCTATTGCTCCCCCGATGCCGACGGCGTCTTTACCATAGGCAAAGTTGAATCGGCGCTGCAACAGATGAAGGAGATGGATTCGATGGAGACGGCCTATTTCGAGGGTGGCGAGCCGTTCCTCTATTATCCGCTACTCGTAGAATCGTTGCGCCGGGCCAAAGACCTTGGATTTTCGGCCGGGGTGGTCACCAATGGATACTGGGCTATCTCGGAAGAGGATGCGGAGCTGTGGTTGAAGCCTATGGCCGAAATCGGTATCGATGATCTTTCGGTATCGGATGATCCGATTCATTATCCCGATGGGGAGGACAATCATGCCAAGCGGGCAGTTAAGATCGCTAAAAAACTGAAGATACCTTGCGGCTCGATCTGCATCGAGGAACCCAAAGTAATTCGTGATGAAAAAAAGTGGCGCGGCGAGCCGGTGGTGGGCGGCGATGTGCTCTTCAAGGGACGGTCGGTCGATAAAATGATGGATAATCTCCCGCGGCGGATGTATTCGGTTTTCGACGAGTGCCCGCATGAGGATTTCGAAAAACCGGGAAGAATCCATCTCGATCCCTTCGGCAACGCCCATCTCTGCCAGGGGATATCTATTGGCAATATCTGGGAAAAGCCGCTAAAAGATATTATGGAGGATTATAAGCCAGAATCCGATCCGATAATAGGCCCGATTCTGAAAGGAGGGCCCGCCGAACTGGCCCGAAAATTCAATTTCGATATCACTCCGGGCTTCGTCGATCATTGCCATCTCTGCTTCGAGATCAGGCGGGGGCTTTTAGACCGGTATTCTGAAACCCTGACGCCGAAGCAGGTCTATGGATTGGATAGCGAGAACTGACTGTTAGAGTTTGATGATGGTTATGTGATGTAGGGGTCGGGCATGCCCGACCCCTACGATGTTCATCCTATTTCAGCAGCAAACACTTTCGCACCCGGGAGTATTCGCCGGCCATTATGCGGTAGAAATACACCCCTGATGGCGTATTATCAGCCTCCCACACGATTGTATGCGAACCCGCCGCCTGTTTCCCCGAAACCAGCGTCTCCACCTTCCGGCCGAGGATGTCATAGATTTCGATAATTACATCTGCCTCTTCCGGCAGGCTGTATTCAATGGTGGTTGCGGCGTTGAATGGGTTGGGGTAGTTGGGGGAGAGGGAGAACGAATGAGGAGTGCCAACGATCTCTTCCTCAGCGCCTGTCGGGCTGAATTGAAGAATCATAAGGGATTGAATATCGGCCACAAATGTATAGTCTCCATCAACACATACTTTTGTGGCATACCCGGGCGTATCGTAACTTCCGGCAAACAAAGGATCGACGGGATCGGAGATATCTATTATTTGCAAACCCCGGTACCAACCGCCGATGTGAGCATAATTGCCCGATATGAAAACACCATGGGCCTGATCGGACGTGATATAGCTGCCGGCGAGATCTGGATCGTCGGGATTGGATATATCGAGAATCTCAAGAACACCGTAATCGCCATACCATTCGTAAAAAGTCACGTATGCATAATCTCCGGCCACGCAGATCGAACCGGCCTGGCCTCGCGTAGCGTAATAGGAACTCGTGAGGGTTGGCTGTGACGGTTCTGATACGTCGATTATGTGAACGACGAAATCGCCCAGCGCGAAAGCGTAGCCGTCGGAGACGAAAATATCCTGCAGTGACCCCACGGAGCCGCAACTGCCGATGAGATTCGGACTGGAAGGGTCTGAAATTTCCAGGATGAGCAAGCTATCCTCGCCCACGAATGCATAATCACCGGAGATGAAAATACTCGATACCCAACCCTCGGTGTGGTAGGTGGTCTCCAGTGATGGATTTGCAGGATCTGAGATGTCGATAATAAACAGGCCATTCCGTCTATTGGTCACATATGCATAATTGCCGGAGATGAAAAGATCATCGATAAAAGATGGGGTGTCATATCTGCCTAACGGGACAGGATTAAATATATTGGAGATATCGACTATCCACAGCCCGGATCGCTGATTTACATAAGCGTAGTTTCCCGATACGGATACGCCCCAGATCATATCCGCCGCCACGTAGCTTCCAGCAAATTCGGGATTGGAAGGATAAGAGACATTTATTATCTGAAGCGAAGAATAATCGGCGACATAGACCCATTCGTCGGCTGAAAACAGCCGCGCTGCATATCCAGGCGTATCAAGGCTTCCCGAAATTGAGGGATAGGAGGGGTTGGCAATAAGGACAACATGAAGCCCTGAAAGGCCGTCGGCTACGTAAGCGTAATTTCCCAGGACAGAAATCCCGACTGCCAGGTCGGGAGTGTCGCAATTTCCAACTACCAGAGGGTATGAAGGATCCGAGATATCTATTATCTGAAGCCCGGAATCGCCGTCAGCGACATATGCATAGTTTTCCCGAACGAAAATGTCTAATGATCTTCCCGGCGTGTCAAAGCTCGATACCGGCGCGGGATTTGTGGGGTCGGCGATGTCGACTACAAATAAACCGACCATCTCGCCGACGATATAAGCGTAGCCTTCATCCACGAAAAGGCTGCGAGCCCATCCCGGCGCCTCCAGCTCCCCCAGTAGCGTTGGCTGAGAGGGCTCGGATACGTCAACTATGAAAAGGTCGGCATGAGGACCGCATAGATAAGCGTAGTTCCCAACCACAAATACATCGCTGGTCGAACCAGGAGTATGACAGATGCCAGTTAAGGCCGGATTAGCCGGATCGGAAACGTCCACAATGGCAAGCCCCGAATCACGGTCGGCCAGGTAAGCGAAGTCGCCGGCGACATCGATGGATGGGCTGCTGCCCAGGAATAACTGACTGACGAATACGGGCGCATCCGGTGCAGAGATATCGATTACCACCAGGCCATTTATGAATGCGCAATATGCATAATTTCCCACGACTTCAACATCGTTGACATCGGCCCATAAAGTAGAGCTAACATAATCCACCTCCTGCCCCCGGAGCGAATAAGATAGGGGCATTAATCCTATTAGGACTATCGACGTTAATGTCTTCATGGCTCCCCTACTTCAAAAGAACGCATTTCTGCGTTTGAGAATATTCCCCCGCTTTAATCCGATAAAAATACACTCCCGATGGCGTATTTCCAGCCTCCCATTTTATTAAATGCGAACCCGCGGCCTGTTTTCCCGAAACCAGCGTTTCGATCCTGCGGCCGAGGATGTCATATATGTCAATTGCCACCTCCGCCTCCTGCGGCAGGCTGTATTCTATGGTGGTTGAAGCGTTGAATGGGTTGGGATAGTTGGGGGAGAGGGAGAAGATTTGGGGAATGGGCTCGGCATCATCGTCGATTCCGGTTGTCACACTCCGGAGTATCAAGAGAGAATTATAATCGGCAACATAAATATAATCGCCGTATATAAAGAGGTCTTCGGCTCTTCTGGGCGTATCAAAGCCTGAAACGAGAGTTGGATCATAGGGATCGGCTATGTCAACCACCTGAAGTCCTTCATGATTGGCAGCCACATAGGCATAATTACCCGATACTTTTACTCCATCAGCATCGTCCAAGGTATTGCAGCCACCGGTGAATGTTGGAACATATGGGTCTGAGACGTCGAATATTGAAAGCCCATATGAACGATCTGCCACATATGCATAACCATCAGCGACAAAAACGTCCCAGGCCGTCCCAGGCGACGTAACATAGCTGGCGAGAGACGGGGCATGGGGATCTGAGACGTCCACTATGGTCACGAAAGTAGCGTCGGCCACATAGGCGAAGTTCCCTGAAACAAAAACGTTCCACGAACATCCGGGCGTAAATATCGAACTTGACTCATTTGGGTAATCTAAATCCACTATATGAAGGCCGCCCGTGCCGTCCGCCTTATAAAGGTATCGGTCATCAACGAATATTCCTCGACTTACACCACCATGGCAGGGGCTGATGCTGCCAGCCAACACCGGATTGGACCGATTGCTCACATCAATTATCTTGGCGGCAAAATGGGCGGCAACATAGGCTGAATCACCGGAGGCGAAAACCTGTCGACCCTCGAGCCCCCACGCTGGATTTATGCAAGCTCCCGTTATCGTCGGATATCGGGGGTATTCCATGTTTAGCACATGGAGGCCAAGGCCGCTGGCTACGTAAGCGTAATTATCGGATACGAATACATCGGAAACTTTGAGGCAATTGCGGTAATTGCCCGTTTGAAGCGGATCTGATGGATTTGTTATATCTATTGTGAAAAATCCTGAACCGTGGGCAAGGTAAGCGAAATTTTCTGAAACTGAAACACCGAAGACACTTCCTAAAGTGTCAAAATTGCCTGTGAGGGTGGGATTAGTAGGATCAGAAACGTCGAGTATATCGAGCCCACGATAACCGTTTGCTACGAAGGCGTAGTTTTCACGGATAATAACATCATGTGCGTCACCATAGGTTTCGAAATCGCCGATTGGATCAGGGGCCGACGGATCGGAAACGTCGAAAACGCGAAGTCCGCTTTCCTGGACGGGAGGATCCTCAAAATAATCAACAACATATGCAAACGAACCATCGACAAATACGGCTATCGCCTCCCACGGCGTTTCACCGCTACCTATGATAGTCGGGTTACCTGGGTCTGAAATGTCTATTATTTTTAGGCCGCCATACCAATCGGCTACATAGGCATATCCATCGCTTAATACAATGTCTGTTGAATATTCTGAGATAGCACATGACCCAACAATAACGGGAGTTAAGGGATCAGAAATATCTAAAATGAATAAACCGGATTCTGCAAGGAGATAAGCTAAATCACCCATAACCGATACGCTCCTGCCGTCCTGCCGGTCGTCAAAAGTGCTCACATGTATCGGACGCAGGTTATCGGAAATGTCAATGATATAAAGGCCCGCAATATAGGCGGCTATATAGACGTACTGACCGTTGACCGAAAAATCATTCAATAAATCGTCGAAAGGGTATCCGCCCATCAATTGCGGTGACGAAGAATCGGCGATAGAAATTACCTGAAAAGCCCTATCGCTGATGCAATATGCAAACTCGCCGTCCGTATAAACAGAGCGAAGCCCTCCGGTAAATAAGGTAGAGCTAACATACTCCACGTCCTGCGCCCAGAGCGGATAAGCAAGAAATATTAGCCACACAAAAACTGTCGATGTTAATGTCTTCATCGCTCCCCTACCTCAAGAGAACACATTTCTGCGTTTGTGAATATTCTCCCGCTTTTATTCGATAAAAGTATACTCCTGACGGCACATCCTTAGCCTCCCATACAACCGTATGCGTACCGGCCGCTTGCGTCCCCCCCACCAGCGTCTCCACCTTCCGGCCGAGGATGTCATAGATTTCGATAATTACATCTGCCTCTTCCGGCAGGCTGTATTCTATGGTGGTGGAGGCGTTGAACGGGTTGGGGTAGTTGGGGGAGAGGGAGAATTCGGCTGGAATTTCGAACTCCTCTTCGTCTATTTCTGTCGGTATGAAGCGGAGAATGGTTAGAGACACAGATCCGGAAAGGTAAATGTAACTATCCAGAACATGAACGTCTGCTCCTGCACCAGAGGCAAAGTATTCTGCTGCCAGGGTTGGCTCCGAGGGATCGGTGACGTCGATTACAACCAAACCATGCTCTTGCGCGGTTGTGTATGCGTAGCCGCCCTCTTTGAAGGCATTGAAAAATTGTAGCCCCCCATGCGGTAAGTTAAAACCTCCAACAAGAACCGGACTAGTTTTATCAGAAACGTCTATTATTCTGAAATCTCCAAAATCATTGAATAGCCAGTGGCCTCCTGTTGCCAAATACGCATAGTCGCCATCTACAAAGATACTCCGTGCCGGATTCCATCCTGTACTATATGTTCCGACATGTAGCGGATTTGAGGGATCGCGTATATCAATGATTGTGAAAGCCCCAGCGCATCCACCATAGAGATCGCAGCCTCCCGACGGAGCATATGCATAGTTTCCTGCCACAAAGACCTTTTCCATTGCAAATTGGCCACTGCTCATAAATAAAGGATTGAAGGGATCAGATACGTCTATTATCTGAAGGGATCTATACAAGATGGAATCGTTGGCCACGACAAACGCGTAACCTTCGGACACGAAAAGCCCTGTGGCGTCCTCCTCTGTCTGATAATAACTCATTAATTCGATTCCTTCGGGATCGGAGACATCAAGTATGTAAAGTCCGGTACCCTCGTCTAGAACGAACGCAACTGAATCGACTGCGAAAACCTCGGACGCGTAAGTTGGCGTATCGAAGCTGCCGACTGCCTCGGGGTTTGCCGGGTCGGAGACGTTTATGATATGAAAGCTGATATCATCGCAGGCCAGATAGGCATAATTTCCCTGAACGAAGACGGCATTTGACCAGCCAAGGGTATCGATCGACCCCAGATACTCTATCTCCTGCGAAGGCGTCGAGGCCAAGGGGATTACACAGGCCGCAAGCAAAAATACAAATATACGCTTCATGACACCACTCCAGTTGTCCGGATTATCGCAACCCTTACATTATATATAGTAAGCGGCACAAAATGAATGTCAAGAAAATTATAGACTTGAAAGGCTCGAATATTTGACGCATAAAAGGGTATTGAATATCGGATTTTGACCGGGAGGCGAAGATGTTCGAGAAAAGATTACAGGCTTTTTCCTATGCAGTCGGCATCACCTTTCTCATACTGGTTCTGCTGACGCTGTTTACCTTTGCAGTCTACTCCCTGATGCTCAAGGGAGTCTTGACCGGCGTCTGGCCGTTCTGCACAGTAAAAATTGCTGATATGGCCCGTTATCTGCTCAATCTCAAGTTGATGGGCGTATTCTTCGGGGCGGTATTCTTGGTAAGCTATTTCTGGGCAAGAAGATTGACGAAAACATTGCCCGAGTAATAGGAATTCGCTTTTGAAGATTGCCAGTTCTGTGTTCATCCCTCAGATGTAGGTGGCCAATTTATTGGCCACGGCCAAGCGTCGGCATCAAGATGCCGACCTACAAAAAAAACGACATTAATGTGGGCGGCCGAATTATTGGCCGCATGCTGTCGGCAATAAATCGCCGACCTACGATAGAGTCCCCTCATGCTTCAGTAGCCACTTCTTGCGCCACAGACCGCCGCCGAAGCCGACCAGATCGCCGGATTTGCCGATCACTCGATGGCAGGGCACGACTATCGATATCGGATTCGAACCGATAGCCATGCCGGCCGCCCGCGCCCCTTTCGGCTTGCCGATACGCTCGGCAATTTTGCCATAATTGACAGTCTTCCCCTGAGGTATTCTCGTCAACTGCCTCCAGACGCTCCTCTGAAAATCGGTTCCAATAAGCTCGACAGGTAGGTTGAATTTCTTCAATCTGCCGTCGAAATACATTTTCAACTGCTTCCGAGTCTCATCGAGGATCGGGGATTTCCCTCCGGACATTTCGGTTTTTAATCGTTCTGCAATCGGTTTTAGGATTGCGCTCGGCTTTTTCCTGCCGAGGAATTCAAGCCGGCATAGTCTATTTTTATATCCGGCGGCAATCATTTTCCCCAGAGGGGTTGAGAATACCGCATAATGAATGGCCCTGTCCTTGCCTGCCGTAGATTTCATTCCATCCTCCTGTGTCATTTTTCCCCCAAGATAAGAATGCTGGCCCGGCTGTCCATCGAAAATCAATATCCGGATTAAGCTAAAAAACATTTGACCTTTGACCGAACTTACCGATAATTATAGAGTATGCAAGGGATTGCGAGATGAAAGTGAGACTTGCGATAATATTGCCGATACTGCCTTTTCTGTTCGGCTGTGATGGCGACAAGGGCACCGAGCCGCCCGAGGAGCCGGTTCCAATAAGGATTACCAGCCCCTCGGATAATGCCACGCTGGAGGATCCGGTCACGGTGGTGGCGACGGCCGGTTCGGGATACTCGTTCACACGCGTGGATTTCTATATCGACGGCGACTCGGTCTGGTCGGATCTTTTGGCTCCCTATCAATACTACTGGAATATTTTCGTCTACCCAAGCAGTTCGCAGCATACGCTTCATGCGGTCGGTCACGCCGCGGATACGAGCTATACCTCCGCCACCATTACGGTAAACGTGGTCGTCATCCACGGGTTTTCATTTTTGTCGGCCTATACCCCGAGCACCGGCGTTGTCGAAGGCGTAACGAATTATCAGAACGTCATGTTTGTCGCCACCGGCGATCCGGGGCTCGAAGTCATCGATGTCTCCAATAAGGCCTCGCCCGGATATATATCGAGATACGACAGCTTCGGCCTGGCAATTAAGGCGACGGCGCAATATCCCTATGTTTACATCGCCGACAGAGACGCTGGAGCATTAAGGGTCGATTTCTCAAATGTCAATTCTCTGGTTCTGGCCGGAAACTATAATACGCCGGGTCAGGCCTACGACGTGGCCATCTCGGGCGACTATCTCTACGTGGCCGATCTGGATAACCTTGCCATTGCGGATATATCCGTTCCGGATACTTTAATTCCCGTAAATAACGTTTCGCTGACCGGGGGCGAAGTCACTTATGTCTCCGCCAGGGGAGATACGGCCTTCGTGACCGATATTTCTAATTTCTATATCATCGATCTTACCAACCCAAATCTGCCGGATATCCTGACAACCTATAACACTTCCGGAAACGCCCAGGGTATTGCCGTAGCGGACACGTTTGCGTTCATCGCGGATGGTGTCGAAGGCGTCAAGGCTTATTCCATCTCCGACCCGTCGAATCCAAGGTTTTTGGCGCGATATGGAGTCGAGCAGGCAGTATCGACCGTCGATGTCGGCGATTCCACCCTGTTTATCGGCGCTTTCTCCGGTGGCGTATACGCTTTAGATTACAGCCAGCCTGATACATTGCGCCTGATCGATCAATTCGACAGCGGCAATATCATCTGGCAGGTTCACTCCGATCCGCCCTATCTTTACGTGGCCACCAGTGGCAACGTCAATATACTCAGATTCGTTCGATAGGCACAAGAGCCTGCGCCATGATTTAGGTTTATCCTGATTTGCAGGCGAAGGGCCCGTAGTCCGCAGGTATCTGTCAAGAAACATCTTGCCATAAACTTTGGCCTGAGCTATTATCACTCGCCTGATGATTCTTGTTTTGTTTGCCTGATTCAATTCTTGAGCGGAAAGGATGGCGATGAAAAAATCGATTGTTGGCGATCCCGTCTTCTGGCCCGGCCTGATCTATTCTCCGCTTAACACCGCCGGGCTAATTTTTGCATTAGGCTCGATTTCAAATTCGGCTGGCCTGATATTCGAGGAGTTCTCCGAATCCGATGATACCGCTATCTGCCGTCGCAAAACCAAACAGGGTTGGGAGAGGATTAAGGTCGCCTTTGCCGTGCATAGCTCGGATTATGTTGGGGCTGAAGAGGATATCGATCTTTTAATCTGCTGGATCGACGATTCCGATGATGAGAACGGGCCGTCGAAGCTGGAGCTTTCCCGATTCAATACGATGGCAAATAGCGATACGGGTAAAGCTGGAATTCTGGCAGCGATGTCAGGAAAAGCCTCTTCAGATAGTCTGAAAGATGATTCCTTAAAAGAAAGCGAGACGCATAGCGATTTCGAGGAGACGGTCCGCCAACTTGACGAGCGGATAAAAAAATTGAAAAACGCCTAATATTTGCTTGCCTTTGATCCGGTTTTTTATGATATTATTATAGTTATAATATGCTTCGCGCGCTTTTGAGGGAACGATAAAGCTTTATTAAGGATAGTTCCCGAAATGGTCTTTTTGCAAAATTTAAAATGAAATCTTTAACCTCTGGGGCTGAAATTCCTTGATGCCGCATGTTCTTATGGCAGTATCCCGGCCTCCTCGGGCTTAGACTTAAGTTGCGTCAAAGGCCGGTTCCAGTGCAGCCACAACAAAAATAGGTTTACTGGATAGATTAAAGAGAAAGCCTGGAGTGAATAAGACAGGATTGTTTGCAGTAGCGATGGCGGCAGTCCTGGTGATAGCGGGGGAAACATCAGGACAGGATCCGGGTCTGCCGGATTCTATGATAATCGGTAACCTGGACGGTTCGGTTATTCGTGTCGGATTAGATGAACAGATCACGCTGCCGGTCTGGGTCAAAACCGACGACTCGGTAACTTTCATCCATATTCCACTAGCATCGGACAACGACTATATTCGAACTCGAAGCGGCGGGCAGTTGTATTTTCCATTGAACTTCTGGGATAATGTGGAATTCCTGGATCCCGATGAGAATTCGCCTGAACCCGGCATGACGAGTCAGAGTATCCTCGGTTATGCCTATCTGGCCGATCCCCGCGATCCTCAAAATTTCCTGATGACTGACTACGAATGGTGGTATGTAGCCGATTACCTGATGACCACAACGGACAATTCAGGTGTCATCGGCGACACTACATGGCTCGTGGAGGGTTCCAACCCGAATTTCGGCGGTCTTATATGGACGCTTCAGGACGGTGTAACGCAGGTCGACCCGGCCGCCGTCTACCCGCGCTTATATTTTTCAGAAAACCTCGATCCGGAATTCACAGAACCCCCGGAGGGCGCTGAATTTGAAGTTAACCAGGAGTTCCCCATCGTATTCAACGTGATAGCCACTGATGGGGATGGTGATAATATAAATGTCACAGTCGATTTCAGCGGGGAGGGATTTTCCTTCGATCCGGTTGAGATTGCCCCCGGATACTCCGAGTATCGATTCAGATGGGTCCCGGGGCAGGCAGACGAGGGCTCATATCCGGTTACTTTTATCGCCGACGATGGACATGGCGGCCTTGCAGAGCTCCATATTACCATAGATGTCTCGTCATCCATGCTTGAGGTATATGAGGTCTCGGCCCTGCCCGGATCCGACGTTACCGTGCCGTTGTCCCTTGCAAATAATGGAATCACATCCTATGTCAGTGGTTTCGAAATCCTCTTACAGTACGAAGAAGATATTACTCCCCTGCAATCCATATCCAGAAGTGAAAGAATACAGGGCTGGGAGTATTTTAACTATACATTTGGCGATTCTTCCACTGTCCGGATAGTCGGGATCGCCAATCTCACCGGAGGGGGGCAGCCTCTGGTTCCCGGCATCGGACCGATAGCTTTTCTTCATTTCGAGGTCGATCCCGACGAGACTTATATCGGCCACTATGCTTCGATTAATCTGATACGCAGCGATGACAACGATAACACTCTTGCCGATTCATCCGGATACTACCTTATCCACCCGGTTTTAGATGACGGCTGGATATATATCATGGATCCGGATGATATAACAACGGGCGATATCAACTTAAATGGCATACCCTGGGAGGTTTCCGACGCGGTTCTTTTCGCCAACCATTTCATCTATCCGGATCTTTTCCCTTTCACGTGGATACAGATGCTGGCCTCCGATACGAACGGCGACGGCCTTCCATGCACCCTGGCGGACCTGGTTTATCTTATAAATGTCTTAAATGGAGATATCCCTCCGCCCAGGGTTGCCTACGGGGATGATTCAAAGGCGATTATTTCACTTCGAAACTCGGGCGAGTGCGAGAATCGCGTCACCTTTCGTTATCAATCGACGGTGGCTGCGGGAGGAGTGCTTGTCAGGCTGGCTCATATCGGAACCCAGCTCGGTGAACCGGTCTCAACCACCGATATGATGATGATGTATAACGATGATAACGGCATATTATCGGTGCTGTTATATGATATGGACGGCGATTATATCGAGGCCAACGAGGAGCTTTTTGAGGTCGAGATTATCTCGGGCGAATCCTTTTTTTCGTTCACGGAGATTCAGGTATCCGATCGTTTCGGCAATGTGGTAACGGCCGAGGGTCGCATAGAGTCAGCTATACCCGAAAGGTTCAGCCTGCAGGGAGCATATCCCAACCCGTTCAATTCATGGACGGCTATTAGATTCTCGTTGCCGGTGAAATCCGATATCGATCTGACCATATACGATGTTCTGGGCCGCGTCGTAAGAACATTCATATTTAAAAATCTTGCTGCGGGTGAAAGATCTATCACCTGGGACGGCACAGACGATAATAGACAGGTAGTCTCATCGGGCGTCTATCTCTATCGCCTCGAAGCGGGAGAGTTCCACGCCAACTCGCGGATGACGTTGTTGAAATAGAATTCGCTTAATCGAAAATCTATCGAGCATAATATTACTATTTCGGAGAGCGATCCTTCAAACCTCCATTGAGTCTATATGGATGATCTTGTTGATTGCCCTCTAAACGGCTCAAAAATCTCGCTATCGATATCATTTCACCTATCTCAATGTAGTCACAACGAGGAGCATATTGCAATGTTCCATTGTGCAACGGACTAATGGCCCATCATGAAACATATATTGCACCCTGTATAAAATCGTTATTGGCCGCAAGCGTTAACCCGAATCTATTTATAAGTTTCCTTTATGGGATGGTTTATGAGCTATCAGGCAAAATGGATGATATTTACCTTCGTTCTTATGACGGCCTGTTCCGGTCGGCCGTCCGTGGATCCAGGATATAATGTAGCGCTGAACCTGATTCCTCCGGATGATCCGCTATATGATGCTGTCGATTCCGCGAGCCTGAACGTTACAGTTGCCGATATGCAATCTCCTTTTACGGCTGTATATGCGATAGATCCAGCCAGAAGAGATCCCCAGATTATCGGGCTGGATCTGGAAAGCGGCCCCGCCAGAATCTTCAGGGTCCGGTTAAAAAATAACGACGGTCGAGTTCTTTTCTCATCTTCCGCCTCGGGAGATATATCGGAGGATCGGTTGTTGAGCCTCGATTTCGTCTTCGGGCAATCGGGCTCCGGCACGGCATCGACCGTTAAGGTTTTTAGAGATCAATTGCCATGGGATAGCAGGGCTCTGGATTCTACGCTTTATGAGCAGGGACTGACACTCGGCCATGAGGACAACCAGTTCTATATTTATTATTCGGATATGATGGCTGATGTCGAGTTGCGTCCCGGTATCGATCTGGTGATCATATCCAACGACCAGCCGCAGGCGTTTTATGATAGTTATGCCTTAAATCAAGATCGGTTTGAAGATTTCGTCCGGGAGGGCGGCACCCTTCTCTGGTGTGCCTGCGATTTAGGATGGAATTACGGCTCCATAACGGAAGCCGGTTTGACCCTGCCCGGTTCGGTCATGGTGAATTATTCGCTCGACCAGGTCAATGTCGTGACAAATTCCGAATATCAACTTCTCTCCGGCCTTGACGATACGCTCCATGGCAATTACGCCAGTCAAGAGCATTTTGATAATATCCCGTATGGTGCTATTGCGTATTTGACGGATACCGATAGCCGCCCGACATTGATTGGCTACGGATGGGGCAACGGGTGGGTGGTAATCTCAGGCCAACCGCTGGAGTATAATTATGATCGGCGGCATCTATATAATATTGGAGATTTGCTGCCCCGCATAGTCCGCTTCTTATTGGGGATTACAGCGGGTGGCACTTTTTCCCTTATCCCTGGTTCCGGGGCGTTTGAGCGCGAATGTCAGAGTTTAGTAAGTTACCCGGCTTTCGCGTTGGAGGGGACGCCCCGCCAGTGACCATATACCGTTGGTCCGCACGGCGCGGATATGGATGTCCCGCCGGATGGATCGATCCAGCCCTGGCGCCAAGAGCCGGGGCTGGATTTTTTTAAACTCAATGATCTCTCTAAAATCGCGGTTATAGGGTTTTTCGTTAAAAAGAATTGACGGAAATGGAAACTCCGGTCCTCCCGGATAGTATGAGTAAACAGAGAGACACGGGAGGTAGCTGTGAAGCTTAAGCCCAAAAAAGATCCAGAGATGAAATTCAATGCCGCCCCCGAAAGACTCTTGCTGGCGGCGGTTTATCCGGGGCTGTATTGCCCGCGCTGCGGGTCAAAGGAGATCGGATTAAAAAGGCTGGCGGCGGAAAACACCATCTGGGGTTGCCGCGATTGTTCGGCGGATTTCAGATTGGAGTTTCCGACAAGTAAAAGATTTTAGCGGGCCTGATATTATAATATTCAAAGCCCCGATGTGGAGTCGGGGCTTTTATTATTTTCTGCGGGATAAAAGCTTCGATTATCCGGCGGCTTCTTCTCCTTTGAGTTCACTCTCGGAGAATAAAGCTAACGTCAGCCCGCCCAATCCCAGCATTATGACCAGCATCGATAATAGATATCCAATGATGGGTATAAATGAGAGAGCCACCAATATCACCATTCCTATAGTAAAGCAAAGGTAGCCCGGTCTAGAATCACCAATGCCCAGAAGGCCGCAAATCTTTCGACCGATGAACAGGGCGGCGTATATTCCACCTGCAAAACTCCCGGCGCCGAATAAGAGAATCAGCACTGCCCCGAGGGGGGCGCCGATGATGGTCAGCAGCAAAACTACGGCCACAATAGGCGCCAGGAACAGAATCGCAAATCCAATCCCCAGGCTGGGAAACAATCTGGCATTTAGATTCTGTTCAGTGCGCAATGCCATACGCTTGGAAAGAAGAATCAGAATATTCCCGGAGATCGCCAGCATAATCCACAAAATCACCATGGACAAGCCCGCGGGGAACGGGATGGCCAAACCGATGAATAGCCCCAGAGAGACAACTGTCATGAAAAGGAAATATCCCCGATGGGATATTAACCAGGCGAATACTTTCCCGAACGTAACCCAACCGCTCTGTTCTCTCTCTTTGCGCTCGATCCGGGTCCACTTAACGTCCCCGGTTATCCGGGCGGAGCTTGAGATGTCCGCCTTTTCCGGAGTCTCATAAATCAGATTGCCCTGGATAACTGCATCGGGGCCGATGACGAGATCTCGCCCCTCGAAACAAAAACACCCGGCCACCGAGCCGGAAAAGGTTGCCTGACTTGCGGAAACATCCAGATCTCCTTTTACATCACCCTGGAAATCTACGTTAGCCGCAAACAGATGAGCATCCCGGCCAATTACAACGTCCGGCCCGATCGTTATTTCCTGCCCGAATGCAATAAGGTTTCTGCCTATGGGAGCGTTGCAGGAAACATACCTCGCGAAACTCCGGAAACTGCCCCCGACGGGACCGAGGCTTTGAATCGACTGGCAGAAATTGTTGAAGTTCCCATCAACGATCTCCGACTGCACCATTTCGTTACAGGCAACGAATAGATCCCCGCGAACCTTGCTGTCGAATTTGAGCTCATTTCCAATAATGAAGACATCGTCATCATAAACAGAATCCGCTTTAAAGCCTTTCTTATCGGGGTTCAGAAACTGCGTGGCAAACACATTTCCGGGAATGGCGGCCAGAATCGAGGCCAGTGCGACATTTAGGAATATCTTTTTCATATCTCTTCTCTCCCGCTTTGTTTACGGTTTTGCAAGAAAGTTTGTTACCAGATTTTTAAAGACCCTGTCAAGAGAATTCTTGCTCGCTTCCGAATTATCTGCTATTATTAAGTGATGACATACGTGAATCGTAGTCGGTCTCGACCGCCGGTTGATAAATACCCGTACAGCATAATAATCGCCCGCTGGCTTTTTGCAGCCGCCGAGATGGGGCTGGCGTCCTATTTTGTTTTTCTCCTCAAGTTCGAGTTGGGCCTGATGTTCCTTACCTATGGAGTTGTCTGCGCCTTCGTTCTGCTTCCCGTCATCCGGTGCGTCCGCTGCTATTATTATGGCAGGCGGTGTAATTTTGGGTGGGGGGTCATGGTATCCAGACTATTCCCGAAGGCTGAGGATGAGAACTACGCCTCGAGCTACGGATATTCGATTCTCTTCTGGCCGTTGAGAATCGTTCCCTTCGGACTCGGCCTGAGGGATACGATATTCGGCTTTTCGGATGGATTTCAATTTCTGCCGCAAGGCCTGTTCGGAATCTATGTCCTGGTGATTTTTCTTCATCGGCACTTTTACAGAAAATTTGCCTGCAGCAGATGCCATCAGAAACCGGGATGTCCGGTTTACGATGTGAAGGTGATCGTGGGGGACGCTGAAAAAGTCGATAATGCTGCGGATAATAAATAAATCTGGGTAGCTTGGCGAGAACGCCTGAAGGTTATATGAACTCTCTCATTCTGGGCGGCCTGGCATTGGTTGCGCTCTATCTCGGATACAGATTCTACGGAGCCTTTATTGAGAAGAAACTTATCGGTCCTGAAGATAGCTATCCCACTCCCGCCATCACGGAAAATGATGGCGTCGACTACTCGCCGGCCAGAACGCCAATGCTATTCGGGCACCATTTCTCCTCCATTGCCGGGGCAGGACCGATCATCGGCCCTCTCATCGGAGTCACTTTTTTTGGTTGGTTGGTTTCTGCCCTCTGGATCGTCATAGGATCGATATTCATGGGGGCGGTGCATGATTATATCTCCATGATGCTCTCGGTGCGTAACAAGGGGAAATCGATTGCCGAGATCGCCAGGATTTCCCTGGGCAACAGGGCCAAAATGGTCTTCTCGATATTCCTGTGGATAGCTTTAGTTCTGGTCGTGGCGGCTTTCGGCGATGCAACCGCTCAGACCCTGGTGAAAAAGCCCGAAATCGTTATACCGACTTTCGGATTGATCTTTCTGGCCATCTTTTTTGGTCGCCTTGTCTACCGGATGGGGGTCTCCCTGGTCCTCGGCACCATTATATCTCTTGGCCTGTTGGCAGGTTTAGTTTATCTGGGCGAGTTGTTCCCCATTTCTGTTCCGAGTGCGGTGCTCGGAATATCCGACGTCCGGCTCTGGTTCTGGGTTTTGATGGTCTATGCTTTGATCGCCTCCGTCATTCCTGTCTGGGTTCTTCTCCAGCCCCGGGATTATATCTCCAGCTGGCTGCTTTATCTGGGCCTCGGGCTGGGATTTCTGGGCCTGATCGTCGCGCACCCCAACCTCCAGGCGCCGGCGGTGGTGACTCTTGACAGCCCGACGCAGGGGCCGCTGTGGCCGATGTTGTTCGTCCTGATTGCGTGCGGGGCCGTCAGCGGATTTCACTCCCTGGTGGCCAGCGGGACCACGGCCAAGCAACTGGCACGGGAGGGCCTCGGGCGCAGGATAGGTTATGGTTCCATGATCCTTGAAGCGGTTTTGGCTATTATGGTGGTTATGATAGCCGCCGCAGCCTTAAATTGGGAGCCATCCGCCCAAAAGTCGGCGTTCGGCCTGCACTACCTCATGACTGCGGCCACGGCTGGCGGGGGAGGCGGCCCCATAGTCGCATTCGCTACCGGCTTTGGGAAGGTTGTTAATGCCTTGCCGGGGATCTCGTTTGTCGCAGGAACCTATTTCGGGATGCTGATGCTGAACGCTTTCGTAATAACCACCCTCGATACAGCCACCAGGCTCGGAAGATTCATCCTGACCGAAGCAGGTGGAGCCAAATACAGACTTTTCAATAACAGATGGCTTACCACCGCGGCGACCGTGGCGGCGGCCACGTTATTGGCATCTACGGGCGGCGTTAAAACTATCTGGCCGGTGTTCGGCGCTGCCAATCAGCTCGTTGCGGCCCTGGCGCTGGTTGTGGTATCGTCGTACCTGATCGGCGTAAAAAGGCCGAGGCTATATACCGTTTTGCCAGCAATTTTCATGCTTCTAACGACCATCGGCGCTCTGATTTTCGAGATGACCGGCTTCTTTGCCATGGGCACCTCACGGGGTTATCTTCTTGGGGGCGTTTCGGTTATACTTACGACGTTGGCTCTCTATATCGCCTTTGAGGCCAGAGACGTTCTTCTGTTTATAAAAGGAAGAAGAGAACCGATAGTGGATCTGCATCCTGCCTGGAACCGCAAATAGGTTTTTTAAAGTAGTTATATTCTGAAAGCTCGGGCCGCGGGTCCTGTGGATCTGCGGTTATTTTTTTTCAAGTCTCTCCTGTATCGTTCGAAGATATTTATAGAAGTCTCTATATGGGATAGTAGCGTCGGAATCGGTTCCGGCAGACGATCATCCCTCATCTATGCCGGTAAATTACCGATAATGATAGTGATGACGCTGAAATAAGAATGGCGGTTGATAATTATGCCCGACAAAGGAATGCTGGGCGAAAGTCCACAGGAAACAAC
>CBEWDL010000050.1:0-19478 GCA_965555375.1 uncultured bacterium
GCCGCCTTGATCAAATAATCGATAAGGAGTTGCGACGATTCGTCTGTTTTTATCGATTATCCAGTTTTTCCTTATCGATTGTTTTACGAGGCACCATTTCAGGCGATCTAGATTATAGCAATTTTTTTGTAATTCCCCTTGACAGGGTATATTGATGAGGTATTTTGTATGTGAACTTCCCCCCAGGAAGTAGCGCTCTCTGCGAAGAGATAGAAAATGAAATATGGCTAAAATTACGCCATTGTGGCTGCAAATCATTATGCAAATGGCAATTCTTTTGTTATTACTTGTTTGACGAAGTGGATCCTAATTTTTAAAGGAACACCAATGAAAGGAGGCTATTTGATAAACAAAATGCACAATTTCTGTGGCAAATAGTGAAATATTTGTATTCCAACAATCGAAAGGAGGAGCCATGCAAAAATAAATGGGATGCCACAGAAGTAACGGGCAATGTAGTTCCTGCGGAATCGGCATCGCCCCAGACGTGACACCCCATCGCAAAGTTGTCTTTTGCCTGCTTATTTAGAAAGATTGCTTTGGACAAGTCAAGGGGGAAAAAATGAAGTCCAAATATTTTTCTACGATGATAAGTCTGCTTTTACTGCTTGGTTTTGCATCAGAGGTTGGCCTGTGTATCGGGCCGGCTGATACTCTGAGGAATGAAATTGGGGAAATTATCCCTATACCTCCAGCGGGCCAGGCCGGCGTGGACTACATAGATTTAGAATTAATGGCTCACTTTAAACCAGGATATTTGACGCTTCCACCGGGAACGTCAGAAGCGCCTTTGACTCAATGTACAGTAGAGACAAACCTGGAAAACCTGCTTATCTATTATAAGGTTCATTACGTTAAGCAGGTGTTTACCGGATCTCAACCGGGAGATACAATCAGGATCGTGGATAGTGACACTTGCTATGTGCCAGATCTATCTCAGATCTATCTTCTTCTTCAAAAGCTGGGTGCCGACGTTTTAAGTGCGGTGGAGGATTTGTACTCACACGAAGCCACCCTTTATGCGGAGCCGAACTATATCAGGTCCATTAACAGGGAACCGGATGACACTTACTGGGGCTCCCAATGGAATCTGAAGGACGGTAACAATGGGATTGGCTGCCCGTTGGCGTGGAATTCCACTGTAGGCTCACCATCCGTAAAGCTCGGGATAATCGATACCGGCGTCAACTATAATCATGATGATTTGGGCGGCCCAGGTTTCCCGAATAGCAAGGTGGCCGGCGGTTATGATTATGCCGATGGGGATAATAACCCGATGGATTACTGCGGCTCGGACGGGCATGGTTCGCAATGTGGGGGAATTGCCGGCGCTCTGACAAACAACAACAGTTCCGTGGCCGGTATCGCTGGTGGCTGGAACCAGGGGGGCAATGACATAGGCGTTCAACTCTACGCGCTCAAGATCTTCCACAATAATTGTAGCTGGGGTGGCGATAACGCGGCGGCCGATGCCATTCGCCAGGGAGCGGATCCAAACCATTTCGGCTGCCGTATTCTCAGCAATAGTTGGGGCGGTTACTACTGGTCGGAAACTATCAGATACGCCATGAGATTCGCATACAGCGTCGGGGCAAGCTTTGTAGCCTCGAAGGGAAATGACGGGAGCGGAGACCCGCATTATCCCTCTGACTATGACTACAGCTGGGTCAGTGCTGTCGCATCGTACGGTCAAAACGGACGATATTGTGAGCCCTATAATTGCGGCTATACCTCTAATTTTGGCGGGGGCATAGACATAACCGCACCCGGCACTCAAGTCCCTTCCACCGACAGACTCGGCGGTACTGATGAATCCTTTGGCGGCACCTCGGCTGCCTGCCCTCACGTCTCAGGTTCCATCGCCTTAGTGAGAACCCTCGAGGACGGCCTCCGCAACGAAGACACCGACTGGATACTGAAATATTCGGCCTGGGATGATATGGAGGACAGCGATAATGATGTGTGGACCTGGCATGAACACTACGGGCATGGCGATCTCAGAGTTTCCACGGCTATATATAGAATCAAATTCCCATTCGGCACGTCCATGATGGATTTCTACCAGCATACTGCTACGGGGGGCTACGATGTTGGCCATACCGACTATCTTCAATATCTGTTTTTCGGTTCGCCCCTCAACGGGAGGTATTTTGTCAAGAGATACGATGTCAGGGTGGATGTAACATATCCTGAGAAATTCTCTGGCACTCCCTACGTGTGGGGACTGGGACACAATACAGCCGGCTGGTCGGCGGCAAACCCGAGTCACCAGGTCGGTTACTGTCGGCTCGTTCCTGGATCGCAGACCAGTACAGGTTGCCAGTTGCAGACGTTTGTGTATGACGTTTACTCATGGCCGTGGGGAACACCCCTTGGCTGGTATCCCTGCGCCCCGAATCAAGTCTCTCTGCAATACAAGATCTGGGGGATAAAGATCCCTGATACCCCTACGGGCCCGGGGGGCGGAAAAATCTCCGGTGAGACCATACCTCAAGAAGTTTCTATCACCGGTAATTATCCTAATCCATTTAATTCCTCGACTTCAATCGAATTCGGTATTCCCGAGGACGGCCACGTTTCATTTGTCATTTATGACCTGCTCGGAAGAAAAATCAATATTCTGGTTGACAAGAGCATGTCAGCCGGATATCATTCGATTAACTGGGACGGCAAAGATTCTGACGGTGTAGATGCTCCCTCGGGGATATATTTTGGCAGGTTTGCGGCGAACGGCGAAGTAGAAACCGAGAAAATGACCGTACTGAGGTAGTGCGCAATGAACAGGAAGGCCGGCACTCTTGTAGTGTTCGCATTAATGGCAGCTATTTCATGCTCAAAATCCACCAAGCATGAACCGCCCGACTATGAATATGTCAGGCTGGTCGAGGGCTGGCCTTCCTGGTCCCCCGACGGCAGATACATAGCTTATGGTAGACCAGCCCGCGATACCGTCGAATGGTTACGCCATGGCCAGATTTCCGTCTGGATGTACGACACCGAGACCGGCCGCTACGGGTTTCTTGTCGGGCCGGGAATGTTTCCTAAGTGGAATCCCGAAGGGACCATAATGGCTTTTAATTGGGGAAGAGAGATATTTTTTTACTACCCTGATTTGAGATCAGTTAGACAGGTAACTCATCACGGGGAAATCTCTACCTTCAATTGGTCGCCCGATGGGAATGAATTGGCATTCTCTTCAGGCGAGTGCTGGATTATAGACACATTGGGAAACGTACTCAGGAACGTATTGCCTGTGGACAGTTCCCATGGAAGCTGGGCGGTTGCAGGCTTTCCAATGTGGTCACGCCGTGGAGACAGGATGCTATTAACACGAGGGGATTCTCTCACGAAAATGAGCGTAATAGTCATAGATACCATGGGAAATTTTCTTGATGAGATTCTCAGAGCAGAATCCCATTGGGCAAGCATTGCTTATCCCAGATGGTCGCCAGACGAGTCAAGGTTCACGCTTAACGTTTCGTATGTAGATGAGCAAAGGTTTATTCATGGCGACCTACGAATCTACGACATGGAAGGCCGACTTGAGAGAATATTGACGGAAGACGCGGGGGCGGCGCAGTGGTCCCCAGGTGGATCCGAGATAGCCTTCCAAAAATACACCTGGATGGCTCCCAGCCGCAATCCCATGATCGAACCCGACTATGGTCGCGTCACCGTCTGGACCTGCAACCCCGATGGTTCGGATATGACTGAGCTTCTCGGCTGGCCTCAACCGGAATACGATACTACGATGTTTGACGGCGGGTATAACTGGCTGTCTGAAAGATAGGCTGTAATGAACAGGAAGGCCGGCGCTGTTTTTATTTTCGCTTTGATGGCAACGTTATCATGCTCAAAATCGACCAAGCATGAACCGCCCGACTATGAATATGTGAGGCTGGTCGAGGGCTGGCCTTCCTGGTCCCCCGACGGCAGATACATAGCTTATGGCAGACCAGCCCGCGATAGCGTCGAATGGTTACGCCATGGCCAGATTTCTGTCTGGATGTACGACACCGAGACCGGCCGCTACGGGTTTCTTGTCGGGCCGGGGATGTTCCCCAAGTGGAATCCCGAAGGGAGCATAATGGCTTTTAATTGGGGGAGGACGATATACTTCTACTATCCCGAATCCAAATTAGTAAGGAGAGTAACTGATCCGGGTGAGATTTTTGTTTTCAATTGGTCCCCTGACGGCGCAAGATTGATATTTGGGGGTACTTATCGAGGTGAATCCGGTTGTTTGGTGATTGATACGTTGGGAAACATAGTAAGAAATCTTGTCCCTGACGGCTGGAGAGGTGGCGTAACGGGAGTATGGTCTCGTCTGCAGAATAGAGTATTGACCGGAGGCGCAAGGGAGGATTCTCTACAAGTAGGTTACCTGATTCTTGTTGATACAGTCGGTAATTTCATAACACATGTTCTCCGTCTGGATAGCTTTGCTGGTATTGGCTCAGTATTAGGCTGGTCGCCTGATGAAGAGCGTATTTCCCTCAATGTTTCATACGTCGATGATGAAGGATTCACGCATGGGGATCTTCGAATCTACAATATGAGCGGGCAGTTGGAGCAAATACTGACTGAAGAGGCTGGCGAGCCGCAGTGGTCGCCGGATGCATCAAAGATAGCCTTTCAGAAATACACCTGGATGGCTCCCAGCCGCAATCCCATGATCGAACCCGACTATGGTCGCGTCACCGTCTGGACCTGCAGCCCCGACGGTTCGGATATGAATGAACTTCTGGGCTGGCCTCAACCCGAGTATGACACAACCATGTTCGACGGCGGCTACAACTGGTTGTCTGATACGCTAAGATAATTCTGTCAGCTTCTCACCAAACCCTACCGGCCCGGCGGGGCTTTCTTTTCGCGCTCCAATCTTATTCCGGCCTAATTCGACAGTAGTGCAAAAACTACTTCGGGCGCAAACTTATAACGTAACAAGTATCTTTATCCATCAAGCTTCTTCACTATCTTGTCAAAACCATCAGGCGGGGTTTTCCCCCGCCTTAATCATCGAAATCATCTGAGCCGTTATTGCTGAATCGGCACGACCTCCACCCGTCTGTTTTTCTGCCGGCCTTCCTCGGTGCTGTTATCGCCGATGAAGAATTTCGTGTCTTCTCCGTAACCCTGGGCGATCATCCTTTCGGCGGCCACACCTTGATCCCGCAGATACTCCATAACAGCATCGGCTCTCTTCTGGGAAAGCTTCATGTTTCCGGTGGCAGACCCGAGCGCATCCGTATAGCCATTGATCTCTATCTTGAGATTCGGATAGGCTCTCATCGTCTCCACGATCTCGTCCAGTATGACCCGCGCCTCCTTATCGGGCCGGAACGATCCCGGGGCGTATTTAATATTCAACACAATCTTCTCGGTTAGGGGTTTCGCCAACGGACAACCGAGCTCATCCACCAGAACAGCGATCGGAGTATCCGGACATTTGTCGATTCCATCGGGGACGCCATCGCCATCAGCATCCAGCGCCACGCCATCGACATCAACCACCGCGCCGGCAGGCGTATCGGGCTGCTTGTCTTTGAAATCGGGGACACCATCGCCATCGGTATCCAGCGGGCATCCTCGCACATCAACCGCAACGTCGAGAGGTGTATCCGGGCATTTATCAAGGCCGTCAAATATGCCGTCTTTATCCGTATCCAGCGGACAGCCCATTATATCAACAACCGCTCCCGCGGGAGTATCGCCGCAGGCATCCAGACCGTCGTAAACACCATCGCCGTCGTTGTCCAGAGGGCAACCGTACTGATCCACCAGGGCGCCGACCGGTGTGTCCGGGCATTGGTCGAATTTATCCTTAATGCCATCCTTATCGGTGTCTCTCGCTCCTCCAAAGAAATAAGTGAAGCCGATCGACGGTTCCAGATAGCCTCCGAACGGCCTGGTTTTATAATCGCTCCAATCGACCTGACCATAGAATCCTGTCTGATCGTCTGCCGATATGCTTGCCAGATCATAAGTCAGCTTACCCTGAAGATCCAATGCGATACTCTCGCCGATCCAGAAGTTGATTCCGGCACCAACTCTGCCTCCGAGATCCGAGAAATTATAGGTCGTGCCGCTTGCTCGCCTCTCCAGTTTCCAGAGGTCGGTGCCGATTCCCATCAGAAGATAGGGTTGCACATTCCCCTGAGGGAGAAAATAATACTGTCCCTCGAGACCCAGCCGGATACCGGTCATCTTAACGAAGGCGTCATCAGATTTGTTCAACTTGAAAGATTGATCTGCAATGGCGGTGGTGTCATCATAAGTCATGGAATATCCGCCGGAGAGATTCAGCACCAGGTTCCTGGTGATTCCGTATTTAAGGTCAAGGGCCACGTTCCAGCCCATCATGAATTGCTCATAACTGCCTTCGAAATTGGTGTATTCCGATCCTTTGAACATGGGGGCAAGAACAGGGCCTCGCAGCCCGATCCCGAATTTCCCATTCCACTCGACCGCCCCTGCAGAAGCCGCCATTGATATTATGACAATGCCTGTGATAATTCCCCTCGTTTTCAAATTCCCTCCTTTATATTCAGTTTATCTGCGCCAGAACCGATTCGATCGTCTTTATTATTTGTAGCCTCGAGTACGCCCCAACCAGCCTATCCTTCTCTTCACCCCTGGAAAAGACCACCATGGTCGGGATGCTGCGAACGCCGAGACCTGCCGCTACCCGTGGATGTTTGTCCACATTGACCTTGCCTATAATAAGTTTCCCGTCATATTTCGATGCCAGCTCTTCCAGTATCGGCGCCACGGCCTTGCATGGCCCGCACCAGTCAGCCCAGAAATCAACCAACACGGGATACGATGTAGAAAAGACCTTCTCGTTGAAACTCGATTCGTCCAATGCAATTGTTGTTCCCATACTTACCCCATCAAGATCTTCATTTTACTCAGGCAGAATTATATGCCTCCTCCAAGCTTGATGGCAAGGTCTTTTTCTTCTAATATTGTCGGGCAACATCCGATTATTATTAATCAAGGTTGATCTCTGAATATTAAGCCTCGATTGACACTATTAGCGATATATTACCTTAGTTCCGGATAGTAACCGACAGCCTTTTTTAGATCCATCCTGGCGATCGCAAGATTAAAAGCGGCATAGTTTAAGGCCAGCTCGGCCCGGGCTCGATCAAGCTCGAGATCCAGCAAATCAGAAATCCCCAGAAGACCCTGCTGGTACTGCGCCTCAGCTATCTTGAGCCCCTCGTTGGCCAGCTTAAGCTTTTTTCTCGCGAGGGAGATCTCCTCGGTGGCGGTTTCCATCTCCGCCACAGCCGTCTCCATCTCCGATCTTATATATGACATCATATCTGCCTTAAGATTGTCGACCCCGCTGACATCAGATCGGGCTTGAGAAACCCTGCTCTTGCGACCTCCGCCATCGATCAGACGCCAGTTTATGGACACGCCGATGCTCCAGGCGCCCTTGATTTCGTCAATGTCGGGCTGGTAGCCGTTTTGCCAGTCATATTTGGCCATAAATCCGAGATCGGGGAGATATTCGCTACGGTTGATGGTGATTTTTTCCCTTAAAGCTTCAGATTGAAGTCTCAGCTTTCTGATCTCAATCCTTTTATCCGGTTCAATATCGAGCGACTCAGGAATAGCTATGTTGAATCCCATAAGGTCCCCTGCCGGCATGAAATCATACTTGCGATCCCATCCGATCAAAGCCTTCAGGTTCGCCCTGGCTTTGCGGAATTCCCCGCGGGCAAGATTGTGGTTTTGTCTGTATTGCGCCAGGAGAAGCTCGGCCTTAATACGGTCGTAATCGGCCGCCAGCCCTTCATTGATTCTTTCAAGAACGATCTTAAGTTTTTTTTGAGCCCGTTTGATATTCTCGGCCTGGATATCCAGGTTATCTCTTGAAAGAAGCGTTGCCGCAAAAGCACGAGCCGTCCTATCATACATGGATTGCCTATATTCCTCCTTCTCCATCTCCGAGAATTCGACCCCCTTCTCCGCCCCTCTTTTCAATGCTACACGCCTGCCAAAAGTGTAAATCTCCTGGGTTAACAGGACTCCAAAATTGTATCGGTCTTTGGAGAAAAAGTCGATTCTCTCCGATGACATAGTAACCGGATTGAATATCCCGATTCCGCTTTCAAGGGAGGTTCTGGTATAGCTTGAATAGGCGTTCAATTTCGGATAAAATGTCGAGATAGCCTGCTTGACCTTAAATTTTTCAGATTCGACAGCGTCGCCTCTCGCCTCCAGGCCGGGATCTTTAGAAAACGCGATCTTCAGAGCCTGTTCAAAATCCAGGCCTATAGGATTTACCTGGGCAAACGAAAAACCTGCCATGAAAAGCAGCAACATCACAACGACCATTCGAACTATCATAGGACGTCTCCTTGCGACTATTCAAACGTTAAGTAAACGATGGCTGTATTATAACAACCAGATTATAAATCATACGTCATATTTTGATTTAATGTTACAGAATTATACTTTATCAATCGCCTGCTAAAATCGTATCGTCTCGAGAATTTCCCGTTGAGATCAGCCATATCGGCACACCCATCTTTTCGGTTATATAATCAATATAACGCCGCGCCTCCTCCGGCAGCTTATCAAGCTCTCTTATTCCGGCCGTCGGCTTATCCCAGCCCTTTAGCTTTGTGTAAACCGGCCTGGCGTTATAGAAATCCGGGTGATTAGGCGGAATAGCGCTTACTTTTCGACCGTCGATTTCATAAGATTCGCAGATATATATTTCGTCCAATCCATCGAGAACGTCGAGTTTGGTAATTGCAAGCTTATTTATCCCGTTGATTCTTATTATCCTGGAAAGCAAAACCAGGTCAAGCCAGCCCACTCGTCTTGGACGGCCTGTAACCGATCCGTATTCTCCACCCTTTTCGCGCAATTCCGATGCGAAATCGCCGGTGATCTCAGTGGGAAACGGACCATGACCCACCCGCGTCATGTAAGCTTTAAAGACGCCGATTGTGGAACCCAGATATTGCGGCGGTATCCCCAAACCGGTGAAGATTCCTCCCGTTGTGGTGTGAGTCGATGTGACATACGGATAGGTTCCGAAATCGATATCCAGAAGAGCCCCCTGCGCCCCCTCGAATAGGACTTTCTTTCCGCCGGCGATTAAATCCATGATCTTCGGGCCGACATCCATCACCAGCGGTTTGAATAGAGTCTCATAATGGGAAAGATTCCGCGCCAAACCGGCTTGGTCAATCACGGTTTCGTTGTGAATGTCGGTCAGGAAGCTCTCATGGGCGCCAACCAGGGTATTGAGTTTCGAGGCCAGGGCCTGGCGATCGAATATATCCGCCACCCTTATACCTATGCGAGAAGCTCTATCGGCAAAAGCCGGTCCGATTCCTTTTTTGGTGGTATCGAGAGCGCCCTTGCCGCGGCTGGCATCAAGAAGCCCATCCGAGACCTTATGCAGGGGCAGAACCAGATGCATCCCATAATCGACAAAGATTCTGCCGCCGGTGGGAATGCCCCGCTTCTCCAGTTCAGAAATCTCCGTCTCCAGCACCTCGGGATCGCATGCCACGCCGGAACCGATAAAGCATAATTTATCCTCGTGCAGGATACCCGAAGGCAAAAGCTTGAGAATGAATTTCTCGCCATCGATCACAATAGTGTGGCCGGCATTGGCTCCCCCGCCAAAACGCGCCACGGCATGGCAGCTTTCGGATAAAAAATCGATTACCTTTCCTTTGCCTTCATCGCCCCATTGTAATCCTAAAACAGCGATGCTATCAGCTTTCATCACTAATCCTTTCGCTCATCCAGCGCCAGATTAACCCGTTACCTCTCCCGTCCTTCGAAGAATGCAGAATAGGGTAACAGACATTTTCGCCGAACTGTCCGAGGATTTCCGTCGTCTTTCTCACTATTTCGCTACCCTGACTCCTCTTTAGCTTATCAGATTTGGTCAATACAGGACAGATTCTTTTATCGAGGGACAGCAAATACTCCACAAGCCGCAGTTCCTCGTCCTCGATGCCCCTGCGGGAATCGATCAGGAGTATGAATCCTTTCAGGTTGTGCGATGCTTTTATATACCCTTCCACGAGGGCCCGCCAGCTTCTTCGCATCGATTCCGGTACCCTGGCATAACCGTAGCCGGGCAGATCCACCAGAAACAGCTTTTCTTTCCCGTTTTGACCACTCAGGGCAAAAAAAATCAGAAGCCGTGTCTTACCCGGGGTTTTTGATATCTGGGCCAGCTTTTTACGCTTGACGAGGCTGTTGATCAAAGACGATTTCCCGACATTCGATCTGCCGCCAATAGCGATCTCCGGCAGGCCAAGCCGGGGCGCCTGTTTATGATCCGGGTAGGACCCGACAAACCTCGCACTTGTAAATCTCATCCGATACTCCCGAGCCATTATAAGATAGAACTCCGGCCAAATCAAGGACTGCCTGATCTTCAAAATCTGACATCCCAATCTTTCTTTTTCATACGGCAAGAGATTTTTCCGACAGGCCGGCATCCTCCCCTTTACGGCATCAACCCTGCTAATGCCGATCAGGTCGCTGCCCATAGGCTGATTTGAAAGGCTAATGTGAAAGCGTAACTCACCCCATATCAACTGCAGCCATATTCCATTATCTATCTATAAGGATCTCGTAAGACTACATTATGATCAGTGACTATGCTGTTCTTTTTCGGGCCTTGTACATTAGCTCTGGGGCGGCTTTCTTCTCGATTACGTTCTTGGTGATGATGCATTTCTGGAGATTTTTTTGCGATGGGACATCATACATTATATCGGTCAAGGCCGATTCCATTATGGACCTCAAAGCCCGGGCCCCGGTTCCTCTCTTCATGGCGGCTCTGGCCACAGCCTTCAGTGCATTTTCCTCAAATTCCAATCGGATGCGTTCAAGCTCGAAATATCTTACATATTGCTTTACCAGGGCATTTTTTGGCTCCTGCAATATCCTTATAAGCGCCTTTTCATCAAGCTCTTCAAGCGAACAAACCACCGGCAGCCGGCCGATAATCTCCGGTATCAGGCCATATTCTAAGAGATCCTCGTCTTCGACTTGCTCCAGCAGCTTGCTTATTTTTCCTTCAACCGCCCTGCTATCGGTTTTGAAGCCCACTATCTTTCTTCCGGTGCGACGGGCGATGATCTTGTCCAGACCGTTGAAAGCGCCGCCACATATAAAAAGGATATCCTTGGTATTAATATGAACCAGCGCCTGCTCCGGATGCTTGCGCCCTCCTTTTGGAGGAATCGCAGCTATAGTGCCCTCGAGGATCTTCAGAAGCCCCTGCTGCACTCCCTCGCCTGAAACATCTCGCGTGATGGATGGATTCGCCGATTTTCGGGCTATCTTATCCAGCTCGTCAATATATATGATTCCCCTCTGGCAAGCCTCCACGTCGTAGTCAGCGGCCTGCAAAAGCCGAACCAGTATGTTTTCGACGTCTTCACCGACATAGCCTGCTTCCGTCAGGACCGTAGCATCGGCTATGGTAAACGGAACATGGAGCATCTTTGCCAGCGTCTGGGCTAAAAGGGTCTTGCCGGTGCCCGTTTGCCCGAGCAGAAGGATATTCGATTTCTCCAGTTCCACATCATCGTCGGCCTTCGACGACTGACTCATGATTCTCTTATAATGATTGTAAACTGCAACGGCGATAACCTTCTTGGCCCGTTCCTGTCCAATGACATATTGATCGAGGAAGGCCTTTATCTCGTTCGGTCGCGGCAGCTTGAAGTCAAACTTAAAACCGGGCTCTCGTTCCAGAGCCAGAGCCTGATAACAGACCTGGACACAATCTTCACAGATAACCGCATCCTCGCCGCCAAACAGCCGCCGCGAGCGTCCATCCGGCCTTCCGCAAAAATCACAATGCCTGACCTGGCCGGGCCGTTTGCTTTTTTTACCGCTTCCCGACATGAATTGCTATTATGACTATTTCGGTTTCCTCTCGTAAACCTCATCGACCAGGCCGTATTCTTTGGCATCCTCCGCCGACATAAAGAAATCGCGGTCAGTGTCGGTTATTATTCTCTTGATCGGCTGGCCGGTATGCTTGGCCACAATGCTGTTGATCAGCTCCTTGGTCTTTAAGATCTCACGGGCATGAATTTCTATATCGGAGGCCGATCCCTGATAGCCGCCCCACGGCTGGTGGATCATGATCTTGGAATTCTTCAATGCCGCTCTTTTCTTCTTGGCGCCGGCCGCCAGGAGAAGAGCCGCCATCGATGCCGCCAGGCCAACGCAGATCGTGCTGACATCGGGTTTGATGTATTGCATGGTATCATATACAGCCAGGCCCGCCGTAACTGATCCGCCGGGAGAGTTGACATATAGA
Source organism: uncultured bacterium (assembly GCA_965555375.1). Classification (GTDB taxonomy): domain Bacteria; phylum Zixibacteria; class MSB-5A5; order UBA10806; family UBA10806; genus CBDVBL01. The sequence goes on from CBEWDL010000050.1 coordinate 12,332, forward strand.
AATATATCCTTCTCCGGATCATCGGCCTCCAGAAAGAGAAGCTGAGCTATTATCAGGTTGGCGATACCGTCGTCAATCATCGTGCCCACGAACACTATGCGATCCTTCAATAAACGGGAATATATATCGTAGGCTCGCTCTCCACGCCCCGTCTGTTCGACCACGATTGGTATTAATGTCATCTAGATCCCCTCTTTAGTTATCCGGCAGTTATCACTTCCGAATTCTTTATGATAAACTCGATCACTTTATCTTCGAGTATCGACTCGTCGATATCCTGAACCCGCCCGGACTTACCCAGAAACTCACGGGCTTTCTCCTCGCTTATATTATACGTTTTGGCAAACCCTTCCACCCATTTCTTGCGATCGTCGGACCCCACTTTAAGCCCCTCCGCCCTGACTATCTCATGATAAAGATAATTCCAGCGGATAAAATTTTCGCCCAGGGGCCGGTATTGACTTCTCACCGTATTCTCATCGACCGGTTCGCCCTTACTCTTGAAATCCTCGACCACCGAATCAAGGTATCTGTCTAACAGCGACCTGGGCACATCGAACAGATTGCCCTCCACCACCCGTTTGATCATCTCCGATCTTAAGTTCTTCGTGGCGTTATCCTGCGCCTGGGCCTCTAAATTCTTTCTCAAAGATTCTTTCAACTCATTCAGTGTCTTTGCCCTGGAAATCCTGGCCGCGAATTCATCGCTGAGCTCCGGCAGCACCTTTCGTTTGATTTCCTTGGTGACAGCCATAAAGAGGATCTGATCGCCGGCGAGATTCTTGTCAAAATAATCATCGGGGTACTTAACCGAGATATCCTTCATCTCGCCGATCCGGACTCCCATCAGGCCGCGCTGGAATTCCTCCAGGACGCCGTCGCCGCCGAGATATATCTCCACGTTTTCAAGTTTATCCTCTTTGAGCCTGTTGAGTTTATCGTGCTTTTTTATGAGATCGACTATGACCAGATCGCCGTTCTCTGACGGCCTCTGCACCGGGTGGTATTCGGCCATCCTGTCCCGCAGGTACTGAAGCGAGTTATCGACATCCTTCTCCGTGATCCTGCCGACTCGCTTTTCCACCCTGAAGCCTTTATGCTTGCCCAGCTTAAACTGCGGCCGGATCTCGATCTCGGCCTTGAACTTCAACGGCTTATCCTCGCCGAAATCCACGTCGGAAAGCTTGGGGTTATCCAGCGGGATGAGCTTCTCCTGCGTCAGCGCCTGCTGATAGGCCTCGGGAATGAGCTCCTCCAGCACCTCGGCCTTGATCTCGCCGGCGTATCTTTGTTTCACGATCCCCATGGGGGCCTTGCCGGGACGAAAGCCGGAGATTTTCGCCTTGCTCCGGAAAGATTCGTAGACCGATTGGAATTTCGATGTCACATCCTCGGCCGGAACCTCTATCTCCAGAAACCTGGTCCAGGCCTGGCCGTCCCGCACATTGATTTTTAAGTTCTTCGGACCTTCTCTTTCGGTATCCGGGGATTTCCCGTTTCCCTCGAGATCTTCTTCGGGTACGGTCATCTTATTCCCTTGCGTCTATCGTTTCCTAATGCGAAAGGGGGGATTTGAACCCCCACCCCTCACGGGACTGGATCCTAAGTCCAGCGCGTCTGCCAGTTCCGCCACTTTCGCAAACTCTAAGAGTAATAATAGGCTACAGACCGCCCGGAGGTCAAGCGCAATCCATGAAGCCAGGGGCGGCTGTTATTATGGTTGCTAATATGGTTGAGGCATGCTATATTTTCGTTTGGACAGCCATTCGGGTTTGATGATAATGTTGGCGGATATATTAGGGCGCGTTTGGAATGCTGTCGGGTGCGGTCACCCTATAGTGCCGGAGTGGGGATTTCCATGAGATCATTCCGATCAACCGCTTTATTTTTGATACTCCTTCTAAATAGCCATGCTTTCGGCTTCGGCTATCAAGCCGAAAGGTTGAAGAATTTCTTCGGATTTTACCTAGACTCACTTTCTCTGCCGCATTCTGAGTCATTAATGCTGGCAAAGGCGGATTCTATGAATATCATCGATGATTTTCCTAGATTCCGTTGTTATCCTTCCGTGGGCGGCCGTGGTTATTTTTGTGATTTATCTTGTGTTTGTTTCTATTCTATAGGGACTTGTAGCAATAGTCCCGGACCGGGAGAATCCAATAAATTAATATTTTTTAATATTTGCGACGGCTCAATATACCATTATGGAGGTGACTTCGACGGCTTCAACTCCGTATTTCGAAATGATCTGTCGGAAAATTTCAATCCCGAATTTGCGCTTGAACTGTTAGGCCTTTATCTAAACACGCTGTATACACCAGCACCGTACTTTATCTTGAAGAATGGCAACGAATTCGTGAGTATTATCGATAGCCTTTATATGAGAATGGATAATACAGCATTCGGGAAATCCATTAAAGATAAGATCGAGTCGGAAAAGGAGTTTGTTCCAGGAAGTATAGAGCCGCTAAAAATAGAGCAAGCGGAAGGGCATTTAAAAATATCATTTTATACTTTTGGTGGCTTGAAAAACTGGCTCGAAAAATGGGTTTTCGACATTTACCCCGATCATATAAAGATTAGAGAGAGAAAGGTTATTTATGAAAACCTTGGTCCTCGCAAACCTTATCGTCACTAATAACATAGCTCGGCTTTGGAAGATTGATATGATCAAAAACCCGACAAGAGGAGCGAAATTTGAGGGAGAGTTTTATCGTTCGGGCAGGTCGTAGTCCATAAGGACGTGACCTGACCGTCGGCGAAAGCCGTCGGGTCACGTTTCGCTACGACCCGACGCAACCGGCAAACAGACCCCCCGGAGGTCAAGGGCAATCCATGAAGCCGGCCGTTGCCTCTTATTATGGTTGCTAATATGGTTGAGGGATGCTATATTTTCGGTGGACAACTGTTAGGGCTTGATGACGGTGCTCGCGGATATATCATGGAAAACAGGTGTCGGGTTTCTTTGGAACCTGACCTACGAGGGTTTTTGAAAAACAGGGGATACTCGATGCTAAGGTATACAGTTTTGGTTATTAGTCTGGGTATCGCCGCTGAAGTCGTCTGGTCTACTATTAAAGACTTATCGTCAACTGGCTTTCCTTCAGTTAGTTATCAAAAATGGATCATATTCTTGATAGGTTTAATTACAGTAATCGCACTCTATCTGTCGTATCGTAATGATCCCAAAAAACCGTCAAAACTTGCATTTGGATCTCGAGAGAATATACTAAAATGGCAAACGCGAGGAAAATTCAAATTTTACGGCGTATTCCTAATACCCATCGTTTCATTTTACATATCCCTTTTCAGGATATTAGTATTTTTCCTTGTTTCATTATTCCCCAAAGATCCTGTTCATATAATATTTGCCCACCTATACGTCGTTTTTTTGGGAAGTATTACTGGAATTACTGTGACCATCCTTTCAAGGAAAGCTGTTGTTAAATACAGGCCTGATGAGGTTGATACGAATTAGCTCGGGTTCCGAGCGAGCAAAGCGAGCAAGAAACCTGACAGCAGATAACTTGTAGGTTGACAGGAAGGTAATCATGATTTCAATCCTATTTGCCGGACTGGTCATTTTTAGTCAACCGCCAGATTCAGTGCTAACGAAATATCCGTTTACGAACGCGTCGACATCTTTGATCTCCAAGGACGAATACGCTGAAGTAATTTTCAAGGTAGCCAATACTTATTATGAGACCGGCGACACGGTTGAGGTATTGATTCATATCAACAACGTTGGCGAAGCACCATTGCTCGTTTGGAATCCACCGTTTTTCGAAGACAAGGTTCTTTTCAACAACGGTCAAGCCAGGGAAATTGTGATCGATATGGACGCGGATTTCGACGCGCATCCTCTTTGGATGAGAAAACTGAAGAGAATAGAGGAAGGACAATCCATAGAATATAAGGCTGATGTGGTAATTGATTCGTCAATACTCATCGATGAGGTAATTGCCGTTGATATTTCTTGCAGCACCATTTGTTGGAAATACGAATCATCCATGGATTACCTTACTCAGGGCGAAGGTGACATTGATGCAATTAAAGGTTCAGCAGGAGCCATTGATGTCATAAGAAACTCACTGCAATATTACCCCGGGAAAATAGAAATATACATATTTGAGAGTTTAGACAAGGTGTTGATTGAACGTTAGACTATGAATAGAATAGTAGCACGGGTTCCGAGCGAGCGAAGCGAGCGAGCGGACGAAGTGCTTTATAAACCCGACAATAAGAACTTTGCCCGCAACACAAAACCATAGCTTCCGAAATCGCATCAGAATAGGTTGTTAATCGCTCAACATCCGCTTATATAATAGAGTTGGAAAGTGTATTCTGCGCTCTCCAATGAATCGAGGCACAAACTCTGGGCGATTTTGAAAAATACGTCAAGCTGACCAAAAAGAGGTATCCCGGCTACCGTTTCAGCTGGGAGATCTTAACCGATCTGATACTTGAAAACGTGGCCCGCAAGCCCTGCTGGCTCGATATCGGCGCCGGGCCGAATCTGCTCATAAAAGAGCAGCCGGGTGCCGATTTCGCTGTCGGCCTCGATATCGAAAAGCCGAAAGAAATCTGCACGAATCCGCAGGAAAGCGCCTACTGTATCGCCCCGGCGGACGTTCTCCCCTTCAAGAGCAAAACGTTCGATTTCATAACCAGCCGCTACACCTTCGAGCATCTCCAATCCCCCGAGAAAACCCTCTATGAGATAGGGCGGGTACTAAAGCATGGGGGGATATTCGTCCTGCAAACCACCAATACGAGGAATCCTTTTGTTTTCCTGTCGAGGCTGATCCCCTTCGCGATTAGAAAAATTCTGCTCGGGCGGCTTTTCAAAGATAATCCCTCCGGGACATTCAGGACACGATACAAAATCAACAAGCCATCCTTGATAAAACCGGCCTACGGCCCCCTAATTCTAAAAAAGCTGATACTGGTGGAGGATATCCTCTGCCAATCCCAGCTTCTTTATTTTGTTTCTCTTGGCCTTTACCGGCTCATCAAGGCTTTCGGCCTGGAATCCTTGAAAGGAAATATGATCGCTGTATTCTCCAGAGCCGATAATAACTGATTATGACGCGAGATCAGCGACTTGTCGGCAGCAAGCTACCGACCTACGGCTTGAAAGGAAATATGATTGCCGTTTTCCAGAGGTCGGCCAATAATCGATAGGTTAATTTTGTAGGTGGGCGGCTTGCCGCCCACAGGCATCTTCCGAGTCGGCAGCAAGCTACCGACCTACGGCGGGTGGCATGCTTTATCCGAAGGATTAAGCATGAATGCCGTTATCGAGTAACATGCTCAGGCTACGCCAGAGCATGCCACCCGATCTTATAATGCGAGGTCAGGAACCCTTTCCTGACCTCAATACACAACATCATTGAAAAAAAAGCCGGAGCCATCAGGCCCCGGCTAAATATCCAGAAAAATACGATTGTTTATTTCTCTATCATTTCCACATTGGCACGGGGTATAATAGCTCTCTCGCCGTCGGCGAACTCAACCTCTAAGACCCGCGCCTTCGATTCCGACTCGAGCTTCTGAAGCTCCGGCGGCAGTTCGGTAACCTTACCTAACTTGCCGAAATACGGCTGCCTTATGACCCTGACCGGCGAGCCGACCTCCAGGCCGGGATTCTCCATTTCAACTATAGCTTCGATCTCGGATATATCCTCCATCTTCGGAATGACCACCTCGGGACGGATGACTCCCGCCCTGATCTGGGTCGCCCCATTGATACAGGTCTCCTGTCCCTCGTGGGCTTTCAACAGCTCGAATGTCTTGCCGGCCATCATGATTTCGCCGAAACCCTCTGTGACAACCAGCGTTATGCCTTTGTCCTCGCTACCGGTGATGGCCACACCCAGATCGTAGCCCAGGAAATCGCGCAGATCCTGATCGTCGAAACCGCCGACCACGATACCGACCGCCCCGACCTCGATAGCCTTGCGCAACCCGGCCGCCGTCACCAGCGAACCCCCGACTATGACGTATCCTTTGCAGGACGAATCGATTTCCTTATCGGTAAGGATATCTTCATTGGTCTGCGAGACGATCTTGATCGGGCCGTGGGTTTCCGGGCCGATCCCGAATATCCCCTGCACGAAGCTGCCCCAGGTGGAGACCTCCACACCCTCGTTTTCGAAGATATCGGTTACCACGCCGTTTAAGTAGGCCTTGACCTCGATCGGCACCGGCGCGCCTCTCAGAAGCACCTGCCCTGTCACCGACGATATATTCTCCACCGTGCCGCTAATCTTGGCCTTGGCGGTGGATGTGAAAAGCCCGAAAAACGATTTCGATTTGGCGATATTCTCGCCCTCCTCCACCTCCTCGCCGACCCTCTTGAGCATGGTATCGGGGACGTCCTGCGGCGGGACGCCGAGGATATTGGCCACGTTGATCGGCTCCACCACGCCGGGAAGCTCGGTGCGGGCCACCACCGTATCGGAGGTTACCTTATCGCCTTTCTTGACCACCACCTCGCCCTTCAGGGGCAGGATTCGCTTCTTTATGATTTTCATCCGCTCGGTGACCTTCAGGCCGGGAGTGTATGCATGCCCCATAGTTTCCTCTTTATCAAATTAACCGCCTAACATTCGATCCTTATAAATTCAAGGCGCCAAGATAATGAAAGTAAGTTGGTAGGTCAAGACCCCTGTGGTCTTGACTATCTCTACCCTACTAGAGGAATCCCTCCCCTCCAGTTAGATCAGTCCAGCTCCCTGCAATTCCACATCTTTCAGAGTCTTATGGCCCGCCAAAGGGGTTGCCGTAATGAAGATTATAGGTTAAATTGCCAAGATTATGAGAATATCCGCAGCATGGGTTATATTTTGAAAAAAACAGGAATTCGGAGGATAACTCCTCTGCTTTGTCTATCTTTTGTGAGCATTCTATATTGTGGTAAAGGCCAAAACGAACAGAACCTTCAACATTTGATCAAACAAAACTCCACTTATAATATCAACCAGTTTATCCTTGAGAAATTAGAAGAGAATAGGATCGTCATGCTGGCTGATGGGGGTCATGGAGAGTCTCTTTACTTGCAGCGCGTTATCAGCTTCCTGAATTATTGGGTAGACATAATTGAACAGCCAACATATGCTAGTGATAGCAAGCCGCTGGATATTAT
>CBEWDL010000051.1:0-19350 GCA_965555375.1 uncultured bacterium
CCGCTCGATAATGTCCTCGCCATTGGGAGTTATGGCCATTAATTCAACCGAACGTTTGGCTTCGACGGGCATGGCAATACCCTCTCTACCTTTTTTTTCCAGCGAAGACACACTTATACCCCAAACCCCCGACTCTTTTTTCATTTTTATAGAGATTCCGGCTGAAACTTCTATCTTCGTCCGTTACTCAACCATCATTCAGCGGATGCCATTTTAACGAAGGAGCCCGATATTTGTCAAGAAAAAATCAGACTTTTTTTAAAAAAAATACAACATGTTGTGTTTCAATGTCTTTCCGAATACAACATATCGTGATCGAGAGCAATTATTGTGGTCAGAACGGTATTGACTTGGAACTCTTTTTTGTTAAATTATTGTTAGAAAACAAGAAAGGAGAACCAATGAGAACAGCGTTTTTGATTCCTATAATGCTGGTGGGGTTTTTGGCTCTTTCGGCGTCCGCGGAAGATAGCTTTATTATCGTGGTCAGTAATCATCCTGATGCCGATCTAAACCTGCTCCAGGCATATTCCGGCAGGACATGGGGCAAGACGGCGGATAAAGTCTATCTTTCGGGCGGAATGGAAGAGATCGGTTGGCTGAAAGAACATGGCATCGAATTTAAGCTTATCGAATACGACGATGACCGGTCATCGCTTTATATTTGGTATAACATACCCCGGGACCGATGGCCGAGCGATATGGATATCCTCGACCAGGGTGAAGGGTATATATTGGCAGCCCGGCCACCCTCGGGAATGATTGAATATCGCCGCCTGCGACTCAGGAGCCTACCATATGTCCAGCGGGAGAGGCAGGGGAATATGCTTCTGGAGTATGACCCGGCTGTCGATGCTCTTATCGGGGCGGTGAGTCAGGACACGGTCATCGATTTTCTCAGCAGGCTTTCGGGCGCGAGCCCCATTGAGATAAATGGTGAGGTAGATACGATCCATACCAGATACTCCGGCACGCCGGGCAACGAGCTGGCGGCGCAATTCTTGAAAGAAACACTGGAGGGATACGGTTATCAGGCCGAATACCATGGATTCTACGGCGGCATTCGTCATATTGCGGCCTACGACGAAAACCTCGCCTGGCTGGTAACGGAGAATTCGGAGGCGCTCAAGACCACCGATGGGGGCCAGAGTTGGGAGCCCATGCCGGATAATGCCAATTCATCACTCTGGGGAATCGCAAATGCCGGGCCTGATTCAATCTGGATGACCGGCGACAACGGTGTTATAAGGTTTTCATCTGACGGCGGTGAGAATTTCGACTCTCAGAGCTCGGGTGTCGGATATTTTCTCTTCGGCGTCGATTTCATCAGCTCGGTCGAAGGCTGGATAGCCGCCGATGACGGTAACATCCTCCATACTGACAATAGCGGACTTGATTGGTCAACTCAGCCTACTTCGACCGGTTCCCGCCTTTATGATGTTTGTTTTGTGGATGCACTCTACGGCTGGGCGTGCGGACGTGATGGCACGATTATTCATACAACTGACGGGGGAGAAACCTGGGAAAGTCAGAATTCCCAGTCGAACGAGAGGCTATACGGGATTGATTTCACGGATCGGGATAATGGCTGGGTGGTCGGCTGGTCCGGGGTGGTTCGCCGTACTACTGACGGTGGAGCTACCTGGCAACCTGTCGATCTCGGCAGTCCGGTGGAGAAGTATCATGTCGATTTCTCCAACGAAATGCATGGCTGTATAGTCGGCTTTGATGGTGAGATATTCATCACCACCGACGGCGGCGATAACTGGGATCAGCAACCCTCGGGCACTGCAAAGGATTTTTATGGGGTCGTCTTTGCGGACGACCTGACCGGATTTGCGGGCGGCAATAGCGTTCTCCGAAAAACCACCGATGGCGGTTTGACCTGGGTTAGCCAGACCGAAAACATCGAGAGCGCCTGGACCAACATACTGGGAACGAAAACCGGCACCGTTTACCCCGGTCAGCAGGTGATAATCTGCGGTCACATGGACGACATTACCTACCAGCAACCCGAATCCTATGCGCCCGGTGCCGATGACAACGGTTCCGGGTCTACGGCGGTTATAGAGGCCGCTCGGGTTTTCGCTGATTTTAATTTCGAAAAGACGATCAAATTCTGCCTCTGGACCGGCGAGGAGCAGGGGCTATTGGGTTCGGCGGCCTATGCCGAGGAGGCTTTTTGGCGAGGCGATGATATTGTGGGCGTTTACAACTTCGATATGATCGCCTGGGATGGCAACTCCGACGGGTCAATAGATCTGCATTGCGGCACCATGGACGCGTCCATAGAGCTCGGCTATGCCTTTCGGGATGTCATTACCGATTATGATATCGCCCTTGATCCTCAAGTAATCACCTGGGGATCATCGGAGGCGTCGGATCATGCCTCCTTCTGGGATTATAACTATCCGGCGATAATGGGAATCGAGGATTTCGATGATTTCAATCCGTATTATCATAGCAACAACGATAATATGGATCATATCATGGAGGGTTATTTCACCGAGTTCACCAAGGCGGCCATCGGGGCAACGGCCACTCTGGCCGTGCCGGATACGGTTATGACCTTTGTCGATGAGGGCGAGTCTTTACCGTCCGGGTTCGCGCTGCATGCCAATTATCCCAATCCGTTCAACGCCGCCACAACGGTATCTTTTGCCATGGACGCCGAAACCGAAATCGATCTGGCGGTCTATGACGTTTTAGGCAGGCGAGTGGCCACGCTGTATAACGGGCCGGTCGACGCGGGCGAGCACAAGGTCACCTGGAATGCGGATGATCTCTCATCGGGCGTCTACTTCTACCGGCTGGCCGCAGACGGTAACGATGCCGTCGGCAGGATGACGCTTTTGAAGTAAGCCTAAGAGATATAATAGATTACGGGCTGCTGGGGCGAATGGACATTCGCCCCTTTTTTCTTCGGGGTAAAGCGGTCAGGTGGGGGCACTCTACGAGCCGTATGGCCTGACCGCACAGACAATATTTTTCAATACGAGAAGAAAATCGGGTAATCGCCTACCGGTATCTCATAGATGGTGCCGTCAGATTCGCGTTTTGCGGCGAATATCGGGTCCCACTCGCCTCGTGGGCGAAGCAGAAGCATCGACCAGTCATATGGGGGAATCATGACGTGAAAGCAGACTCTCATCTCCCAGTCCAGATCCAGAAACGTCCAGTGCTCCACCACCAGTATCCCGGGGTAGGTCACGTAAGGGAACCAATCGCGGCCGGAAAACGTGCCGAACTCGGGGTGCTCGGCTTCGAGCCAGTCGACAAATTCGTCTCTTTTTGTCATGGCCATTTCCACGTTACCGCTGGACCAGTTAATCGTCTCGACTTTAAGCTCGATAGATTGGGTTGTATTCGACCTGGTGACAAAAACCATGATCGGATGAACTCCGAACTCAATAGAAGGCTCCGGTTGGATTGTAATCTCGACGATGCCTGAATGCCGGTTTATGTCGTTTACGTCTATCAGAGCATTTAATTCGGCATCGGCATTAATCGATAGTTTGATTTCCTGAAATAAATCGTTTGATTGTGTTGCTCTTACAATAAATACTCCCCCGCCCTCCGGGTAGCTCCTTATCTTGCGATATTTTGCATCGATGGTAAAATAGTGGGTTTCCGGAGAATTAAGATCCAGGCTCGATAAAGAATTACCTACACGAGCATTATCCGGCTGCACAGGTTCTTTGTTAGAGCACCCGGAAATTACGATGAATAGCATCGCAATTGATAGAGCCGCGCAACTGGAGAGCCTGAGCAATGTGCCCGATATAAACTTAAGCTCTCCCGGAATAGATCCTATGAACCAACGCATAAGTCACCTCCTGCTTATGTCCTTTATTAAGGACGAAATGCTTATCTATCTTGTTTCAAATAAATAGTAGTTGCGATATAAGACTGCGCTTCCTTCGGAAGATTATGAGCCGCGTTCAACAGCCGCCGGCATGGGGAGAGTCAGGCCAAGGTCGGGGAGAACATGATTATGTGCAACAAAGCATGCTTACTCCTTCGGAGAAAGCATGCCACCCAATGATAGCCCTACAGGGTCATCCTGAAAATCTCTATGACCCCGTCCCTATTGATTGGCCGAGGATTCTGGAGATGATCCTTATCCAGCATATACACCCGGTGGGTGGCATGCTCTCCCCGACCTTGTGTCGGGGTGAGCATGATTATGTGCAACAAAGCATGCTTACTCCTTCGGAGAAAGCATGCCACCCGATGATAGCCCTACAAGGTCATTCTGAATATCTCGATCACGCCGTACCTGTTTATGGAGCGAGGGTTTTGCAGGTGGTCTTTATCCCGCATATACAGACGGACCACATCATCGGCCATGAGGTCAAATTTGGAGTCATCTATGCCGAGATCGGTGAAAGTCAGAAGCCGCCCGATGGATGCCAGCCAGCCCTTCATAGCGTCGATGCTCAATTTGGCCGCGTGGTCTGGATCCTCCGTGTCTAACCGTAATCCGAATATGTTTTCGCCCATCTCTATGAATTTCTCCGGCCGCGCGGAAACCGTGTAATCCATCAAGGCCGGCAGCAGCAATGCGAGCCCTCGCCCGTGGCTGATATCGTAATGGGCGCTGACGACGTGCTCTAAGGCGTGCAGCGGGTAGTATCCGCCCCTGCCGGAGTTGACCAGACCCGATAATGCAACAGTCGAACTCCATGATAGATGAGTTCTGGCCTCGATGTCGGAACCATTTTTCATGGCGCGAGGCAGATATTTCATCACCGTCTTGATGACAGCTTCAGTCAGGCGATCCTGCAGGTAAGCTTCGGCCGTCGATGTGAAATAGCTTTCCATGACATGCGTGATGATATCGACTCCGCCGTCGGCCGTGTAATCCGGAGGGCAGGTAGTGGTGAGTTCAGGATCGACAATGGAAACTGTCGGAAAGAGTGCCGGGCCCCAGATGCCCGTTTTCTCACGGGTCTCCCAGTTCGATATTATTCCTCCGGAATCGGCCTCGCTGCCGGTGGCGGCGACGGTCGGTATGCAGACGATGGGAAGGGCTTCCTCGATCCTGCGCTGCGGCTTATCGGGGCCGCTATAGACATAATCCCAAACGGAGTGACCTGTTCTGGCCGTTATGGCAATACCCTTGGCGGCATCCATGGCCGAACCTCCACCCAGGCCGATAACGAAATCACAGCCTTCATCGCGTGCCAGAGCGGCGGCCTTATCGCAGGTGGTGTGTCTCGGGTTAGGCTCGATCCCCTCAAACGCGACCGATTCGATCCCCGCTTTTCTCAGAAACCCGGTAGTCCTATCCAGCACGCCATGTTTACGCATGGATGATTTGCCGGTTACGATTAATGCCTTCTTGCCCACCGGCTTTAGGTATTTCCCGATATTGTTAATTTTACCGGGGCCAAAATATATCTTAGTCGGAAGTTGGAAATCAAACGGCAGCATTAAGCCTCCTTTATCGCATTCAAGAATTAGAATTCGGTCTTGGTCGTATATCCAATCGATCTATTATAACGATCCTTAAGTTCTCTGGCAATTGTCCAGATGAGTAAAAGGACTTTCTCCAATGAATTCCTGAGAGATTTTCCTGTAATTCAAAAGTACCCTTAATGATAGCCGGCGCTTTCAGCCCCGGCTGAACAGATACATGGCGATGCCCGCAGCCACCGCGGCGTTTAGCGATTCCACGGTTGTTGAGATGGGTATTCTGACTTTATGATGTGATGCCCTTAGAAACTGTTCGCTCACGCCGCCAATCTCCGCTCCCACAATCAGGGCCGCCTGGCGGTCAATTCGAATCTCTCGCAGATCCTCATCGCCGCCGGCAGATAGGGCGTAGATAGTGTGGCTTCCATGAAGCCTACTTAGAATGTCTCTTATGCTTGTACGCTGGGCGATGTCGATTGCGAACATGGCGCCCTGAGTCGCGCGCACCACCTTGGGGTTGAATATATCTACCGATCCGGCGGTGGTGATGAATGCGCCGAAGCCAAAGGATGCTGCTGTCCTGATTATGGTTCCCATGTTAGCGGGATCTTTAAGACCATCGGCGATAAGAATTCTATCGTGCAACGAAATACTCTTTAAGTCGTTTTCCGGTATCCTCGCCACAGCCAGGATACCCTGAGGAGTGGTGGTGGTCGAAATTCTGCTTAGATCTTTTTGGCTTACCTTCTCTATTCTAAGATCCCAATTATTGAAGATTAGATCTGAGTATGCTCTTGGGTCCGATGCCATCACCGATTCCACACTCCAGCTTGATTTCAGCAGCTCCTCGACAGCGTGGGCGCCTTCCACCAGGAACAATCCATACATCCGCCTGTATTTGGCGTGGGCGAGAGAGCTGAATATTTTTTTCTTATTCTCGTTCATTAACTTGATTTGACGCCAGCGGCAGATTAGAATTGTGGTATGCTTAAGTTTTTGATCTCACTTTCCACGATAATTCTTGCGATAACGCTATTGAATTCTTCGAGAGCCTCCGATCTATCAATCGACGATAAGATTATCATAAAACTCGATATCAGTCCATCCGAATCGTATGCCTCCTTCGTGTCTGGTAATCTCGAGCCCGGTGTCGGGCTGGCGTTATCAGGCGGTGGGTCCCGGGGTCTGGCTCATATCGGCGTGCTGAAAGTCTTAGAGCGGGAGAATATAAACATAACATTTATCGCCGGTGTTTCCATGGGCGGAATCATTGGCGGGCTATATTCATCGGGTTATTCTCCAGGCGAACTTGAGAGTATCGCTCTGGATGTTCGATGGAGAGAACTTTTTTCTCAGAGCCCATTGCGCAGCAGTCTGCTGGCAACACAGAAGGATCGGTCGGAGAAGAGTCTGGTAAAAATCCGGTTCGACAACTGGCGCCCGGTTCTGCCCAGGGCGATTACATCCGGGCAGAACTTGAGTCAATTTCTTGAAGCTCTCACTGCACGGGCCGGCATCCGCTCCTCCGTCAGCTTTGATTATCTAGACCCCCGGTTGAGGATTATCTGCACCGATCTTTCAACGGGGGAGAAAGTAATTCTCGCCTCGGGCAATCTGGCGGAAGCGATGAGAGCCTCGATGGCTGTGCCTGTGGCCTTGACGCCGGTCGATATCGAGGAGAAGCTTCTTGTGGACGGTGGATTGGTCGATCCCGTTCCGGTGGATGTCGTCATCGAAAACGCCGGCCATCCGGTGATAGCCGTCAACACATCATCGGATCTTCTACCCGCATCGATGATTATAGACGTCATTGATATCGCCGATCAGACAACGACGATTATGTCTATGCACAGAAAAGTGGAATCTTTGAAAAAAGCCGACCTTGTTATCACCCCCGATATGGAGGGCCGGCTTTCGACGGATTTTTCGGATATACGATCGTTGATAGAAGCAGGCGAAAAAGCGGCGGAGAAGGCCATTCCGGAGATCAGGCGACTGCTATCGGAAACGTATTCCTCTACCCGGGATAGCCTCGAGTATGCGATTACCGGATGGGGAATCAAAAGCCTGAGTTTCATGCCAGAGACCTTTTTCAAAGCGGTCTTCGAGCATTCCAGCCGGACGAGTAGTCGGGAGATAGAATCGAACCTGAGGAGGGCTTTTGAATCAGGTTATATTTCCGATGCCCGGGCGGAATTGATTCCGGTTGATTCAGGATACTACGTGGAATATCATCTGGTCGACAATCCTCGAGTGCGAGAGATCGTTTTTGAAGGTGGAACCTTATTTACAGAAGGAGAGCTTGCGGATCTTATCGAGACCAGAGAGGGCATGATACTGAACCATGCTATGGTCTCCGCTGATAGGAAGGATATGGAAGGATTTTACATACGATCGGGCTATAGTCTCGTGCGGGTCTATTCGATATTCGATCCCGATGACCGGCGATTGGTTTTCAAAATCGATGAAGGTCGAATTAATAATATTATTCTTGAGGGAAACAAGCGAACAAAGGCCTGGGCGGTGACGAGACATGTGCCGTTTAATCCCGGCGATATTTTCCAACAAAAAAAAGCAGAGAGAGGTGTTGAAGATCTTTACGGCACCGATCTTTTTGAAACCGTCAGGTTTCTGGCGGCGCCTGATACGATCGGCATTACTCTGAAAGTACTGGTTACAGAGAAATCGTACAATATCCTCCGGTCAGGGGCGAGGTTCGATCTTGAATACGGTTCAAAAGCTTTCATAGATATTGTCGATGACAACCTATTCGGCGCCGGGCTGGAGCTATATCTATCCACAACCGTAGGGGAGAAGCGGAGATCGATGTCTCTGGATTTCGAGGCCGACAGGATCTGGAATTCCCTCTATACATACAGGCTTTTCATCGACTACGGCGAGTTTAAGAGGAATTATTATATAGATCATGAGTATAACGGTTATCTTAGAGAGTTCCACCATGGAGGCGTGCTTTCCCTCGGGCGGCAGATTCCCCGGCTGGGGACGATATCGATCGTCGGGCAGATTCGCAGATATAGCTGGGATGAATTCGGCAAACCCGATAGACAGCGATTCGATAAGGGGA
This sequence comes from uncultured bacterium, assembly GCA_965555375.1. GTDB lineage: Bacteria > Zixibacteria > MSB-5A5 > UBA10806 > UBA10806 > CBDVBL01. Next base: position 8,504 of record CBEWDL010000051.1, read on the forward strand.
GCATGGGCTTCCGATCCATTGTAGATACCAGGGATGCGCTCGATTTTCCAGAATCGGGTAAATATCATCTTTTCGAACTGGAGTTCGCGGGTGAATTGGCCGTTGATGGGGTGGCTTACACGAGGTTTTTCACATCGATTGAGTCCTACTACCGGCTGAACAACCGGCTGAATTTTCATCCGAAATTCTCTCTGGGGGCTTCCAGCAATTTTATGCCGTTTTTCGATCAATTCACTCTCGGCGGGCAGCAGAATTTTATGGGGCTGTTCGAAGACGAAATCGTGGGGGAGAAGCTCTTTTTGGGCGATCTCGAACTTCGCTACCGGATCTTTGGCCCGATATATCTGAAGGGCCGTTACAATATGGGAAATATCTGGAGTAGAATCGAAAGCATCAGGCTATCTGAAATGCGGTATTCCGGCGGAATCGGACTGGCCGTCAAGACCTTTATCGGCCCCATTTCAAGCTGGTATGGACGAACCGATGAGGGGTTGGATGCGTTTTATTTCTCTGTTGGGTATGATTGGTAACGGCGGAATAGGGGATTCTACTCTATTTCCAGATCGCTTTGAGAAAATCATCGAGGATACCATTGGCTATAAACGTATCCAGCGCTTCCCCGGTCGCCTTTCTATCCATCCCCCAGATTGAGATTTTAGGGTCGGTGAAGTCTTTATCGAGTTGGATAAAGTATCTGTTCTCCTGCGAGAGATAGACGGGTAGTTTTTCTACGAATTCGGCGGCCACGGAGTTGACGCCCGGCCCACCGATAGCCACGGTCGGGCAAACCTGAATGATCTTGTCATGTTTATATAGAGCATCCGAGATGACCAGGCATTTCCGGAATGGATGATTCCCGAAATAAGAGGACGATTCGAAGGCTTTTTTAAGCTTGTAGGCCAGGGGCCTGTCGACCTCTTCAGGCTTTATATCTATCCCCACGATGATGAGAATAGTCTGGTTGACATCAATCTCCTGCACGGAATACACATATATCGAGACATCACGGCTGTCAATCAATTTTGCGTGAACCTGCGGTCGGATTTATGAAAGGCGGGCTTTAGACCTTGATATTGTTTAGTGTTTCGGGAGCCGCAGAGATTGGGTTGTGGGTTAAGTTTATGTCAGTTCGTGGATTGGCGGCTTGCCGCCCGAAGGTTTTTTGGCACAGCCGCATTATGCCCCTCAGAGGTTTCTGAATCTGTTGTAAAGGCTTCTGGCGTCTATATCTTCCGGGTGCCGTCGATTCCAGTCTTTCATCAAAGCTCTGCCCTCCGCCTCCAGCCTCTCATATTTCATCTTGGCTTCTTCAGAGCCCGTCAAAGTTGCTTCGGCGCCGGCCCGTTGTTGCAACTGAATGGTCAGGTCGCGCAAGAGTCTGAAGGCGATAGCGTTATTCGGCTGAAGCTCATAAGCGGCCTTGTAGCGAACAAGGGCGGAATCGGGCATGCCGTTGTTGTAATAGAAAACCCCCAAAAACTGCTGGTAGAGAATAACACCCGGCCGGGCTTCGGCTGCTTCTTTCAGTTTAGATATCCCCGCCGTCTTCACAGAATCGATCATGGCTGAATCACCGAGCTCCGCATAGGCCTGCTGCAAATTGACATAGATCTGATGGTAATAAGGGACCCTGTCGACCGCCTCCCATAAAACTTCGATGGCCCTGGTGGGATCTCCCGCGGCCTTGTAAGCATCGGAGAGCTGGCAGAACCTTTCGGGGAAGGTGGTGGTCAAGCCGACATTGTTGTCATCCTTGTAAGCGTCGAGATCATTCATTCCCCGGTAGCGGTACACGCCGGTGATGAGAGAATCGGAAATCGGGATATTGTATCGAGGTTTGGTGGTATCGGGATCGACTCTCAATACGATGCCGTGCCGGATGAGACGGTCGGTGAGCGTCCAGCGGTTTGAAGCCGGCACCGAACCGGAGAAGTAAATCGGCTTATCGAGGTTGGCTATGATCAGCTGCTCGATCATCTGGTCCTGGACCCTCATGAATCTTCCTGTGCGAGGGTCCTGGATTGGAGTGAGATATCGCATTTGCTTGCGAATACTGTCGTAGAATCTCTTGGCGGGCCGATAATAAATTATTGATCCGCGTCTGTCGGCCGGTATCCATCTAATCTGGTCGTCTTCGATGAACATGTTCAAGCCCATGCCTCCATTTTCCCTCGTCCTTTTCAGCTGCAGGATGTACCAATCGGTGTTTAAGAGACTCAGGTTGACAACTCTAACATCCTTGCGGACCTGATCCACCTCTTGAATGTACCATAGGGGGAATGTGTCATTATCGCCGTTGGTAAATAATATGGCATCGCGTTCGCACGATTGCAGGATATTGTAGGCGTAATCTATGGGCACAAAATCTTTATTCCGATCGTGGGTCTTGAAATGAGCCAAGACCGGGTTTATCGGCAGGAACAAAAAGAAAATCCCAACTGCCGCGAATAAGGCATATCTGATGAATCTGCTCCATGCGCGATCGCCGAATTTCAGACCGGAGCCGATTAAATACATCAGGGACGAGATCCCCGTCCCGATAATGATGGCGAATATCACGAATGCCGGCGTGAAGAAATAATCTCGTTCCCTGACCTCAAGCGGGATTAACGATCCGGGATTGCCGGGATCGGGTCTGGTGCCGTCGGCGAAATTCATATACAAGACCAGCATCACCGAACTTAAGAGAAATATGATTAAAAGCAGGACGGAGGGGTGAAATGTAAGTCTCCTGAGGGCATAATAACCGCCGGTGGCCAACCCCAGGATTCCTATGGTAAACAGAAGGTATCGCAGCAAACCGGCTGCCGCATTCGAGGCATACTGCTCCCAGAAATATCCTCCGAATCCCATATTCTCATGCGGGCCGAACTGGTTTGAGAGCTTCCCCCGACGGTAAAACATGCGGCTTATCATCGATTCCTGGCCGTATTGTTTGCGCTCCAGAAATGATACAATTCTATCGGGGGTGGATGGATCGTTTTCGTTGATGGCGGGATTCTGAACCGCCCGAATCGGTATATAGGTATGGTTTGAATAACCGAGGATAGCCACCAGGAATAGGACAAAGGCAAAACCGTAGTTTGCTCGTCCTCTGATTGCGCCGGACGATCTATGCCGGTAGGCCAGGGCGCCGGTCGCCACGAAACCGAATATCATCAAAGCCACCCAGATGAGGTAGGACTTTTCCTGCACCCAGGGTATCATCAATCCGATTATGAAATAGGAAGGAACGGCGATTGAGAACAATATGGCCCAGGTTATCCAATACACGGGGTCTTTCAGTTTCTTTCTATCGATCAGGGCGAAAAAGACAACCAAAGCCGGAACCACCAGAAACCCGGTCAGGTGGATTCCGATGCTCAAGAACAATAAGTAAGTTATAAAAATAATGAGCCTGTCCGATCCGCCTTCCGCTTTTTCGTCGGCCCACTTAACCGCCAGGTAGATGCTTAGCACCATAACCAGCATGGCCAGGCCATAGACCTCGGTTTCCACGGCATTGAACCAGAAGGTGCTGGAGAATGCCAGTATCAGAGACGATGAAAAGGCGCCTATCCTGATTCCGATCTGTCCCAGAAGTGGCGGGCCAAATTGGCCGAAAGGAAGCCGACGGGAAACTCGCACCACCAGAAAATAGGCAATGAATGCCGTAACAGCGGATGATGCCACGGAGATGATGTTTGTTCTCTGGGCAATATTTTCGAAGGGGGCCAGGAGAATGAACAGCCTTCCCAGGATTACGAAAAATGGCGTACCCGGCGGATGCGGGTTGCCGAGAATATTAGCGGCGGCGATGAATTCTCCGCAATCCCAGAAGGAGAGAGTAGCTGCCATTGTCCTGAAGAAGATGGCAAACGGAATGATCAAGCTCAGAGCGCCGAATACGATCGAGATGATTCTTACGACCCCGTCACTTTTGTCGAGCTGGGGAATATCGCACCTCCTTATCCTATTTCACAGCATGATAAAATAGCAACCCTCCCCCATTTTGTCAAATCGTAAAAGCTGATCAAGTGATGATGGATTTGGTCGATACCAGAATGGAGATAGTAAAACACAAGGAGGCATGATGTTAGCATGGTGCGCTATCCTGTTCGTCCTGGGAATTCTTGCGTTCATGGATACGATCTTTAGCTATGGAGAGATCTTCCGCAAGGTTAATTCGGTGGTTTTCATGCTCATATCCCTGGGACTTCTGGTCAGAACCAGTATGAAGATGAAGCTGAAGAGAGTCGAGCGGCTTATCGCCCGGGTTGCCGAACTCGAGGAACATGTAGCTCAATTCACCGGATCTTCTGCTCCATCTGTCACCGAAAAAGAAGAAGTTTATTGATCATCCGATTTCGCCGAGCAATTCAAGTCGTTTCAAGCGTTCCCTGGCTGGTTCTGTAACCGGTCCTTCCGGAAATGCCTCCAGTATCTTATTATACGCGGATCTCGCCAGAGAGATCGTTTCAGCATTCTCCATGTATAAATCCCCCAGATTGAAATAGGCACGATCGGCGTAAAAACCATCTGGATATCTATCGATATAACGTTTGAAACTCTCTACCGCCAGAGGGCTTTCACCCGCTTCGGCGTAGGCCACGGCGGCATGGAACTCTGCTTGCTCCCCAATAGATGAAACATAGAATATCGTGTCTGAAAAGATCCTGGCCGCCTCCAGTTGATGCCCCATAATCTGTGCCTTCGCTCCAGCCGCGAACCTGTCGAGATATCTGCTATAACAATCACCGGTGTTTTCGGCGCTTATGACGATCAGCCTTTCCAGAGCATTATTGGCAAAATCACCGCCCGGATACTGACTTGCAAGTCTATTGTATATCTTTCTTGCCCTGTCATATTCGCCTTTGAAGAAGGCCAATTCGCCAAGCAAGTATAGAGCTCTTTCAGATTTTTCATCCGGTTTTCGATTGATTGTTACTTGCGCTAACAAGCTTTCTGCAAGTTCCGGTTTTTCCATCCCGATAAGACATGAGGCCATCTCCACCCTGACCTCGTTTTCGATATCCGGCGAACTGATCCGCTGAATTATATTCTTCCAATTGGCCACGGCTTGCCGGCAGTCACCCATATCAAGCGCAAAAATCGCTCCCACGAGATATCCCGATATATCTCTGATCTCGAGGTCGGCGGCATTCATAGAGAGGGATGCCAGTGTACTCAGGGCCTCGTCGATTAACCCGGCGGCCCGCTGGGCTTTGCCTTTCAACAACAGGGCAGGTTCTCTGAAGGCCATATTCCTGGAGGCCTGAAAATATTCTTCTACAGCCTTGATGGCGGTGGCATACGCCCGGGAATCGTAGCAACGTTCTGCGAAACGATAAAGAGATGCGCCATCGTCTTTTCGGCCTCTGCCGAGGATTCTATAGGCCTCCAGGGCCTCTTTCATCTCGCCTTTCTGAATATAGAGATCGCCCAGCACCTGATGAATACTCTGGGATCGCGGGAATTCTTTGATCCCTCTGCGCACGGCGGTGATTATCTCATCGGGATTGTCAGCATCCTCCAAAAATCCCTGGATCCTTGCGGAGATTACGCTGAGTTCCTTGGGGTTTTGGTTCAGCTCCACCAGATATTCGTGGATAGCCCTGGAGTATTCCCTTTTCGATTCATATATGCCGGCCAGCTGTGCTGCAAATAAGGAGGGATTCCCGAAATTAGTTCGTCCGCGGATATATGCTGCCGCGGCGCCGTCGTAGTCGCCGTAGCGAAGCTTGTAGCCGGCCACATATATATAAACCGACTGACTCGTTCCACCTTTATCCAGGGCCAGGTTCCAGAGGGAATCTGCCGCCCGGCGATCATTCAGCAAAAATTTGACATTTGCCAATTCCGTAATAAGCAGGGGATTTCCGGGGCTTTCGGCGAGTTGTCGGTAAATCAATTTCTCAAGCTCCGGATACATCTTCGCCTCAGAATAAAGGACTTTATATAGGGAAATGATCTTCCGATTTTCACCATAGGTTTTAACCATATAGGACAGAAATGATAGGGCTCTTTCAAAATCTCCGATTTTAACAAGGCTATTGGCAGTATCTAAATCTCTGTCTAATTGATTTCTCAGCGACCCATCGAGAATCTGCCCGGGGGCCGAAGGCGAGATTGCCAGAATCATAGCTATTGTAATAAGGCTCAGAATAGGCCAGAGACGATTACTGTTCAAGGGCGGCTCCCTCGTTTTGAAGCGATCTGAAATAGGCTTTGATTAATTTTTCATATTTCCGCGGGTAGCCTTCCTGCAGAGCTCGCTCGATGATGTTGGATAGCCAGCCGCTTCTGTTTGAGTAATCATCGGGTAAAACAGGGCTCCTTCTGGCGATATCTATCCCCTGTTCAGCTTTTCTTTTTCTGGAGAACTCGCGGCGATGGACCGATCTCTGAGCGTCGAGAAGCCTCGAAAGAATCCGCTCCTGGCGTTCTATAGTTCTGCGGTCGATTTTCGATCTGGCCAGATCCTCAGAGACTTTTTTCATCTCCTCGCCGAGGGCGTCCAATCGTCCCAGCATATTGCCACGCTTCCCGAATTGATCGTTTAATTCTTCAAGCTGCCTTCTCAACATCTCCTGCTGCGCGCCCAATCTCCTTAACGATTGCTGTTGACTCATTGTCAGGGGCATGCCGGGCTGAGGCATAAGCATCATAGTCTGTTGGTTTATTCCGGCTTGCTGCTGCGACATCTGGCTCATTTTCTTCATCATCTCGGACATTCCGGAGCCGGAACAAGAACTCTGGCAAGCTTGCTGAGCTTGCATTAGCATAAATACGACGGTATTCATGTTTGCCATGGCCGACATTTCGCTTTTGATCGATTTTTCCGCTGACCTGCTGTCGAGATGTTTGGAAGCGTCGGAGAGATCGCTCAGAATCTGACCCATGTGCCGCAGCAATGTTATATTGACAAATACCGTCTGCTTGGAAACATCAGAAATCAATTCTGCTATTCTGATTGCCGCCGCTTCAATCTGCGATTCTGGCCCGACGAATCTACGCAGACTTACAGCCGAGCCTTCAAAGCTACGGGTTGAATCGAGCAGCCCTTCCTGGCGCCGGGATAAGTAAAGTAAATCCTCGGAGGCTCTTTGTAGTTTCCTGGTTATATCGGCCAGCATCTCCTGTTGCATCGCATCTCTGGCCCGTCTCAGGGCTTCCAATACCTGCTCGAGATTCCCGGAAAGGCTTTCCCCTCGCTTCTGGCACATCCCTTTGCTGCCGCTGCATAACGACATCATCATACCGGCGAAATCCTGCGGTATTTGAGGATTGTTGATCTGCTTTTCCGCATCGGCCTTTTCGGCCTCGGGGACAAGCTTCATGTCAGCGTCCATCTGCTCGAGCTGCTCGAACTGTTCTTTAAGGGAATCGAACTGTCCGGAGTTGTTCTTGCAAGCCTGGGATTGATTGGCAAGAGCGGATGAATCGGGGGCGGCATCGACATTCTCGTTTATCTGGTTTTGATTTTCCAAGATCCGTTCGGCCAGTTCCACCAGCAAATCCATTTTCTGCTCTATGGCCAGTTGTTTCATCAGCGACAGCGAGCGATCGAGATTTTCCAGCAACTCTTCCGAGGTCATCTGCAATTCCTCCAGAGCCTGCCGCAACTCCTCGGGATCCATATTCTCCAGCGCTTCATGGAGCTTCCTCATGGCTTCTTTCAATTCGGGGGTGGCAATCTCCTCCATGAGCATATGAAGCTCCTGCAACTTCTCTACGATCTCTTCTCCGATCAGCCTGTTGTACTGGAGATCTTCGAGATTCTCCTGCATATCATCGGCCAGGTTCTGAAGCCTCTCTGCCAGGTCTCGCTGTTTTTCCAAGACGTTTTTAGCTGCCTGCTGGTTTTCCCAGTCGACCTCGGAGGCTTTGAGCATCTCCCGGGCAATCTCATTTATATATTCCTGCAGTTCCTCCTGGTGTTTCATGACCTCTTCGAGCTCTATAATCTGCTGCTCCTGCGATCCCTGGACCTCGGCCAGTATCTCGTCAAGGCTGGGCAGACGGGCGAGGTAGGTTCGGCTCCTGGCCCATTTGGGCCCGGATATGATGTCGTTGTCGCTTACCTCGCAGTAGTAGTAGATGAGATCACCGGGTAAGGGGCTGATCTCGTTTATATCCCATTGATAGCGAACCATCTGTTCCGGCGCTTGTGAATCGGAGATTGGCAAACGCTCTTTTGCCGGTTCGGATTGATGTCCCTCGGAGATTATCCACCAGACCAGGTGCAGCCTATCGAAACCGTAATCGTCGCCAATGTAAACCTCCAGAGGAAGAATCATCCGTTCGCTTAGATCGACATCGACAGCGGGAAACAGAATCTCGATGGATGGCGGATAATCATCGAGTACCTGAATATCGTACCAGATGGGTTCAGGATTACCCCGTCCGGCCAGATCTGACATCATTATTGTATAGCGGCTGCTTTCCTTGAGTGGAAACCTGCCGAAAATCTGCCGGCCGTCAACCCTTAAACTCGCCCTGGAGGAATCATCATATAGCTGGTGGGCATTGGAGAGAGGCTTATTGGCGGTGGCCTCGATATGGACGATGGATCCTTTCAGGGCAGCGATATTACCGTCATTCGGGTCTCCGACGGCGTCCGGCAAACCGCTGTAGTCCGGGAAATCTATTCTCAGATTTATATCCACCAGTCTGGGCGGATCGACTATGTCGATATGGGCCGGATCGGATTCGATACGCCCGGATTTTGCATAAACGTCAATAGACCGCTTGATCTTTCTGAAAGTATATGTAAATGTCGACATGCTGTCATCGTCGCTGCCGGTCATAGGTTCGGAGGCCCACTCACCGCCATCGAATCTGAAATGCATGTTTACACTGCGTGGCGTCTTACCGTCCGGGATAGCTTTGATTGTTAAGTCTTTATTTCTGAAAAACTCTCCGCCCGATGGCTCGATTGTAAGTGAGAACGCAGGGGGCTTATTAGTATCCGCTCCGGGATTGGAATACAGTTGCCAGGTCTGGCGCACAATTGACGGATTTATCAAAAAACAGATCGCCGCGGCCGCCGCCAGAAAACCGGTTCTTATCGAGGCTGAGAGCAATGGCTTTTTGTCCAGGACTACATTTGTGTCGATCTCGGCGATGACCCCGCCAGCCTCTTCAATCGTCTTCTCGATCAGATCCAGAGAGTAATTTTCTCGATTCTCTTTCGCCTTATCATATAACTCAAGTGCAGCTATGAGCCTGGTCTGGAATTTGCCATAATGTTTTTCAAGGAGGAGTGCGATGTGAAGGAATCCTTTACGTTTCACGAGATATCGGATGACGGCAAAATAGAACACTAATGCCATCGCTAATATGAAGCCGAGGTCGATAATCGATCTTGCTACCGAATCGGGCCAGGTTACCATCGTGGTCCCGATTAGAAGGCCGAAAAGCAAAATAGCCGCACCAATCGCGATTATGATTCCCCTGAGGGAATCTATCCAGGCGATTCTGGCCTGGAGGGCTCTGAGTATCTTGATGATACCTTTGTATTCCTGTTTATCCCTCACGGTAAAATCTCCGTTGCTCAATGTGTCAGGGCATAAGTTACCAGATTGGCGCCCATCCTCAAGGCCGCCAATCTTTTTTCGCGTGAATCGTTGTAGACCTCCGGGTCTTCCCAGCCGTCGCCGATATCCGACTCGTAGGCGAAGAAAACGCATACCCTTTCATCGATAATGATGCCGAATCCCTGCGGCTGCTTTTCGTCATGCTTATGAATCTTGGGCAGGCCGTTGGGAAAATCATATCTTGAATGGTAAATCGGATGGGAGAAGGGTAGCTCGACGAACTCGCGGTCGGGGAAGAGTTTTTTCATCTCTCGCCTGATAGCTCCGGCCAAACCATAACTGTCATTGGCGAAAAGAAATCCCCCGTTTTCGAGATAGATGCGCAAGGCCGCAGCCTCATCGTCGGAAAAGACGATGTTGCCATGACCGGTCAGGAACAGAAAAGGATATTTGAATAGATCGGTATCGGCAGCCCTGATGTTGATTTCGATATCATGGACGGGTATCGATGTATTCTCCATCAAGAACTTATGCAGGTTGGGGATAGCCGAACGCCCCCAGTACCAGTTGCCGCCGCCATCATAGCGAAGCCTGGCGATGGTAACCGCCGACGGATTATGCGGGCCGTCCCGATCGCTCTGCTGGCCCGCTGAAGAGCTAAAAAGCATGGCAAACAGAAGAATTGCAAATGAGAGCTTCCTCATTACCCTCTTATACTCACAAGGCCTCATATTTGTGTCCTCTTAATTCTATATCGACCGGTATGCCATACCCTGAGGCAGGCCAGAAGACGATCACCGGTCTTTTTTAAGATAGGGAAATACGCAGGAATGTCAATTGCGAATCGGGGCGGGGAACATGGACAAGTCGAGGAATTTTACTTCATTATGAGCGATATTTCGCCTTGCTGTCGGAAGGGCAAGAGGGCGGTCGGGTCGGGCGACCCGACCGCACCTGGGTTGCAGTCATCAGTCCGAGGATGAGTGCGGAACAGCCTTAAGTTTCGATTTCAACCTCGGCATAACCAGAGGCCGATCATCGCCGCCGGGCAGCAATCTGCCCGAGCCCGGGCAATCGGCACATCCGGACGCCGTTGTGCTGCCCCTGTAGGCGCCGATCTCCGTAACGACATCGCCAAGTTCAAGGGCCACACAGTTGCCGTTGGGATCGGCCGTGGGGGTGAAATTCTCCCCGTGTGGCGGGCAGGAGCATTCGTATGGCGGCACCACCGATCCTCTGTACATGCCGATCATGGCGATGACATCGCCGAGCTCCAAGGCCGTGCCGTTGTGGTTGCAGTCACCAGGGATGTAGACGCAGTCGCCGCCC
>CBEWDL010000052.1:0-19303 GCA_965555375.1 uncultured bacterium
TCGGAGAAGCGCAAAAGAAGAAATCATATTCCGCATAAAGTGGGGATATCGAAGATTATCGGAGAAGTCCAAGGCTATTGTCAAAAGCTTTAGATATGATACGGCGGAATTGAACCTGCTTTTTCAAAACGCCATTTTAGATGAATAAACTGCCGATCTAAGGAAATCGATTCGGCCATGACGTCGTCGCCTAAACACAACTATAAAATAAATCGTTGCGATGGAAAAAAGTTTTGAACAAAGGCCGAGAGTCTCAAATTCTATCCAGATCTGTCCGACTCGCTTTGGGGGCAGATACTCGGTAGTTCCTCATGGCAGGGTTCACCGTCCCGCTTGACGATCCTGGCCGGTGTGCCGGCAACAGTGCAGTTCGAGGGGATATCCCGCATGAAGACGAAACTGTTGGCCCCGATTTTGACATTATCGCCGACCGTAATCGGCCCTAAGAGAGTCGCGCCCGTTCCGACCAGAACGTTTCTGCCGAGCGTGGGGTGGCGTTTCCCCTTATGTTTACCTGTGCCCCCGAGGGTGACGTTGTGGAACAGAACACAATTGCTGCCGATCTCGACCGTTTCGCCAAGCACCAATCCGGCTCCATGGTCGACGAAAAAGCCCTTTCCAATTTCAGCGCCGGGATGGATCTCAAGGCCGGTTAGAAAACGCGACACCTGCGAAAGCAAACGAGGAATAAAGGGCAGGCCGATTTTCCACAGCCAGTGTATAAATCGGTGAAAGGTTATGGCATGAAACCCGGGATAGAGCAAAAACTCAAAATTCTTGGCGGCCGGATCGTTGCGATAGATGGCTTTTATATCCTCGATAATCGCCAGCATACACTACCTAATCGGATGATATGGCCAGGATTTGATATCAATCTTTGACCAGATCTGTTGAAAGATAACGTTCGCCGGTATCGCACACAAACGTTACCACGGTTTTCCCCGCCCCTAACCCGGAAGCCACCTGAAGCGCCGCCCGGACAATCGCGCCCGACGATATCCCGGCCAGCATACCCTCTTCTCTGGCCAGACGTTTAGCCGTTTCAAAGGCCTGGTGGTTTTTAACCCGAATTATCTCATCGACTATATCGGCATTGTAATTATCCGGCACGAACCCTGGGCCTATTCCCTGAATCGGGTGAGGCCCCGGATCACCGCCCGATAGCACCGGTGAATTATCAGGCTCCACAGCGTAGATCTTGCAGCCATACTTTTTCTTCAATATCTCCCCCGTGCCGGTTAGCGTGCCGCCGGTTCCCACGCCGGCCACAAGAGCGTCAAGGCTTAAATCGCCCAAATCCTCGATTATCTCCGCGGCGGTGGTTTGGCGATGAATCTCCGGGTTGGCCGGATTGGAAAACTGCTGTGGTTGAAAATACCCTTCCCTGCCAGCCAACTCGTCAGCCTTTCTGACTGCCCCCGTCATTCCCTCGGGACCGGGGGTCAGGATAATCTCCGCTCCGAAAAGCTTGAGAATACTCCTCCGCTCTATACTCATAGTCTCGGGCATTGTGACGATAGTTTTATATCCTTTAGCGGCGGCCACCATGGCCAGGGCGATACCGGTATTGCCGGAGGTCGGTTCTACTATAGTCATTCCGGGTTTAAGGTCGCCATCCCTCTCGGCCGCCTCGATCATAGCTGCGCCGATCCGATCCTTTATCGAATGACAGGGATTGAAGCTCTCCATTTTGACATAGATTGTCGCTGAACCTGAACCGGGAAGCTTGTTTAATCTTATTAAAGGCGTCCTGCCGATCGCCTCGATAATGCTCTCAAATCTCATATCTGGCTCCCCAATTTAAAGAGCGAGAAACAGGTTGGATTATCGACCCCGATGGGAGCGTATAGCACTCAACATTCAATAAATTATCGACAAAGATAGCTGACTTCTTGAAAAAATCCGCAGCGGCCGTATTATAACGTCCTATCGATCCGTAAATCTTCTGGCCGGCAGCTTCATAGAATACTGCCATCCCGGATCAATTGCCGGGGTTCCCCTGGAAGCGTTCTAATTGCTCCCTGTAAGAATCGTTCTCCGGATTCTGTTCGATGGCCATCTCGATCAGCCTGATCGCTTCACTCATATTGCCGCGGACAAAGCATATCTCGGCCAGCGTATTCAACACTTTCGCCCTGAACTCGCCCGCATAGGCCCGTTTACCCGCCTCTCGCGCATAATGCTCCGCCTCTTCGAGCCCGATTTTCCTCTCCAGGCACCATTTGGCGTATCCATAATATTTCTCCGGATCGGACGACCAATTATCCCCCATACTCGTTTTCTTAATCTTGATCGCTTCGACCGTGTCTTCGTTAACATACAGCGCATAATCGGCCAGAAAAAGCATGTGAGATTCCCGCACGGATTCTTTCCGGCTATTTGCCGTAGCGTCGATGCCCGCCTGAAGATACTTTGCTATTCGATCTGTCTTATCGTATTTCCGCGCCAACCTGGCCATTATCCGAGCCATCTTGACAATATAATTCGTTCTTTTTCTTTTCGAATTTAATACTCCATCGGCGGCCGGCAGGACTTCATCGAACGGAATCATGTCCTTCGAGACTGCATTAACAGTATTCTCGAAAATCTCATACGAAAAGTCGGAGCCCCTGCTCGTAGCCAGGCTTTCCGCCTGCCGGTAATATTCCACAGCTTTCAGATGCTCCCCTGTATCGGAGCTATAGCCGGCAAGAAACACAGCATCCGTGAATGAGGGGTTGGTCTGGAGCTTGGCTATACGCTCATCTATAATTATAAGATCCGATAATCCTTTCCTCAAGGAATTAATAAAACGATTAGACTCTGTATATCCGGTCCAGCGGTAGATGACCTCGCCAGAGCTGTTTGTTAGAATGAAGACCGGAAAAAGGTTTCCTATCTTATATCGTTTAGACAGTTCAACGCCCTCGCCCTCCCTGGCGTTTAGCGCTAAATGTATTACCGACTGCATAGCGTTCTTGATAGCATCCTTCGATTCCGCTTCACGAGCGGAGAGATCGCAATATTCTCACCCCTCGCTAAAGAATTCCAAAAGGAGCAGCTTATTCTGCTGGGTCGATAATGCTTTTGCCTCGTCAAAGGTTTTGGGCTTTTGAGCATTCGCAGTTCCCACGATGATGGTGCCTATAATTAAAGCGAAAGCTACGGTTTTTTTTATGTTCATTATTTCCTCATTGTTGCTGTAATTTTTTCGCAACCTTCCGATACGGCTTCTCATCCTAATTTGAAACCTCTGGAGCGCGAAATAAGAGAAATGCCAGGCCAGTTGTCAAGAACCACATTTGAAGGTGGCTCCAAGTTGGGAAACAACCCGCACATGAGCACCAAAGGAAATACTGCTTTTTAAAAAAGAACCTGCCAGATAAAAACGCCGATTATTATCACGCCCATTACGAATTTCATCAACCCGCCGGCCAGAAATCCTAAAAAGCTTCCCAGACCGGCCCGCAACGCCACCCGGCTATTTCTATTGATCAAAAGCTCCATCGCGTATGCCCCGACAAAAGCGCCGATGATAAAACCGATGATGCCCAACCCCGGCAACAACAGACCGATAATCATACCGATAAAGGCACCGACCATACCCGCATAGGAACCGCCCATTTTTTTTACCCCCATTACGCTTGCCGCCCAATCCAGGGCTAATGAAACAATCGTCAAGATCGCGAAAACGATCAGCGTCTGACCACTGATGGTCGAAAAATCGGTAAGCAGCGCATATAATAAAGCCGCCCCAAAAATGATCGGCACACCCGGTATGAGAGGCAGAATAACGCCTGCCAGGCCAACCAGCATCACGGCTATGGTTATGACAAAAAGTATAATTTCAAACCAGGACATATCCCGACTCCTTTATGGGGAAATCCTGAGGGTGATCGGAAATTCTTCTGTGCATCAAATTGAACGCTCCTGGATTAACATACTCCTTCGATTTTTCGTTGATTCCCGTGCAAACCATGTATCGATTCATATCTAACTTATTCCCAATTACACTTAAAGGCAAACAATTATCGTTTAGGGGAAGTTAAGTCTTGTGAAAAATGGCGCTTGACGCATGAAACGATTTGTATATCTTACACCGAAAAGAATTGAATGGATTTAAAGGGAAGGGATTATGTTTGTAAATAAAATTGCCAATAAGAAGCTGGAGTTCGGCTCGAGGAGAGGCGTTTATATCGACATTTCTGAACTCCCGGATCAGCCTCGCCCGGTGAGCGCGGAAACCCTCAACGCCCTGAATAAATACGATCTCTGGTATCGCACATTATGCTCCGTCCTCTACAATTTCGTTCCTACATCAGGGCATCCGGGAGGTAGCATATCCTCCGGGCACATGGTTGCCTCGGTCATAATCGAAACCATGGACTACAACATGAGAGACCCTGAGCAGCCTGATGCGGATCTCATCAGCTACGCCGCCGGCCATAAGGCCCTGGGTCTTTATGCCATGTGGGCATCCCGCAATGAGATGGTGCGCATCGGCCAGCCCGATTTATTGCCAAAGCCGGATAAACAGCTTCGTCTCGAGGACATGCTTGGTTTCCGCAGAAATCCTGTTCAGAACACGCCGCTCTTCAAAAAATTCAATGCCAAGGCCCTCGATGGCCACCCAACCCCATCGACTCCATTTCTGAAATTATCGACTGGAGCCTCAGGCGTCGGAGTTCCTTCCTCTTTTGGCCTGGCTTTAGGAGCACTCGACAAATATGGCAATGATGCCCCCAGGGTTCACGTAATCGAGGGCGAGGGAGGTCTCACGCCGGGACGCACGTCAGAGGCTCTGGCTGCCGCGGCCACGGCCCAGCTCACCAATCTGACGCTACATCTCGACTGGAACCAGTCCTCCATAGATTCCGACCGCGTCTGCCGTGAGGGCGACAAGCCGGGCGAATACGTCCAGTGGAATCCTCTGGAATATTTCTACCTTCACGACTGGAATGTCATCTGGGTCCCGGAAGGCCTGGATTTCGATATGGTTATACGGGCTCAGCAGATCGCAAAGGAGGGACTGAGCGATCAACCGACCGCCATAATTTACAGGACGACCAAAGGATGGAAATACGGGATGGAGGGCAGAATTTCGCATGGCGCCGGCCACAAGTTCTGCTCGCCCGAATACTATCAGTCTCTGAAGGAGTTCGAGGATTCCTTCGGAGTGCAGTTCCCGCGGTTTGAAGAGGATAAATCCCCGGTGGCGGTCGAACAAAACTTCTACAATACCCTGATGGTTTTGCGCAAGATAGCGGAGCAGGAAAAAGATATGTCCGGGTATGTTGGAAAGCGTATTGCCGACAGCAAGAAGAGGCTCGAAGGGCTTGGCCGGAAACCCCTACCCGACGGCGCAAATCTATCTGTGCTATACAACGACGAATCCATCGATTCTCGTGTCATACCGGATGGACTGAAGCTTCAACCCGATACCAGCGCCACGCTTCGCGGCGAGCTGGGGAAGACGCTCGGTTATCTCAACAAAAAGACAAAAGGCGCCTTTATCGGCGCCGCCGCCGACCTTCTGGGTTCGACTTCGGTCGACAAGCTGGCCGCGGGTTTCCCGGCCGGCTTTTACAATTTCATTAATAATCCGAAGGCCAGGTTAATAGCAGTGGGTGGAATCTGCGAGGACGCCATGGGGGCGTTCATGACCGGTGTTTCATCCTACGGTCACAATATCGGCGTTAGCTCCTCCTATGCCGCATTTATCGCTGCGCTGGAGCATATCGCCTCCCGGCTTCATTGTATAGGCCAGCAGGCCAGACACGCGTTTACCGGCGATCCGTATAAGACCTTTATCATGGTTTGCGCCCACGCCGGGTTGAAGACCGGCGAGGACGGCCCCACGCATGCCGATCCGCAGGCTCTCCAGCTTCTACAGGAGAATTTCCCCGCCGGACACGCTATCACTCTCACACCCTGGGATCCGCAGGAGCTATGGCCTCTGGTCGTAGAGGGTTTGAAAAAAAGACCGTCCCTTTTGGCCCCATTCGTTACCCGTCCTAACGAAACGGTATTCGATAGAGAAAAATACAAATTGCCTTCGGCTATTGCCGCGGTCGACGGCGTATATCAGTTCCGAAAGGGCAACCCTGATAAGAAGCCTTATCATGGCACCGTCATAATCCAGGGCAGCGCCGTCGCCAACGATTTCGTCCCGTATGTGTTGCCCCGCCTGGATGATAGCGATTACAACATAAACATTTACTATGTATCGAGCGCCGAGCTTTTCTTGCTTCTTCCCGAGGACAGGCAGAAGGCCATAATGCCGGAGGAGAGAAGATACGAGGCCATGGGAATCACGGATTTTACCATGCCCACCATGTACTACTGGATAATATCCGATTTCGGCCGCAAACACTCATTGTCTGCATACTCACGGGGCATCTACCCCGGCAGCGGCAAGGCTGAAAAGGTCCTTGAGGAAGTTGGCCTGAACGGGCCAAACCAGTGGATGGCTATACAGAAATACGTAAGAGACAGGGAATCTAAGGGGTAGGCTCCCGGAGAGGAACGACCCCTTTAACGATTAATTGGATATGATACAGGCTTCCGAGAATTTCTGCATCTTCCCCTGCGCCCGGAACATAGCCCCGAATAAATGATCTCCTCATATATCTTTTGTTTCTTCCGAAAAATAATAATGGTATACTACAAATGCTTAACTTGAAACCCAGCTTTAGGGTAATAGTCAGGCGATGCAGGAGTGGTTCGTCAATAATCTTCCCATTGGAGGAGGCGTGAAGAGATTCAGGGATTTTAGACTATCGATATTTCTTCTAACAGTCTCGATCTGGGCTTTATTGTGCCTTTCTGGCTGCGGCCAGAAGACCGATACAGCCATCCGTTTTGAGATGGAGAAGATGATGACCGAGGCCGACCGGCTCAGCAGGGAGTTGTTTATAAAAGGGCCTTCGCTGTCGGAGGATGATCTCAACACTCTGGTTGAGGCCTACAATGCCATTACTCTCAAAATCTCCCCGCCCCAGGATAGCCTGGAGGTCGCTGATGCCTCCGATGCAGAGAAAGAGGCCTGGGCGCTGGCATCGCTGGCGAATACCAGAATCGGGGTTCTGTACCTTGACCACAAGATGTACGATAAGGCCGTTTACCACTTCGAAACCGTGATTAACAACCCTGCCACCAGTGATCTTCAAAAAAACGCCGTCATAAACTACATAGCCCTGACAAAAGAAAAAGCCAGACAATTTCTCGAAGCCGCAGTATTTTATGATTCTCTGGCCAACGGTTACAGGAGGATAGCTGTGCCGGGCAGCCCTAATCTGGATGCACTCGGCGCCCCCATCAAAGCCGCCGAAATGTGGCTGATGGCAGGCAACCCGAGAGAATTTGAGGAACGGCTGAAAAGGGCTAGAGACTATTATAATGACCTGATTCAAGAATATCCTGATTCGCCGCTGGAATCTGCCGCCATCGGGAAACTGGCCGCAAGCTATATAAGGCAACGTAAGTTCACCGAAGCTGTGGAGGTATTAGAATCGACACGGGATGAGAACACGGGGCTTATTTCGCCAACCATACTGATGAGGATCGCCGATATCTATATGAACAATCTGAGAGATTTCAGAAAAGCCGAGCAAACCTACCGGGAGTTTATCTCATCCTATTCCGGCGATAAGCAACTTGGCTCCGCCTATCTGGGATTAGGTTTAAGCCTATATGAACGGAGAAAGTTTGCTGAGTCTCGCAAGGCGGTTGGCAATATTGAAAAGCTGCCACAGGCAGATCAAGAGATTGTTCTGGAGGCCAATTATCTGATTGCCCTTTGCTATGATGCCGAGGGGAAATGGGAATTATCGAAAGGCCAGCTGGATTATATCCAGGGTAGTTTTCCAGGGACCGATAAGGCCTTCGAGGCCGCCCTGTATATAGCCAATCGTTACAGGTCAAAGGGGCAAACTGAACTGACCCGAAAGGCATACGATGACGCCGAGGATTATATCAGCAGGTATGCGGATCAGACCGGGGGCAACATTCTTTCTGTCTCCCGGGCAATGGGGTATCTGGTAAGATGTTATATCGAGCAAGAGGATTACGACAGAGCCACCCAAACACTCATGCAATTATATCAGAGTTTCCCACAACTGCCCGAGGGGAGATTCGCGCCCCTCAAGCTGGCCGATTTATATGAGAATGCCATATTCGATACGGCCAGGGCCCTTTATTGGCTCAAAGCTTTCGTGGATAGTAATCCCGAAAATGACAATCTGGAGGCAGTAAAGGCCCGCATCCGGAAGCTCGAGGCCGCGACAGGGAAATAGAAAAGGTAATCCCGTCAGGAAACCTCGAACCCCAATCTATACTCTTCTTTCTCAATGTCTTACATGAACCATTTATTCGCTCGATGCACGACATCGCCGAATTCCCGCATGAACTTCATATCCTCTTCGCTTAGAGGACCGTATTCGAGCGCTTTTAGATTATCCTCAAGCTGTCGAATGTTTGAAGGCGCTGTCAGGCAGACGTCCACGTGGGGATTTGAGAGGACGAAACGGTAGCACATATCGGCGGTGGGAATGCGACCGTCTTCTGGCCAGCCCCGCGGCCTTCGGAGCAGATAGCTCCAGCGTGTGGCGGTATAACTTATCAAGCCGGTATCATGCTGCTTCAAATAGGGAAATATATCATTCTCGGCGCCCCGGTGCGCGGCGTTGTATCGTATCATCAGGACATCAAGGACGCCTTCCGCCGCCAGTTTTCCCGCAAACTTTCGGTCGTGGGTCGAAATGCCGATAGCTCGCACCTTGCCCTCTTCCCGAAATCGGCAAAGCTCTTCTTTGACATGCTCAGTAAAGTGTTTCTCCTTCATGACTCCCAGGAAGAGAAAGATGTCGATATAATCGGTGCGCAATTGCCGCAGCCTCTTTTCCAGGGTGCGGCGAAGATTCAGGTGCCCTAAAAGAAGGTTATAAGCGCCGGTGATGACAACGCAATTCTCCCTTTTGTTTCTAAAGACATCACGCAGCACCCCGACCATCTGCGTGTCGAATCCATAGCAGAAGAAAAGATCACAACCTTTATCCAGAGCCTTATAGATGGTCTCTTTGCCGGGCCTGTAAGTGGCCGAAAGGGCAAGCCGATGCACCCCGATACCGCTTTTCCCGAGAGTGGTGCGGCTAAAATCCTGATTCACTATTGCCTCCCATCATACGGTCAAAACCGAGCGATGTCGAAAAAATATCAACGGATATTGAGGAAAGAGTCTTTTTTACGCCAAATATAGTTCCGTCCTTTAGCCGCAACCCACTAAGTCCCGGCAAGTCTGGCACGGTCTTATCCGCGAACACTTGCTTTTGAACGTCTAATTTTATCCTGCGGCAAAGCTAAATATGGAATTCAATAACATCTTTATCAGAGAGGATAAAACTGTTTTTAATCCTCTGACCCTCGAATTTCCCTTCGCCCCAGATCTTGGCGAATCTGAGTTTGTGGGCGAAATCCTTATGAATCACTCTGGCGGCATCCTCGACCGTTCCCCCGATCGGTAGAATGATCGGATCGACATAGTCGACCTCATACCCGACCCGCTTGGTGTACACCCTTATGATTCCGAGCGAATCAAAAATTGCAGTCTTGAGATTATCCAGCGAACCCTCATCAAGAATGGATGTCGGGATTATGGTAAAATCAATATATCGCTCCCTGATTTTCTCCATCTCGCTTTTGCCGTTTTCGTCGAGAAACTTATGTGCGGCAATGATCGCCTTCTTGTAGGCGAATCGGGGATCGTCGATCTTATCCGGAATCCGGGAAGTCAGGATGATTCTCTTCTCACCCAATCTATTGAGCAACGTCTCCAGACGATTTTCGACACCGGCGATGGAAACATCGGCCACCACCACAATCAGATCGGCCTGGCGGATCAGGTTCGGCATATATGACTCGAATTGATCCTCGGAGATCGGCGGAGTATCGACTAATTGATACTGAACCGTTTCAAAAATCATCATTCCGGCCATCGGTTGGCGCGTCGTATATGGATAGTCACCGATCAGCGGTTTGGAATTGGTCAAAATATCAAGAAGGCTCGATTTCCCTGAGTTGGGAGGGCCAATCAGGATGATCTGCGCGGCGCCTTCCTTCTCGATATGGGAGTGATCGTCGACCCGCCGGGCGCCATGCTTTTTCCCGCCGCCCTCGATCTGCTTTTTCAGCTTCGATATCTTGGCTTTGAGGTCGGCTTGAAGCTTGTCGGTCCCCTTGTGCTTTGGCATAAGCGCCAGAAGCTCCTTGGCCAGGCGCAATTTCTCACGAGGGTCTTTCTCTTTTTTGAATTCTCTTTCGAGCTCGTAATATTGTGGCGGCAGATTTGCAGGCATAAGCTAAACTCCGTAGGAAATTTAATCAAAGGAGGTTAGGGCTTCAACAGAAATTGAGCCGGCGGTTGATCGCGGATCAAACTTCCCCAACGGCTATTTTTTCTTCCCCTCCGGCTCCGGTATCTCCTCGGTAATACCGGCCAATTTTCGGGCGATTTCGACTTTCTCTTCGAGATTCGTAGTCGCTCTAATGACCAGCCTGGCACCGTCCGGCGAGCCGCCGCCGTGCATGCACCCCGGCACGCCCGCTCCGATGGTGGCCCACTCGACCAGGCGAGCCGCCCGGGCGCGCGATTCCGCCGAGTATTTCGCTTTCATATATTTTTGAATGAGGTGCCCGTATTTTGACGAGTTAAAATCTTTGTATGACGGCATACATCCGGTCTCGCCGATACCTCCGGCTATGTCCTGGGCCAATCTCGACGTTTCATACGGTAGGGTGGCCACGTGGACCTTATTGACATTGGATAAAAGCATATCGCATTGCCAGGCCCCGGATGGATGTTTCTTACCCTGCGCCGCGGCCGCGATCCCCATCCCGTAGGTGGTTTCGTTGTTGATATGCATGCGGATGATTTTGTCATTGAATATCTTAGATTGCAGGCCGTTCGTGCGAGCCGTTAAAACGGCGGCTCCGATCTTGACATCACCCTGCCCGGCCACGCAGCCTCCGATCGCCGCTCGATAGGCGCTGATAAAGTACAATACCGCATTCAGGGAGAACCGGTATTCACCGGACATAAACACTCTCTCCTTCGGGATGAAGACGTCCTCGAAGAACAGATAGGCCTGGGTTATGCCGCCTTCCTTAACCGGCGAATCAAATCCCTCTTCGTATTCCCTCATATCGCTGGGATGGCGGGTTTCGACTATGGTTAAGTTTTCCGTATCGCGCGGGATAACGAACGATACGGCATAGTCTTTATCGGCTTCTTTATAGCCCGATCCGGGAAGAATGAATATCTCGTTGGCCGCGGCCACGCCGCATATCATAACCTTGGCGCCCCGGACTACGATACCATCATCGCGTCTCTCGACGATTCGCAAGGATAGATCGGGGTCGTCCTGCATGGACGGCGTTTTGGTCCTGTCCCCTTTAGGATCGGTCAAGGCTCCGGCGATTGTGATATCCCTGGCCTGCGCATCGCGAAGCCAGTTGATCAATCTCTGATGGTAATCTGTGCCGAGTTTTTCATCTATCTCAAATGTGGTGGCGAACATGGAGTTAAGAGCGGTCCAGCCGACACAGCGGCCTCCGGTGCAGGTGCCGGTAAGCTGAAACATACGTCGCTTCATACGGCTGTTGGCATACATATCCTCCGGGGTCCTGATTATGGAGAGGTACCGGCTGATAGGCTCGCCGGTCAGATGCGAGGTGGTTGTAAAAATCTCCTTTTCCTTCGGATCATCATAGAGCCTGTAAGATTTGCTGTGTCCTTCTACGGTATAGCGCGTTGCCGGATGGGTGGTGACATCCTCGATTAGCTCATCAAACTTGTAGACGTTCGGTCTCATCCTTTTAAGAGAATCGATATACTCATCATAACTTCTTAAAGCCATATTGCACTCCTGACGTTAAGAACCTTAGCACCATGTATTGCACGGTAAGGGACTTCCCCATACGCACCTCCCACACCAGTAATCGAAAAAAAATCATAGCTTTCAAAATTGCCTCTTTGCCTTAGCCACATCAGATTCTTTCACCGAACAGATTGCTTTGAAGCGCTCAGTCATAAACTGCCGGCGCCGCTCGTTTTGAAAAATAGGAAATAAATCGCCTCTTTTCAAGATCGTTCGATGTTAGAGTTATCCGGCTTTTTGAGAATTGATTCTTGTATACTGTTTCAGTTAGCCTTTAGTATCTCGGCGCTTATGGCATCTGAGTATAATAGCAACGCAAGAATCAACCATTACTCATCTTGCCATTACCGCCCAGATCCGAAGAAAGAGTTTCACCTTCTTCGCGTTCATCGATAATACTGATCAGCCTCTCTCCCGGCTCCGGCAACGGCTGGTCGATTGCGGTCCAGACTTTCAGATCTCCCGATTCCTTGATTACAAACATCGGAAGCGCATCCTCGCCGTATTTCGATTTAAACGCGGCAAAATCGAACTCCTCGGTTATCGAATTTTTCTTAACGATAGCGCCGGCGCGAAAGCGAGCCTCGAGATAATCGCAGGTTGCCTTCTTATCGAAAAGGAACCTTCCGCGAAGATGCTTTGGCATTGTCCCCCGCCTTTCAACTCTGCTTTCGCTGGAGAGCGGCAGTTGATAAACCTCTGATCTGCCGAAGATATCCTCAAAATGCAGGGTGGCCAGCGAGTTTACCTCGTCATTGGGTATCAGTGCAAGCAGGCGGCCGATGCCATCCAATTGGATATCCTGCAATAGATTCTCAGAGAGGATGTTGGCATAATTTGCGGGAAGCCCGGCGCTGCGAGCGGCGGTTATATTCGTCCAATTGGAGTCGACCAGGGCTACCTGGAACCCTTCAGTCTTAAGCACGTTCGCAATCGTCTGAACCCACGGCTGGGCGCCGGCAAACAATACGCCCTGCGGATCGGGTTTGGCGACTTTAAGCCAGCGTGCCACGAAGGGAGCGGTGATACCGTAGATGGCCACCGTCCCGATGATCACCTGGAATGTTAGCGGCATGAGGCTTTCGCTATTCGGAATACCGATCTCGGCCAGACGGATGGCAAAAACTGAGATCACGGCCGCCGCTACTATACCGCGCGGCGCCATCCAGGCCAAAAAGAGACGTTCTCGCCATTTCAAATCGGAGCCGAAAGCAGAAACGAAAACCGCAACAGGGCGGATTATAACGATCAGCATTCCGACAAATACCCAATTCGCAGCATTGAACAAAGATAGCTGCTCTAATGTAAGTCTGGACGCCAGGATTATGAAAAGGATCGAAATCAAAAGGACCCTCAGGCTTTCCTTGAACTCGGTAATATCCCTGATAGATACTAATCTCTGGTTGGCCAGCGCTATGCCCATTATCGTTACCGCCAGAAGACCGGACTCCGTCAGGATAGCATTCGATGCGGTATAGCAGATGACGACAAGCATGAGAGCAACCGGGTTTTGCAGAAAATCGGGGATTAGATATCGTCTGAGTAATAGCACCAATACCGAAGCGCCCGCCAGGCCTATTAGTCCGCCGGAAATTACAGCCTTGACCACTCCCCAGATCGCCAGCGATGATCCCGTACGCATACCGCCCGATAAAATCACCTCAAAGACTAAAACCGCCAGTATGGCTCCAATCGGGTCATTAACGATACCTTCCCATTTGATTATCGACCCAACATTCCCAATGGGTCTGACATGCCTTAAAAGCGGTATTATGACCGTGGGGCCCGATACCACCAGGATCGCACCCAGCAATATCGCGTGGGCCGGCTGCATGCCCACAACGAGATATGCAGCCAATGCCGTTAACGACCAGGTGACAAATATTCCGATAGTAATCAAATTCCTGACGACGCCTCCAACCCGGCGAAGCTCGAAGATTCGGAGGCTGAGGCCACCTTCAAAAATAATGATGGCGACGGAAACCGACACGAAAGGGAAAAGCAGATTGCCGAAGAGCTCGTCGGGGTTGAGGATACCGGAAACGGGGCCGGCCATTATCCCGAATATCAAAAGGAGCAATATCGCCGGCAGATGCAGCCGCCAGGCCAGCCACTGGGCTACGATGCCCAGCACTATGATCGTGGCCAATCCTAAAAGCAGATGCTCGCTCATAATAACACTCCTGGAGATGATATTATATGTAAGGAAGGCGTAATTTCAAGCAAGAACAAACAAGCTAGTCTTTATAGATGAATGCTGGCGGATCGCCATGTCAGGATGCAATTGGCTCTGACAAAGAAGAATTCAGCGCTATCGGCAGTTTATTCTGTCTTGATATTGAAATGTTCTTTTGCCATTTCCCATAGGTCGATAATTCTCACACTTGCCGAATCGACTATTGTCTCATACAAACCGTAATCGGGATTAATGGATTTGCGGGTTATATATTCACTAACCTCAGTTACTTTATAAGAGGATCTTCTCAGGTGCTGGAAATTGTAATGAATATTCGTGTAGCTTCCACCTCGCTCGTCATAGGGAATTCTCCATCGTTTACCATAAAAGTTTACGAAAGCACAACTGGTTGAGCCGCGGAAAAAATCATAGCCGCTATATCCCTCTCCCCCATTTTTAACCACAAGCAATGTTGAACTATCAGGAAAGGTTTTGAGACGTTCAATCCTAGACGAACCTATGAAGGAATCAAAGCCTCCGATCTGTCCACAATGATATTGGAGGCTGTCTTTGCCAGTACGTTCCCAGGCGGTCAGTACGTTTATTTTCCTCTCATGCCCGAACAAATCCATCAAGATATAAAACTCGAATTTTCGCGAACCTGGTCGATATCGTGTTCGCTTCAGATTCCCGCGCTGTTTCGATAGAGGCTCCCAATCATATACCCAGTGCCTGCTCCTGGAATGCTCAATCTGGCCAAGAACCCGTCTGATGCCGGCAGCATCGGGTCTTATAAGTTGCCATTCGACGAATCTGGAGCAGTCAATACTTTCTCTATCCAGAGTATCTGTCCGACCAAAACTTCCCACGAAATAATCAAAATCATTTATGTGTATAGTCTGAGCATTAGAGAATGAGATGGTTATAGACGTGAGAATAATAATTGTCGGAATTATTTTAAGCACCGGTAACTTCCTAAGCCTGGTATCCATAAGATCCTGGGCCGATTTGTCCTACATTTCTGCCCGCCCCACGTGGATTACCCTGATCTTATTACTGTCAGCCTGTGCCGATCCATAGAAAGTGAGTATTTCTGAAATGCCGTCGTTGTCGCAGTCTGCGGCCAGTATGCTCGATGGTTTGGGTAGTTTATATGACCAGCCCGGATTATTCCCCAGCACCGTCCCAGCGGTTCCGAAGTAGATATCCAGCGTGCCATCGCCGGTTTCGATTAAAAAATCAGAAAGGTTGTCGCCGTTGAAATCACCCGTTACGGCAATATTCTCGCCAAAACTGATATTACCAGCGTTTAAATCGACCAGGGCGCTGATAGAGGTGCTCAGCGACGGTTCGTCGGGGTAACGCCCGCCGGCCTCCTGGAGATATATATCCAAAGCCAGATCGAGCCGGTTCAATATCAGCATCTTCATTAAAGCCGTGATCCCGATTTTCAACGCCGGTATTACGATATCAATACGTCCATCGTTATTGAGATCGTGGAGATAGGCCATGCCGGCGGAATTGGAAATGTTGCGGCTAAATGACGGCGTTTCATTGTATCCCTCGCGTGTCTTGCATAGATAGATCCTTATGTTTGATTCCAGGTTCTTGATGCCCCCGCGGTTCTGAGAAACGACAAGATCTGCCAGGCCATCCCGGTTTAAATCCTTTACCTGTACGTTAAAATCGGTATCGTCGCCTTTGGCTTCCGGCCACAGTCTTTCACACGGTCGGTCAACCGGATCTTTTCCGAATCCCCCCTGGAAGTTGCCTGCGAAGATGGATACATCTTTATCGTCGATGATAAATATGTCTTCCACACCATCACCGTCATAATCGCAAAACTCAATTACAGGAAGGAAATATCGATAAGTAAACGCCATTTTATCCCTCATCTCGAAAATGCCGGAGGAACGAGCAGCAGCTCTATGGTGTAATTGTATGTCGGTCGCCTGTGCGACGCCGCTATTCCTGACAGAGTATATGGACAAACCGGATAAGGTGGGAATCAGCAAGAAGGCCCGATCGCTCCGGGGCGAAACTCTATAGAAGTCCCAATAGGAAACGGTTTCAGACGTTGGGAGATGAAATACAGTCGTTTTTTCAATAATCGAGCGCGGGGCTTCTATCTTGCCATCGGTAACCTTTATGGCATAAAGGCCCTTATAGGAAAAGTATAGGATCTCCGGGTGGCTATCGCCGTCGATATCACCGACGTCAAAGACTACGGCATCCGGGGGAATATCGAAAGTGATGTCGGGATCGGATTTGTATACTCGCCCGGATTGATAGAATATACATCCTTTCCTGAACGGTTCCGGACCACGGCCGTCCGCGCATAAGGCAAGGATCTCCATGAGAGAATCGCCGTTGAAATCGGCCATCAGGAAATCTGAAAGTTCGCCGGGGAGATTAAGCTCATCTACAAATGCAGTTCCCGATTTTTCCCTGCTGGAGCAACCGGTTACTGAAATTGATGATAAGGCCAGCGAAAACACCAACAATAACCTGGGAATTAATTTCAATCTGAATTTCCTTTCGAGCTTCATTTCCGGAATCGGTCAACTCTTTGCCTATTGATACACTCGACTGGCAGATTTATTCACAGATGCTCCTGATTATACCTGCAAACCAGCCCCGGAGTTCAATCAATTCTTCCCGGATCGCTCCAGTAAAACCTGATTAATCCTCCTGGTGTGGCGATCCAGATGTAATCGCCGTCCAGAGCGATGCTTCTGACATCATCCGAAATCATGCCATCGCCGACAGTGAACAGCCGGCTGTAACCGTCTTTTAACCTATATTTCCAGAGCCCGATATCCGTGGCGGCCCAGATGTTTCTACCGTCAACCTCGATTCGCCGCAAGTGCCATTGCCCGAAATAGCTGTGATCGGTTATCGTGGAATATTCCTCCGTTTTCAAATCGATGATCAAGATATCGTTGCGGGTGACGAAATACAGGCTGTCACCATCAGAGACAATATCGTATATTTCAGTTGAGAGCATCCCGTTGGGCGTATTTACAAACTCGAATTCAGAGCTCTCGTCGAGAAGGCGTCGGAGGGCTCCTCTATCAGTTGCCAGATACAGATATTGGCCGATGATTTTGACATTGTTTATATGCCATCCAATCAGCCGTTGTTGCTGGAACACAATCGTCGAGTTGCTGCCTGGGCCGGTATCTTCTTTATTCGTGGAATTGGATGGCTCTTCGACTTTGGATATACTGCCTGAGTTTTTCCTGCCGATATAGCCAAGGCCATTATCCGTCCCTGCGAATACCCACAGGCTGTCGTCGGTTACCGATGAAATGGTCACTGAGGGCAGCATTGAGAAGTCGGCATAGGCTGTAAAACTATTATTTTTCTTATCATAGCGGGCCAGCCCATATTCCGTCCCCAGCCAGATGGCACTATTCCCACCGGCTGCCGATGTTAGCTTGGACGAGGCCAGACCACTCGCATAACGGGGTTGAAACCATTGCCATTCCCCGGTTAATCTATCAAATTTGCTGATTGCGCCTGCAGTAAGATCTCCGAGACCATCACCCATCCAGAATTCATCTCCGATCTTGACGATAGTTGAAATATTCGCGCTGTACGGACCGTAGGGCATGATGGTTAGATCCCTGTAGCGGGTGTTGATGACCACCGGGCCCATACCCCAGGTGCCGATAAAAAGGTCGTCATAGCCGTCGTCAGCCCCCCGGGTCAGCGGAAACTCCTGCATATTGAAATCCATAAGCCGCCCATCCTGGTAGCTGTAACCGAACTCGGTATTCAGAAGCGGGAAGGCTCTGGGGTCGAAGTCGTTGTGCGCCAGTTCAAAAGGGAAATCGCCGCCTCTATACCATTTCTGGAAGGTTGGCTGATAATAAGCGTTGCCATCCGGTGTAGTTACCCAGATCCGATCCCAATCGGGGTCGTAGGCGATATTATCGATCCATTCATCCGGGATGCCGTCGGTGACGGTCAGAGGTTCGAGCCACTTTTTAGCATAACGGTCATACCGTATCACCCCTCCGGTGGTGCCGAAATATACGATAGTCTGATCCATTGCAACGGAGGTCACATACCTGAAATTGGTATAGGTTACCCAGTCGCCTTCCTCGAAAGTGCCGGCGTAGTTTAGAACCGTCGCAAAAGCCAATATTGCTATGAGAAAAATCATTTGATTTCAATATACATTCTGCGGTTATTCCTGAAAAGGATAATTTGACTAAATTCCAGCACTATGGTATCCACTGAACGGTTAGCTCGATAAATTGATTGGCGATGAGGAGTATGTTTCCAGATAAGAAAATATCGCATCCTGAGGTTTCACAGAGGGAGGTATTGTTTGGCATATATAAGAGTTATCGGGCCAAATGAGGCCGACGATTTCTTGAAACAGCAATACGATGCCGCTCAGAAAAGGGCCGGCAGTGTAGCCAACATAATCAGCGTTCAGGGACATAATCCGAAGGTTCTGGAATCTTCCATGGAGTTTCACCGCGACGTCATGTATGGCCCCTCCCCGCTTTCGAGAGCACAGCGGGAGATGATGGCGGTAGTCGTATCCAGAGTCAACGAATGCCATTACTGAGTGGAATCGCATGCCGCCGAGTTTCGGTCGGAATGCAAAAGCGACGAATTGACCCGGGCGATTAAGATCGATTGGCGGGGAGCTGATTTATCGAATCTGGATATGGCGCTCTGCGAGTTCGCCGAGAAACTGACATCCAGGCAATCATCAATCGAGCAGGCGGACATAGACCGGCTGAAATCCCTCGGCCTCGATGATCGCGGGGTTACCGACGCCGTGGAGGTGATTGCCTATTTCAATTATATAACCCGTGTTGCCGACGGTTTGGGCGTTGATGCGGAGGACTGGATGTCGTAGGACCGGGAGCAGTCGACATTTGCCTTGACAAGAATCGCTAAACGAATTTCATTGTTTACCGATAGTATTCAATGCTATCCCCGGTAGCTCAGCTGGTAGAGTTCCGCCTTTGGCGGAATTAACCATCCCGCCTAAGCGGGATCGCTGGCGAGGACGAGACAAAAGTGAAATTGAATGAAAAACACTCCCCGGTAGCTCAGCTGGTAGAGTTCCGCCTTCGGCGGAATTAACCACCGGGTTACTGGTTGAGGTTAGAACAGATCACAGGATAAAAAAATTCCCCGGTAGCTCAGCTGGTAGAGTTCCGCCTTCGGCGGAATTAACCACCGGGTT
>CBEWDL010000053.1:0-19112 GCA_965555375.1 uncultured bacterium
ACATTATTCGACGGAAGGCGGAATTGATTCGGGCAGAAGTTCGAGGGATCGGACTAAAGATTGAAATTCCTCGGCATTGCTCTCGTAAAACTCCCGTTCGCAATAGGCCCGGAAGACGTAAATTATGTTTTCCTTCTTCATGATATAAATCTCGTGGACTTCGTGGTCATTAATATATTCCTGTCTGTCGTTTCCGAAGCTGCTGCGGTCGGGAATCAGAAGGACGCGCTTGTAATTCCGCTTTACGTAGACCTGCAATGCGGGGATGGAGTCAATTAAAACCTCGCCGGAGATTATAAATTCACCATCCCTCAATAAACCCATCCTGCTGATTATGGCATTGTCCGATCTATGTTCCACAAGGCTTTTCTTTATCAAAGCCTCGAAATCTCTTTCGGAACCGCTGAACTCCTGAACGTAAATCATCACTCTTGGGATGGTATATTCGCCGCCGTAGGTTTCAATGTAAGGATTTACAAGATAATTCCTTTTCTCCATGAAAAGCCGTTCCACGCTCGGCTCTTTTAGGTTTTTGGCTTTCCAATTATCCGGCACGTTGATCTGCCAGCCATATTTCAAATCGGTGGCGATATTATCCTTTATTCTGGCAGTCTTATTTTTCTCGGCCTGCGCCACGGCGGCAACGAGAACTATTGACAGAAAAACATAGAGCGTCTTCTTAAACATAAAATCCTCCTTCTCTTATCACCATTTTTATTACATGCCATTGCCCTATTTTGTTGCAGCAATACAGGCCTAAAATTCTCCTTGAGCTGATATAAGGCTCCTTAAAAGGTTATGTAAATGAAATTCTGCATTCACCAGCCGCAATTCCAGGCTATCTGACGACCAATTGAGAACTTAGATTATCATCTCCGGGCAGCTTCCGTTCATAATAACATTATATACTGGGATCTAATTGGGATTGGAGAAAGTGCAATGTTTCCCTGATCCATAACCGATTCATACCCCTTCGATCAGATTGTGCTGCGAAACATCTTCCAATAGGATACAGAAGATACTACCAGCATAATGGCGGTCAGTATTACTGCGGGCGCCTTAAGGAAATCCAGTCGGAAAAGATAAATCAGCAGGCAAGCGGCGACGACCCCGACCGTCACCTTACCCAGGACATTAGAAACAGGCACATGCGAATCTTTTCGGAGCATCAGAAATCCCGCAATCAAAATAAGGACGTCCCTTAACACCAGCAAAATAACCAGAAGGAGCGGGAACCCTCTCAAGAACACCAGGACCAGCGCTACAGCCGCCACGCAAAGCTTATCGGCCAGAGGGTCGAGAATTTTGCCGGCATCGGAAACGACATTCCATTTGCGGGCAAGATAACCGTCGAAATAGTCAGTCAGGATCATGGTAATCACAATTAGAATTACCGCCGGCATATCGTCATAGGCCAGAGAATAGGTAAACGGAAAAATCAGAAAGATTCTCAGAGCGGACAATATATTGGGGATATATCTATGCAGCGGTTCCATGCAATCGTTACCTCTGGCGCCGGGAGTTTTTCAACAGTTCCCTGGCTCCGGCTATGGCGCTCTTGGTAATGGCCTCGCCCGAGAGAAGCGACGCCACCTCTTTTACCCTTTCCTCCGGCCCGAGTTTTTTAATTCTGGTCACCAAACGGCCCCCGATCCTTTGCTTGTAAACGCTGTAATGGTGGTCGGCGGAAGACGCTATCTGCTGTAGGTGCGTTATGCAGATCACCTGATGGTTCCTCGATAGTGCTTTCAACTGATAAGCGACTTTGGCGGCGATCTCGCCGGAGATACCAACATCGATCTCGTCAAATATCTCACAGCCGCTGGTCTTGCCCACCATAAGAGAGTTCTTAAGAGCCAGCATCACCCTGGAAATCTCTCCGCCCGAGGCTATACTTGCCAACGGCTTGATTCCCTCTCCGGGATTGGCGCAAAACTGAAACTCGACTGAGTCAAATCCCGATGCATCCCCTGCAAACCGCCGGTTGTTGAACTCGTATAATCCCTGCTCGTTTTCAACATTTGAAATATCAACCACGAATTGAGCTTTCGTCAGTCCCATGGACGCTAAATTTTCGCAGACGATGTCTTCCAGCCGGTTTCTGGCTTTTTTTCTTGTTTTGGAGATATCCCCGGCCAGCCGGTTTAATTCAAGAAGCGTTTTCTGGAGATCTTCTGCGAGTTTTTCGGTATTGCCCGCCTTATTCTTAAGTTCAGCCAGCTTATTCCGGGAATCCGAAGCATACTGCAGGATTTCTCTGACATCTCCACCGTATTTTTTCTTCAGCCTGAAGATTTCGTCGAGTCTTTCGTTGATCTGCTCGAGCCTGGCCGGGTCATCATCGATCCGGTCGATTAAGTTTCGGATATCTGCAACGGCCTCGTTTATGGAATCCGATGCGTTTCTAATTCGCCCGATGATGTTCTCGAAAGGGCTCTTGATGCCTGGTATTCCGGCCAGGGCTTTCTCAATTTCGCCCAATTTCTCCACCACGGAACCGTCAGATTCGAGCAGGATCGAACCCGCCATCTCTCCCGTCTCCCGGATGCGCAGGCTATTTTCTAAAAGCCTCTTCTCTTGCCTTAAGCTGTCCTCCTCACCCGGCTTGAGGTTTGACTTTTCAATTTCGGATATCTGAAAATTCAAAAGATCTATTTTATCGGAGACTTCACGGGCAAATCTCTCGGCGAAAGATATCTTTTCTTTAAGATCTACGGCTCGATTATACAGGGCTTTCAGCTTTGATAGTCTATCATCCAACTGCGCGTAGCTGTCGAGGTATTTGAGATGGGACGATGACTCAAGCAGGGATTGATGCGAATGCTGGCCAAGAACCGATACCAGCCAGCTGGAAACCTCCTTCAAGGTCCCAAGACTAACTGATATACCATTGATAAACGCCCTGCTGCCGCTTTTTTTCCTGTACTCCCGGCGAAGTACAAGCGTATGGTCACCAGTGGAGACGTCCGCCGAATCTATCACCTGAACCACTTCGTCTTGATCGCTTATTATAAATTGCGTTTCGACCACGGCGCTAGATTCGCCGGTTCTAAGCATGACCTCAGAGACGCGCCCCCCGAGAACGAGATTGAGACCCTCTATAATGATCGACTTACCGGCGCCGGTGGGACCGGTTATCACATTCAACCCTTGGCCGAATTCAATATCGAGATTATCGATCAGGGCGAAGTTTTCGATATGCAAACGAGAGAGCATTAAGAATTCATCAGGGGACGTTTACCCCAGTGAAGTTTTTCTCTTAGAATTTCATAGAAAGACGTCGAGTCAAATTTAACCAGCTTTATCTTGTAGGCAGCTTTTTTGATGGAAATTCTCCGGCCTGCCTCGAGGTCGCCTACGATACGTCCATCGACAGATACCCGCAATCTTCCGCCTCCCGCGCCGGCGACAATGGTGATGACGTTTTCCGCGGGAAAAATAATCGGTCTTAAGGTAAGATTATGAGGCGAAATCGGGCTGACTGAGATAGCCTCCATCAGGGGATTGATGATCGGCCCGCCCACGGAAAGAGAATAGGCGGTAGAACCTGTAGGAGTGGATATAATTATGCCATCGACATTATAGGAGCACACGAATTCATTATCGGAGAAGAGGTCGAGTTTAACCAGGTTGGTAGCTTCACCATGGTCAATTACTACGTCATTTAAGGCGAATGGATCCGTTTTCTTAGCGGTGGGAATCAAGGTCTCAAGCACCATTCTTTCTTCGATTTTGTATTTGTCGGCTTTAAGCATCTCGAGCGATTTTAGGATTCGTTCCTGGGTTACCTCCGTTAAGAATCCAAGGCTTCCGAGATTGACCCCCAGAATAGGGATGCCATGGTTTCCAGCGATCCTGGCCGAGGATAGCATCGAACCATCGCCGCCAAGGCTTATTATGACATCGCAATGGCGCCAGATTTCACTGTCTTCCGCAGAGATATCCTCGTGACCGACGAGCGGAACCAGGTCGGTGCATATCCTTATCTGGATATCGTTGGCCTGGCTCCATTTAATGATCTGTTCTGTTGCTTGCTCGATCTGAGGGCGATCGAGATGGCCTATTATTCCAAATCTCTTCAATTTGTTTTCCGGGAGCCGGACCTGGCCTTTATTTTCTGATGAAGTTCCAGGGCAGACATGGCGATCCCTTCGGGATCGAGGCCGATTTCCTGCAGGAGTAGATCGCGATTGCCATGCTCAATGAATTTATCGGGAATGCCGAGGGATATTATATACCGGTTTGAGAAATCGTTTTCGGCGGCCCATGATTGAACGCCCTCGCCAAACCCCCCGTTTAAGCTACCCTCGCAGACCGTGATTATCTTGTTGAACTTATTGAAGGTCTCCTGGAGCATCTTTTCGTCCATGGGCCTTATGAATCTGCAGTTAATCACCCGGCAATTTATGCCATCCTTCTGAAGCATGTCGGCTGCTTTCCAGGAATTATAGACCATGGTTCCAACCGCCAGGATGACTACATCTTCTCCATCGCGCACGATCTCCCAGGTGCCTAATTCGAGGGGCCGAATGCCGAGATCGATTTTCTCCTCCGGAACCGAGCCGCGCGGGTATCTGATAGCCATGGGGCCATCATTATAGGTCATAGCCAGAGCCAGGGAATCTCGAAGCTCCCGACCGTCCTTAGGAGCAAATATAACTACATCCGGGATCGATCGCAGGTAGGAAATATCGAAAGTGCCATGGTGGGTGGGGCCATCATCGCCAACCAGACCGGCGCGGTCGAGGCAGAAAACGACCGGCAGTTTCTGGAGAGCGACATCGTGCAGCACCTGGTCGTAACCCCTCTGTAAAAAAGTAGAATAGACCGCAAAGAAGGGCTTCATTCCGTTGGCCGCCAGCCCGGCCGCGAACGTGGTTCCGTGCTGCTCGGCTATGCCGACATCGAAAAATCTATCGGGATATTTTTCTGCAAAAGCGGTCAGGCCGGTGCCGCTGGCCATAGCCGCAGTAATGGCGCAGATTTTATTGTTGATTCCGCCGAGATATACCATGGTCTCGCCGAAGACTTTTGTATACGGCAACGACTTCTTTAAGGCCAGGGATTTGCCTGTAAGCTTATCAAATCTTGATACGCCGTGGAGGGCCAGCGAGTCGGCCTCGGCATATTTATAACCTTTGCCTTTGGTCGTACTTATGTGTAGAAGCTTCGGTCCGGGCAACCTTTTGATATGATCCAGGGTTTTGATCAGAAGCTTGATATCGTGACCATCAATAGGCCCGAAATACCGCAGGCCTAATTTTTCAAAAACTATTCCCGGGACCATGAATCCTTTAAGAGATTCTTCTACGGAAGCCACCGCTTTACGGATCCTGTCATGCTTCGGAAGGAGACCTGTTAGCTTCCAGATTTCCGCTTTCAATTTATTGTATGGTTCGTCAGCGAGGATCTCTGTTAGATATCTTGAAATGGCGCCGACGTTTTTAGAGATGGACATATTATTATCATTTAAAATTACCAGCATATCCCGTCCGGATTCACCGATCTGATTCAAACCCTCCCAGGCCATGCCGCCTGTAAGCGCACCGTCGCCCACAACCGCTATAACGTGATTATCGTCGCCCTGGAGATCCCGGGCGGTTGCCAGCCCCAGGGCGGCTGAGAGGGCGGTACAGGCATGACCGGCGCCGAAAGCATCATGTTCCGATTCCTTGCGATTTGCGAATCCCGAAAGGCCGCCGGCGGTTCTGATAGTATGGAAACGATCCTTCCGTCCCGTTAATATCTTATGGGGGTAGATCTGGTGGCTGACGTCAAAAACCATGGCATCCCTGGGAGTATCAAATACATGATGCAAAGCAATCGTAAATTCGACCGCTCCGAGATTAGCGCCGAGATGTCCTCCATTAGTCGAGACGACATCGAGAATAAGCTCTCGGATCTCGGATGCCAGTTGCGGCAAATCATCTATTTTCAATTTCTTCAAATCGGACGGTGAGTCGATCAAGGATAAAAAACTACTCATTTAGCTGTTCCCCATTTTCATCGAATAATTTCAGGTCAAAATCGCCGCCGCTTTTCTCGAGCAGCTTTTTGACCCGATCTTCGGCTTTCTCCAGTTTCTTCCGGCATAGTTTGGATAGCTCAATTCCTTTCTCAAAAGCTTTTATGGAATCTTCGAGGGAAAGTTCGCCTGATTCGAGATCATCGATGATTTTCTCCAGTCCCTGAATCGCCTCCTCGAAATTGAGCTTTTCTATTTTTCTATCTTTTTGAGCCATTCTAAAATAATCAAATCCGCTTTAGAAGCATAAATCCATCTTAAACCCAAAATATGTTCCAAATTGGCATCCACTGCAAGAAGATTTTCTCATAATGCAGAGGTTTAGCTCCAGCTTTCCGATTTCGGATCCCGGCTCATAAGATCGTTGATGGCCTGTTGCGGCGGCTTGTTTTCGAATAAAACTCGATAGACCTCAGTTGTGATGGGCATCTCGCTGTCATATTTTTCGGCCAACGCATAAGCGGATCTTGTGGTTTGAACTCCCTCGGCCACCATCGGCATCTTGGCTAGAATGTCCTTGAGCTTACGCCCGCGGCCCACCTGCTCGCCGACAAACCGGTTCCGGGAATGTTTCGAAAGACAGGTTGTTACCAGATCACCGATACCCGAAAGCCCCGAAAATGTCATGGCGTCAGCGCCCATTACGAGTCCCAGACGAACAATTTCGGCCAGACCCCTGGTTAGAAGGGCTCCCCGCGTATTATCGCCCAATCCCAAACCATCAAGCATGCCGGCGGCCAGGGCGATTACGTTTTTTAAGGATCCCGCCAGTTCCACACCCAGAAGGTCGGTGGACGTGTAAACCCTGAATTTCGGTGTTAAGAACAGCTGCTGCACCGCTTCTGCCACCCGGATATTCTCGGAAGCGGCTGTAATGACTGTAGGAATCTCCCTGGCAACCTCCTCGGCATGGGAAGGTCCGGATACTGTGCATACGCCCGAGCGTATTTCTCCCGGCAGCTCATCCACTATGACTTCGGACATCCTCTTCAGCGAACCGACCTCGATTCCTTTGGCCAGGTTTACGAAGATCGGTTTTTTGGCAAGCTTGATATTTGCAATACCGTGAACAGCTGATCTCAAATTCTGCGATGGCACCACACAACAAACGAAATCGGCCTGATCCACAGATTCAGCAATATCGTTGGTGATATCTATGAGATCTTCGAGGTTTATGCCCGGCAACTTCGACGGGAGTTTTCGTGTCGTTTTCAGATTGTTGCAGGCAACTGGATCGAACTCCCAGATCTTAATTGCGTGGCCCTTACGGCAGAGAAGGTTGGCGATAGCGATACCCCAACTACCGGCGCCCAGTATAGCAATCCTTTTGCAGCTCATATCATCTCAACCATCATCAGATTAGTCTTGCCGGCTTCCGAGCCCGGCGATCCTGCGGTTATGATTATTTTTTCTCCGGGTTTGACCATTCTCTCCTCAGCCAGCTTCTTCCTGATCTCGAGGATCAATCTATCAAAGGGCAATTTCTGGTTTATTTCCATGGATCGCACTCCCCATGAAAGAGATAGATGCTTGCGGGTTGAATAATTCTCCGACAACGCCACGATTTTCGCAGATGGTCTATAACGTGATATCAGTCGTGCGGTATGACCGGATCTCGTGGGAGCAGCGATAATATTCACGCCGAGAACCTCAGCAGTCTCACAGACGGAGCGAGCGACACAATCGGCGATATCCGATATGTTTCCCTTCTTGCTGCCGATGAAGGATTTGAATTGCAGTTTTTTTTCAGATTCAAATGCGATCGCCCTTAGAATCCTCACCGCCTCTACCGGGTAGTCCCCGATAGCGGTTTCCTGTGAAAGCATTAAAGCATCGGTGCCATCCAGAACCGCATTAGCCGCATCGGCTGCCTCGGCCCTGGTCGGTCGAGGATTATGCACCATGGAATCCAATACCTGGGTAGCTGTGATCACGGGCACGCCGGCGTTAATACAATCGGCAATGAGCCTTTTCTGTATGCCCGGGACCTCCTCTATGGGGATTTCGACTCCCAGGTCTCCTCTGGCAACCATGATACCGTCGGTTTGCCTCAGGATATCGTCGATCCGGTCAACCGCCTCCCGTTTTTCGATTTTGGCGATTACGAATTGGTTTCCTCCAAGCGATTTGACCAGGCGCTTCAGCGACTTTATATCATTAGCTTTACGCACGAAAGACATGGCAATGAAGTCGAATTTTCCCCTGATGCCGAACCTTACACATTGACGATCATATTTTGTCAGCGATGGCGTCGAGAGATCCACGCCGGGAAGGTTTACGCCCTTGTGAGAGCTGATAGCGCCGCCTACATTGACCAGACAGGTTATTCTGGCACCGGTGATTCTCCGAACCGTAAGCTTGACCGCGCCGTCGTTAATGAAGATGGCATCCCCCTTTTTCAGATTTCTATGCAGATTCCTATAATTTACAGGAATCTCGCCATCGTTGGTGGAACGACCATCGCTTTTGAGGATAACCCGATCACCACGCTTCAACTCTATCCGGTCACCACGGACTTCGCCGATTCTTATCTTCGGCCCCGGTAGATCCATCATGGTGGCCACGGGAACTCTCAATTTAGACGATACCTTTTTGATTCGTTTGAGGAGAGCATCATGCCAGGGCAGATCTCCATGGGAAAAGTTCAACCTGAAGATATCGACGCCCGCTCTTAAGAGATCGCGTATGGTCTTTTCAGTCGAAGTTGCCGGACCGAGAGTCGCAATGATTTTTGTTGCACAATTCGTTTTCATTTTTTTGCACCAAGTTTGTTTTCGGTGCCGGTGAGCAACCTGTGAATGTTTGCCCGATGGGTGAAAAGGACAAGAATCACGAGCAAGACCGCCAGGCCTGATATCTCATCCCCGTGAGTATACCCCAGACAATACCGCTCGATCAATACAGAACTTGAAAAGAATATCGCCCCCAAAATCGAACCCAGCGAAACATAGCGGGTGATAGCAACGGTAAGGACGAAGACGACCAGGGTGAATCCGACCTCAAGCGGAGTCAAAAACAAAAGCATGCCAGCGACGGTGGCCACACCTTTGCCGCCCTTAAATCGCGCGAAAATGGGGAAAAGGTGCCCCATTATCGCCGCCAAACCGGCAATGACCGCAAGCTGTCCCGATGTTAGAACGGTATCTCCCAGGTCGAGATGAGATGCCAGATAGCAGGATAAAAATCCTTTGGCTATATCAACGATCAGCACGACGATGGCTAATTTCGCGCCCAGCACTCTGAAGACGTTGGTGGCGCCGATCGATCTGGAACCGTGCTCCCTGATGTCTATTCCTTTGAACGCCCTTCCCAGCCAGACCCCTGATGGAATGGATCCCAGCACGTATCCTGTGGCCAATGCTACGATTACAGTCGCCATGGCTATCCTTTGTGTTTGAAAATCATCTTTATCGGCGTGCCCTCGAAGCCATAATTTTCCCTGATCCGATTT
This sequence comes from uncultured bacterium, assembly GCA_965555375.1. GTDB lineage: Bacteria > Zixibacteria > MSB-5A5 > UBA10806 > UBA10806 > CBDVBL01. Next base: position 9,477 of record CBEWDL010000053.1, read on the forward strand.
TCGAGATATCGAATATAGGACTTATCGATCAATCTGGGGTGATTACAGAAGAAAATAAAGGTTGGAGGATCGCCCTGCGGTTGGGTTATGTAAAACACCTTTATAAACTTGCCTCTCCTGGCCGGGGGAGGCTTACGCTCTATAATCTCTTCTACGAATTTATTAAGCTTCGATGTCGCAATTCTTTTTTTGCGTTCGAGCGATATTTTGTGTATCGATTGCCAGACTCCGGGCACACGCTGGCCGGTGAGGGCGGAGATAAACAGGACCGGGACATACGAGAAGGACGGCGCTTTTTCGGCGACCGCCTTGCGAAGTCGATCGGCGGTTAGCTCATCTTTTTCAACCGCATCCCACTTGTTGAAAGCAAAAGCTATTCCTCTATAGAGTTCAGCAGCCTCGTTTGCGATCCGTAAATCTCCCGTAACCAATCCGTCTATGCTGTCGATCACAATCACCGCAATGTCGCATCGGGCAATGGCCCGCAATGCTCTCAATGTAGTATAATATTCGAGCTGATCTTTGTATTTGTTCTTCTTTTTTAATCCAGCCGTGTCGATCAGAACATATTTGCAGCCGTTTATCTCATAGCGGGTATCGATTGCATCCCGGGTGGTGCCGGGCAGGTCGGCCACGATGGTTACGTTTTTGCCGGTCATGGCATTGACCAGCGAGGATTTGCCGACGTTCGGACGCCCCACGATTGCTACCCTGATATCCTCCTGGAACTCATCCTCCCGCCCGGCAGGGAGATTCTCAACGATGGCGTCTAAGAGGTCGCCGGTGTTCAAGCCGTTCAGGGCCGAAACCGCTATTACCGTTTTGAAGCCTAAGGAATGGAACTCCGATGCTGCCGCTTCGTGAGAAGGATCGTCGATTTTATTGGGCGCGATAATGACATTTTTATCGGACCTCTTCAGATCCCGGGCGATACGAAGATCCTCCTCCAGGGCACCGACCTTAGAGTCAAGAAGAAAGACGACAACATCCGCCTGATCGACAGCTATTTCGGCTTGCTCGGTGACCTTGGCCTCGAGGATCTCATCGGCGCCGACAAGCAGGCCGCCGGTATCGACCAGCATGAATTCGACTCCGTTCCAGGAACACTGCCGGTAGAGGCGGTCGCGGGTTATGCCGGGAGCGCTATGGACGATGGCCTGGCGTGTTTTCACCAGCCGGTTGAACAGCGTCGATTTACCGACGTTGGGACGGCCTATGATGGCGACTATTGGCAAGGACATATTGCCTGCTCCAAGAATCAATTTCGGATACCGCCGTCATGGCGGTAACGAATTCACAAAAATGTAATATGTCTTAAAAGAGAAGCTTTTTCAAGGCTAAACAGCGGGCGATGGGGATCGAACCTGAACACCACGCAACGCCACATCATCCAGATTGTCAATCAAGAGAGCTTGCAGATCAGCCACAGGCGACTGAGTCCGGGCGATAGGATCTAATAAGTATTTAGCAATCTTCAGGTTATAAATAGCTAATCAAATGCACTGGTCTTGCCGATAATAATATATAATTAAAGTATTAATCCTTAGGCAGGGGGGATTTATGTTTATCTGGAGTTTAGTGCTTTTCGGCCTTGGCGTATTAGCTGTTCTCGATTCGCAACTTAATTACGGCTATATATTTCGGAGCGCCAATTCTTTCGTGTTCTTGCTTGTCTCGCTCGGCCTTCTGATCAGGACGAGAATGTTGGAAAAATTCGGATTCAAAGAGCAACTTCTCGAGTCCAACAAAGAACTCAGGGCCTATGTTGAGGAATTGACACATTCACAAACCGCTATGGAAAAACGGGAATCGAAACAGGAAGTTACGGTCTAAAACCTTCTTTCCAATTACAGCGTTGTGCCGGGGCGTCTTATCTTTGCAGGGCGCCTCAGATTATTCCTACAATGAAAGAAACGGACGCTGCAGAGAAGCCCACGCGACCTTCAATTCGATTCATAGTCTATAAAAGCGAGTCGCTACCGGTTGCTTCCGGCGTTTCTATTAATGAATCCTATTTTGCCAGCAATACACTAACTGACAATCTGAACCAATCTAAACAGGCAGGTCGTCATACTTGATGATTATTCTTACTAACTCATATTGTTAGAATCCAACTATTTGCTTTTTCTAAACCAGAAGAAGGGCTGCAGTAATCTCCGATATTCAAAGAGAGTATGTTTCGACTGGTCGAATTCTTTAGCGGATCTAACATCCTCAACCGAATAAAAAGCATCCGGCTTGAATTTTTTGACAATTTCTAAAACGCTTTTCAGCGTCTTACTTTTGACTATTGAGAATATGATTTCCACCGGCCCTTTGGCCCCTCTGGCCTCGAGATGAGTAATCCTATGCCCATGCTCTATCAATCGGTCAGCGAGGCTGGCTGATTCCTCAGGAACGATGATCCGGATAATTGAATAACCGAGCGCGAATCTTCTTTCTATGGTCATACCGGCAAAAGTGCCCGCGGCAAAGCCGGCTGCGTAAGCGAGATAATTTTCAAAACCGGTTAAATTGCCCAGCACCTGGCTTATGGCCAATAGCCATATCAGGATTTCAAAAAAGCCCAACAATGACGCTATGGCACGCATACCTCGACCGACAACGATTATTCTTAGGGTTCCGAGAGACACATCGAGAATCCGGGCAAAAAATATCAGAATCGGAATGAAAGGTTTCGGCAGGTTGATTAACTGCAATGTCAGAATAGAATCCATGGTCTGCTCCTGTATTTATTTTTTCATACTAATAACGTGTCCGCAATGATTCTGCCATATTCGAAGCTAACCGTCCAGGCGGAAACCAGGCTTCTTTATGACTGAATAGATTCAGGCGGAGGCACACCGGTAGCCGTTACGACCGTTCGGACCAATCTGTCAGAATTCGTCCGGGGAAGTGAGCATTTTGATAATTAGCAGCTTCTCAGATGCCGATCGCCGTCATTTAATGCCATATTTTTGCTTTATCTTCTTTTCCGCTTTGAGCCAATCCTCCAGATCGTTCCCGTGGGCCGAGCCCCTCTGGAGAAACAGCTCGTATGCCCCTTTTCTTACCTCCTCAAGGAAACCCTGCAGGTTGATTCGCGGCGCTTTCTTCCCCGGCTTTGCGGGAACCGCTTTTTTGACCGTTTTCTTTTTAGCGGTTTTCTTTTTCGCCACCTGTTTTTTAATCATCTTATCCTCCATTGATCTACGGATACGATTTTAATTACATGATCGGGTTTTCGTCAATGGCATTTCACACATTTCGAAAAATTATCGCAAATTTCATGCAGCGCCCACGTGCAGGAAAGGCTGATAAAATGGATAAACCTATCGCTATTCAGCAAGGATTGGCTCAATTAACGGAAGAACAAGATGTTTCCCCCCTGAATCCCCGGTCGCGAGCAATCAGGGGCACCTGGCTGCCCCCATCGATTATCTCCCATCCCTCAACCGCCGCGGCGTGAATCAGCTGAATATCACATCTGACAATACGAGGATGGGCTTTGGATTAGTGGCATCGCAAAATCTCAAATAGCGGGCGATGGGGATCGAACCCACGACGTTCCCGTGCGCGGCAGACCTCCCGGTCTGCCCGTTCATAAGGGGCACACGGGAACGTGTGCCGCCCACAATAAAAATTGGCTCAAAGTCTAAATTGTGGACATATCCACCAGAGCGGGCGATGGGGGTCGAACCCACGACGTCCAGCTTGGGAAGCTGGCATTCTACCACTGAATTACGCCCGCCTGAATCGAAATCGCTACTAAGGAAATATATCCGCAAGCAATCAGGCAGTCAAGATAATTGGATCGCCGGCAGAGACCGATACGGCGATGAATATCGGCCTCTGCCGATTCGATGGAGCGGAAATATGGCTCCGAGGAAAATTGTGGCCGAGCGGGCTACTATTATGAACGATCTTATTTAATAATAAATAGATAGCGTGATTATCTAAAGTATTACAGCAAAGACAATAAACAGCCAAGCCATCAATAAATATCGAATTTCGCTTGACAGCTATACATTTGTGCAGTATCTTGAAACAAGCATGAGTATGTGGAAATGACCAATCGAAGGGTAATCGCCCTGGTGGATATGAACGCCTTTCTGGCATCGGTGGAGCAGGCGTTAAACCCGGATCTGGTCGGCAGGCCGGTGATAGTGGGCGGCGAGCCCGGCACACGAGGGATCGTTATATGCGCGTCATATGAGGCCAGGCGCCTGGGAGTCAGCTTCGGGCTATCGTTATCGGAGGCGCATCGCCGGCTGCCGCAGGCGGTGTTCGTCAAGGGCGACATAAAGATCTATCTGGATTACTGGAAGAAGGTTCAGGAAATATTCGATGAATATACCCCGCTGGTCGAGCCGGTGTCCATGGATGAGGCGTATCTCGATCTGACCGGATGTGGGAACAGATTGGGTTCTGTCCGGGAGCTCGGGATCTCGTTAAAGCACGAAATATGGCGGAAGCTGAATCTGCGTTGCTCGATAGGGATATCGGTTTCCAAGATGTTCGCCAGGATCGCCTGCAACATGAGGAAACCGGACGGCCTGACCGTGATAAGCGGCAAGCAGGCTTACACGATGCTCCCGTCGATGCCGGTGAGACAACTGCCGAATGTGGGATATAAGACCGAAAAGCTCTTAGCCGACCTTGGCGTCCATACGGCCGGGGATCTCTGCAGGGTGCCGCAGCCGGTTTTAATGCAGCTCTTCGGGGTTCGTGGCCTGGAGTGGCATGATTACGCCCGTGGCGTAGATAACCGCCCGGTAAAGGCGATCTCCAGGCCGAAAACCATCAGCCGGGAGACGACATTCAATGCCGATTCGGTGGACCGGAACTTCCTGGAGGGGACGCTGTATTATCTGCTGGAGCGCGTCTGCCAGAAGCTTCGGGAACATGAACTGGTCACAGGCAGGATTGCCGTCAAGCTCCGTTATGTCGACTACTCATCGTCAGACGATGTCAGGACGATGCGTTTCCCGTCGAATTCCGAGGGTGAAATCTATCCTTACGTGACCGCTCTTTTCGATAAGATCTGCACCCGCAAGGTTGGCATCCGCCACCTGGGGATAAGCGCCATGAACCTCTCCCCCGCATTCCGTCAGATAAGGTTTTTCGAGGATGAAAGGCCGTTTGACCTGGCCCGCAGTCTCGACAAGGTGCGGGCAGGCCTGGGATACCACGCGGTTTTTACAGGGCGGACGATGCCGTTGGGCGAGAATTTCCGTGAGGTAGTCGATGGCTACGAACTTCGTACCCCTTCGCTGTCGCAGTAACTATTCATTTCTACACGGCGTGTGCACGATCGACGCTCTTCTGGAGCAGGCTGCCCGCCAGGGAATGGGCGCGATAGGGTTGGCCGACCTGGGAGGGCTTTATGCGGCAATAGAGTTCTATCGCAAGGCACAGGAATATAATATAAAACCGATCATCGGCCTGGAAATGAAGACCGAGGCGGGAAGGTTATTGTTTTTCGCCGGGGATTTTAAAGGATACGGGAATCTCTGCCGCCTGTCGACAATTGAGAAGCTTCACGGGAGAAAACCATCCATCGAGCGTATAGCACGTTATTACAGAGGGCTGGTGGCCGTAGCATTTGAGACGAGCAATCTCGATATCTTAAAAGAGATATTTTCGCATGATCTTTATTTCGGGCTGGTTAATTTCGGCGATCTGCGAAGCCGCATACGCCTCCAGAAGACGATGCGGGAAATAGAGAGGCTTGGCATATCGCCGGTAGCGGCCAATCCGATAGCCTTTATCGATCCGGAGGATTATTCGACTCATCGGGTTTTGCGGGCGATCGGTGAGATAGTGCCTATAGATCAATTAGGCGATGATAAAATCGAACAACCACAAGCCTATTTCGGCGGGAAAAAGGATCTCGTAAGATTATTTTCTGAAATCCCGGAATCGATCACCGCCACCCGGAAGATCGCCGAGAAATGCAATGTCAACCTGCCCGTGGGGCAGTTGAATTTCCCGACCTATGATAACAGAACCGGCAAGACGAACGGCCGCCTTCTCCACGAACTGGCTTTCGCCGGACTCCAGGGGCGGTATCGAAGATTGACCGGCGAGGCGATCTCGCGGCTGGAATACGAACTGAACGTGATAGAGCGCAGCGGATTTATAGATTATTTTTTAATTGTCCGCGACATTATCGATTTCTGCAAACAAAACGATATTCCCTGTGTCGGGCGCGGCTCGGCGGCATCGTCGATTGTGTCATACTGTCTGGGGATAACCGAGGTTTGCCCCATCGAGCAGGACCTGTATTTTCAGAGATTCTTAAACGAGGGCCGTACCGACCCGCCTGATATCGATCTCGATCTCTGCTGGAAACGTCGCGACGAGGTCTTAGAGTTCGTCTATGAGAAATACGGCCGCGACAGGGTAGCCATGATCGCCACCACCAACAGGTTCGCGCTCAGGGGTGCGATCCGGGAGGTGGCCAAAGCGTTCGGGCTGTCCGGCGATGAGATCTCCGATTTCACCAGACGGCTTCCGTGGGGAGGTCATGTGAATAACCTTACAGCCTACATGCGGGCCAATCCCGAATGCCGTCATCTGCCTGTTGATAAGGAACCGTACAAATCGATAATCAAGATGGCTCAGAAGATCGAGGGTTACCCGCGCCATCTCGGGATACATGCCGGCGGGATCGTTATCGCGCCCGGCAAGCTGCTCGACTGGGCGCCGCTTCAGATGTCGGCCAAGGGGATCGCCATCACCCAATACGATATGTATTCGATCGACGATCTGGGCCTGGTCAAAATCGATCTTCTGGGACAGCGCGGCCTTTCCACTATCGAGGAAGCAAAAAATTTGATCGCGACGAAAACCGGCAGGCGGCCGACAACGATTCCCGATTGCGATCCAACGGCTATCGATCTTTTGCAGAAGGGCAAGACGGTGGGGGTATTCCAGATCGAATCGCCGGGGTTGAGGGCGCTTCTGATCGCCATGAAACCGAAATGCATAAACGATATCACCCTGGCATTATCGCTGATCAGGCCGGGGGCTTCCGAATCGGGAATGAAGAAGGTCTTCTTGGAGAGGCTTTTCGGGAGGTTGCCGGTGGAGTATCCGCATCCGGCGCTCGAACCTGTCTTGAAGGAGACGTTGGGGAATATCATTTATCAGGAGCAGGTCCTGAAAGTGGCCGAGGCGATGGCCGGATTCACGCCCGAGCAGGCGGATCTGTTAAGACGGGCCATTACCAAAGACAGGGCGCGGCGCGATTTCGACATGATGAGGCAGAATTTCATAAGTCAATCAAAAAGGCGCGGCGTGCCCAAGAAAACCGCCACGGAGGTATTCGAGATGATAGCACAATTCGCCGGGTATGGATTCTGCAAGGCGCATGCCGCCACCTATGCGGTGCTGTCATATCGCGGGGCGTACCTCAAGGCACATCACCCCGTAGAGTACATGGCCGCCATGCTCAACAATTTCGCCGGTTATTATCGTCCCGTTGTCTACGCCGAGGAGGCCCGCCGCCGGGGAGCGACCCTGAAGCCGCCGACCATCGATCGCCCGTCCCACGGCTGCTTGGTGGACGGTACGGATCTTTACATCGGCCTGGCATTCGTTAAGAATCTATCATCAAATACAATCGAGAGAATAATAGAGGCCAGAGCGAAGGCGGGATTTTCGGATCTGTTCGATTTTCTCAGGCGGGCCCGGCCGTCCACCGACGAGGCGGAGAGCCTGATAAAATGCGGTGCGCTGGATTGCCTGGGCCGGACCCGGCCACAGCTTTTGTGGCTGCATAAGATATATGGCGAAAAAAGGCTGAAACAAATAGACAACTGTCCCATGCTCGACGGCCTCTCGATACCGGAGCCGGAGCTTGCGTTTCACCCCGACCTCCCCGATTTCGATATCGACCAGCGATTGAAAGCGGAGGCGGAAATACTGGAGATGGCGGTCGCTTGCCACCCGATAGAGAGGATCGCCATATCAAACCCCGCCGTTGGCGGGGTTAAGAGCATCGATCTGCCGAGGCTGGAGAATAAGAGATTAAAAATTGTCGGATTGGTGGCCGACCGCAAGAGAATAAAGACCAACAACGGTAGGAATATGGTTTTTTTGACCATGGAGGATGAGTTCGATATGTTCGAGGTGACGCTGTTTCCCAACGTCTACCAGAGGGTCGGCGAGCGGATTTTCAGGAAGCCGATACTGGATATCGAGGGCACGGTGCAACGCGACATCAGCGGGCTGACGGTGGTGGTGGAACGGGTTGAAGTAGTGGAGTGAATGTGTGGCGTCGGAAGTAACTTCCGACATCACAGAAACGGTATGAGCCGAGTTGTTGGGAGATAAACTCCCAACCTACAGAAAACGGTCATAGAGGCCACCCGGCCGCACATTTAACATAAAAACGGCGTATGAGATCGCTTCGTCGATTCGCTCCTCGCGATGACGTTTGGCCCTCGATGTCATTCCCGATTCGATCGGGAATCCAGAATATAGGGGCGAATTTATATTTTTATACGGGTCAGGTAACCTGACCCCTACGGAATGATTCTAATTATGTGAAGAAGATTTCTGTTCGGTCAGGTCGTAGTCCATAAAGACGTGACCTGACCGAGCTCCGACCGTCAGATCACGCTACGCTACGATCTGACGGAACAGCAAAACGGTCTTTGCCTGATGTCAGGAAAGGGTTCCTGACATCGCTGTAACGTTGGGTGGCATGCTTTCCCAAAGGGTAAGCATGCAAAACAGCTAAACAAACATGCTCAGGTCTTCGACCAGAGCATGCCACCCAGCCGCACCGATAATAAAAAAACTAAAAACCCCTGCGGCGCAAATCCGTATCTTAAAGTGATTATGAATCTATTTTATGGGAGTGAACGATGCAAAAACACATAACCGTATTGGGCGGGCTATACATCGGGTTTAACATCATCGGGATTATGGTCGCGGTGCTTCTTCTGGTGGTAATGGTCGGCAGTGGGTTCATTTCGGGTGATTCCGAGGCCGTAGCCATCACGGCCATTGTCGGCGGCGCGCTGGCATTTATGTTGTCTGTGCTTTCCGTGCCCGGGATCATAGGCGGTATAGGGTTGCTGTATATGAAATCCTGGGCCAGAATACTGGTTTTGATACTCGGTTTTCTGGAGTTGCTCAATATCCCGTTCGGAACGGCCCTGGGGATTTACACCATCTGGGTTCTGATGAAGGATGAGACCATAAAGCTGTTCGAGGAGGCGGGCAGAGTATAAGCGGGCTGACGGTGGTGGCGGAGCGGGTGGATGCGGTGGGGTGAGGGGGGGCAGTTAGCATACTAATCATGTGATGGAATTCATAATACGGCAAGAAAGTTATCTTACTTAGATCCTTTGCCGCCAGAGTTAGCGCTAGGAAAGTTATCTGGAAAATACTTTATCCTGTTTTCTGATTCCAGTCGAACATCCAGATGTTTCCTACCATTATCTAAGACGTTTTCTTCTATGTAGTTGAAAGGGCCCCAACCCTTCCTAAAAAAAGCGTAGAGATGTGGGCCTGCAAAATGCTCATCGCCAATTTCGTCAATTGCTACGATATTTTCGAAACGAATCACCCCGTTCATATGGATCTCGATTTTGTTCTTATCCGGAATCTGATTCCAAAATACCATTGCGTCGTAGCTACGAG
>CBEWDL010000054.1:0-19001 GCA_965555375.1 uncultured bacterium
CAGTATACAGGCGGGGGATTACACCGGGACGAAAAAGATGCTGCTGTTAAAATAGAGATTGCTTCATCCCGACAGTAGTCGGGATTCGCAATGACAGCTTATCATAAAAAAGCCCGGTTGCCCGGGCTTCATCATTTTCAAGTGATGTCGGAAGTTACTTCCGACAGTAATCGCACGAATAGTGCCAGAAGTAACTTCTGGCACCACGACAGGGGCTTTATAATTTTATCGCCTTCTGACTCGCCTGGCTTTCTTTTTTGCGGCCCTTTTCTTTGCCGTCGGGTTTCTCACTTCGTTCGGAACCCGACCTACTGTTCGCTTTGACGCCGCCCTCTGCGAGCTGACGCATTTCTTAACCGGCTTTTTTAGATCCGGCTGCTCGGATTTCATCTTGATCCCCAGAGCATGCCAGAGCACGTCGCTGACCCGCTCGACCAGGATGAATTTGACCTTCGATTTTATCTCTTTCGGCACTTCCTCGAGATCCCCCTGGTTCTTTTTGGGAATCAGAACTTTCTTTATTCCGGCACGGAAAGCGGCCAGCGCCTTTTGCTTGATGCCGCCTATCGGCAGGACATCGCCCCGAAGAGTGATTTCCCCGGTCATGGCCAGGCAAGGCGCGGTCGGCCTGTTGAGTAGTGCCGACGCTAAAGCGGTGCACATCGTAATTCCTGCCGACGGCCCATCCTTGGGAGTAGCCCCGGCAGGCACGTGCACGTGGTAATCGTGATTTTCGAACTCCTTAGCCGGAATACCCAGATCATCGCTGTGAGACTGGAGATATGAAAGGGCCGCCTTGACCGATTCTTTCATGATATCGCCAAGCTGGCCGGTCAGGGTCAATTGTTTCTTGCCGGGCATCTTGATGGCCTCCACGAACAGGATCTCGCCGCCGGCAGAGGTCCAGGCCAGTGCCGGCACCACCCCGACTCGCGACCTTTGCTCGGTCTCCTCCCGCAGGAATTTCTCCGGCCCCAGAAATTCGCGGACTTTGGCCGGATCGATTTTCATTTTGCTCACTTCACCGGAGGCCACTTTCCTTGCCACCTTGCGGCAGACGGCGCCGATCTCCCGGTGAAGATTGCGCAGCCCCGACTCACGCGTATAGTCGGAGATTAATTTCTTGACGGCGGAATCGGCAATGCTCAGGTTGGAGGGACTGAGGCCATGATCTGTGAGATTTCTCGGGATAAGGAATTTCCTGGCGATTGCCAGTTTTTCCATATCGGTATACCCGGTCAGATGGATAACCTCCATCCTATCGAGAAGAACCGGCGGGATGGTTTCGACCACGTTGGCCGTCGTGATGAACATCACTCTCGAAAGATCGAAAACGACATCAAGATAATGGTCTGAAAACGTATTATTCTGTTCCGGGTCCAATACCTCGAGCAACGCCGATGCCGGATCGCCCCTGAAATCCTGCCCGATTTTATCTATCTCATCTAACATGAATATCGGATTGTTGGAACCGGCCTTCCGGAGACCCTGTAAGACACGGCCCGGCAAAGCGCCTATATAGGTCCGGCGATGGCCCCTGATTTCGGCCTCATCTCGAACCCCGCCGAGAGAGATCCTGTGAAACTCCCGACCCATGGCGCGAGCGATAGATCGTCCCAATGAAGTCTTGCCGACTCCAGGAGGACCAACGAAACAGAGGATGGGGCCTTTTAAGTCTGATTTTAGCTTACGCACCGCTAAATATTCGAGGATGCGTTCTTTGACCTTCTCAAGATCGTAATGGTCCTCATCGAGAATCTTCTGCGCTTTTTTTATATCGAGAATATCCCTGGTGAAAATCGACCAGGGCAAGGTTACCAGCCAGTCGAGGTAGGTTCTGCTGACGGTGTATTCGGCTGCCGACGGGTTCATCTTTGAAAGCCTATCGAGTTCCTTCTCGGCGGCTTCCCTGGCCTCATCCGGCATCTTGGCGGCTTCGATTTTCTTCTTGAACTCCTCGAGCTCCATGGTTTGATCGTCCGATTCGCCTAATTCCCGGCGGATGGCCTTCAACTGCTCTCTGAGGATGTATTCCCGCTGAGATTTGCCCATCTCGCTGGCCGCCTCCGACTGGATCTTCTTGGACATCTCCAGAACCTCGATCTCCTTGGTGATCAGAGTGGTCAGCCTCTTCAGACGCTCGCCGACATCGAACAACTCCAGAATCTCCTGTTTCTGATCGTTGGAGATATTCAGATTGGAGGCTATCAGGTCGGCCAGTCTTGACGGGTCCTCCGTGTTCATGGCGGTCACCTGAAGATCATCCGGGAGATACGGCGCCAGCTGAACCACTTTTTTCAACTGCTCGTTGATATTCCGGACCAGCGCCTCTTCCTCGACGCTCCTGGTGGAGATCTCATCTATCGGCCTGACCCGGCCCTTCAAATAAGGCTCGGTGGCGGTATAGGCCTCGATCTTCACGCGGATAAGCCCCTGCACCAGAAATCTCACCGAGCCGTCGGGGAACCTGAGCATTTTCAATATCGATCCGGCTGTGCCAACCTTATATAGGCGATCCGGAGGAGGAAGCTCCTGCTCGGGATCCTTCTGAGTTACGAGCACGATGGGGTTGCCCTCCATCAGGGCATCATCGATCAGCTTGGCGTACCTGGCCTCGGTTATCATCAGCGGCATAACCAGCGACGGGAACACCACCGCCGATTTCAGAGGGAGTATCGACAGCTCCGTCTTCTCGATCAGCTTCTTATCTATGCTCGATTCGCTCTGTTGATCCTGTTTCACGGCACCGTTAGCCAAACCGCCTCCCGCCATAAAAATTGCTCACGATACGGCTAAATATCATCTTTTACGCCTCCATACTGCCTGATCTGATTATCGAGCCATTCGGCAAATTTCTTTAACCTCTCATCGGAGGAAAACTTTACCACGTATTCACCTTTTTTACTCGATGGCGCATCTAAAGGGTTCCACATGAATTTGAAATCATCCTCGAACCTCTTTCTGTCGCCCGACGGTGTCTCCCAGCCCCTCGAATCGATATCGGTGCTGCCGGAGAATATAACCAAGAAGCTACTCGGGATCGGCCGCTTCTTTATCTCCATCGAGAAATTGCGGAATTGTATTTTGCCTTCTTCGAGCATGATCTGGATCTCCCTGATATCATTTCATCGCCATCATATTAATCTAAAAAAGCGGCGACTGCAATGTAAAACAATGCTGTCTTAATGATATTCAGGAATCACGCTAAACGCCGATAATGGCACACATTCTATAATACTTTCGTCGCACGAGATGGAAAGATCAATATGAACTTTCAACTCTACACATTAAATCGAAACAGGATCACATCCCCGTCCTGCACGATATAGTCTTTGCCGTGGAGATGGAGCTTGCCCTCGTCGCGGGTTTTCGACCAGCTTCCCAGCCGATCGAGATCGTCGAAAGCCACTACCTCGGCCTTGATGAAGCCCCGTTTCATATCGCTGTGAACCTCGCCGGCGGCATCGTGCGCACAGATACCCTGCCGGACGGGCCAGGAATGGACCTCATGCTCATTGCCGGTCAAAAATGAAATCATGCCCAACAGGTCGAACGATTTATTGATGATGACATCCGAGGCCGATTGACTCAAGCCGAGCTCCTTCATGAATTCGCCGCGCTCGGATTCATCCAGCTCCCCGATATCCATCTGCAGGGAGGCACAGATACCGGCCACGGAGCTATTCGGCAATTCGGATAGATATGTAAACTTATCCTCCACATTCTGGCGATCCGGCAGCTGGTCTTCGCCGAGGTTCAGAATATAAAGCATCGGTTTCATCATCAGAAACCCGAACCCGGCGGCCAGCCTCGATTGCTCATCGGTCAGTTCCAGAGACCTCAGAGGTTTTTCATCCTCCAGCGTCTCTTGAAATTTCTGCAGGGTCTGAAATTCGATCTCATCTCTATCCTTTTTGGCGACCTTTAAATCGCGCTTGAGCTTCGTCAGCCGATTCTCCACGCTTATGAGATCCGCCAGCATCAGTTCCGAGTCGACCTCGTTTACATCCCGCCCCGGATCCACCGAACCGTCGGCATGCGGGACATTGGGATTTTCGAAACAGCGCACCACCTGCAGGAGAGCATCCGCCTGCCTGATGGAATGAATGTAGGCAGCCTCTTTTTTGCGGTCGGACGAGGCGTCCCTGGTCAGTCCGGCGATATCGATATATTCTATTTCCGCATGGGTAACCTTCCGCGGTTCGAAAATCTCCGCCACCCGTTCGACCCGCACGTCGGGTACCCTGACCACCGATATATTGGCTTCTTTCGATGTTGAATAATCGCCCACCGATGCCTGCGCGCCGGAAAGGGCGTTGAATACGGTGGTCTTGCCCGACTGCGGTAGACCGATAATCCCGAATTTCAACATCGCCTGAATACCAAGATATATGAAAAAGGGTGTTTAAGGACATCTTTTTTTACAAATCCGAAATCCTGAGCCAGACCGATTATTTTTCGCGGCGGGTAAAACCGCCTGTCGCCCTGGATGGGGTAGATGTCAAGCGCCAGGTTCACAATTTGCCTTACTCCGACCACGAAATAGGGTTCTCCTATAAACAGGTTCCCGGACGGTTTCAGAACCCGGGCTGCCTCTTTAAGCGCCTCCTGCGGCTTTTCCAGATGATGTATGACTCCTGAGAATATGACGCTGGCGAAGGTAGCATCTTTGAACGGAAGATCCTCGATGAAACCCTGGGTCGGATGAAACTGGTAATCACCGACATTTTTTCTGGCAATCGAAAGACAGTTACGGGAGAGATCCAGCCCATAAACAGATTCAACGCCATTATGGAGAAGCTTTTTTGCCAATCGTCCGGTGGCGCAGCCGAGATCCAGGATCGGAGTCGGCGGATTTAACCTGATTATTCTCTCGTCCCAGCCGCGCAGAAAGAACCTTATGATTCTTGACCTGTCGTAAAACGATGCCCATCTATCGAATGCAGACCTGGATATGTCACGGGATGAGGCTAAGAGACTCAAAACGGTATTTCCACCACGCTTTTTAAGATATAGTCGGGCCTGAGAATTTGCGGGATCTTCTTTGCCACCGACTTATTCTTTTGCGAGCCGGTCAGAACCCAGCAGGTTTTCATGCCGATCTTTTTGGCGCCCACCAGATCGGCGAAAGGATCATCGGAGACCATCAGGATATTCTCAAGGGGCGCATCCCAGCCTTTGATAGTGCTTAAGAAGAATCTCTTATCCGGCTTGCCGCAGACTGTAGCCCTGACCAGGCAGGCGTTTTCGAGAGCCGCCGCTACAGGCCCGGATGACATGACCGTCTCTCTTTTTTCATTGACGAAACGTCGGTTGCGATGAAGCGTATACAGTCTGGCGCCGTTGTTGACAATAGCCTTCACCGCCAGGTTCATCTTCCTATAGGTCAGTGTCGGATCAAGGCCGACCAGGACCGAATCGACCTTCGGTGAATTCAATGGCCTGATGCCCTCGCCGTTAAGATACTTTTTCACCGCTTCCACGCCCAGAACCAAACAGCTTTTGACTCCCCGCCGATGCATTTTTGCGACCGCTTCGGTTAAACAGGTGAAGAAATCCTCCTCCGGGAATATAAATCCTTTTTTGCGAAGTATCTTATATAGATCGTGCGGCGATTCGGTGGTGTTGTTGGTTACGATTCTGGCCTTGACGCCGGATTCGGTTGCGGAATTAAACCATTTAACGGCGCCGGGCACGGGTGTGTATTTTTTATCGAGGACGATTGTCCCCTCGACATCGAGGAGGAGGTGGGTGTAGCGTTTCATGGGAAGCTGAATATAACCCATGAGCGATAGATTATCAATTCCCCATATTTAGCAGCCGCCATTGAGCATCTCCCGTGAACCATCATAAGATTTGCCAACGGGTTGCCCAGATAATATATTCCGCCCCGAATGGAGAGCCACTTGAGGGAGTCTGTCGACGGCAAGCCTGTCGGCTTGAGGGAAAATCTTTTCAGGTTGAGGACGCTGCTCGGTTTTGCAGTCGCAGCCTGTGTAATCTATCTGTTTTTGAAAAACTTCGATCTTGGGACAGCGCTTTCATCCATATCCCGGGCCAAATGGCATTTCTTTCTGATGGCTTTTGTTGTGTATTATGTCTCCCTGCCGCTTCGAGGCGGACGGTGGGGTATATTTCTCAAACCGGCGGGCCAGACCATAAATTATCGCCCGCTGACCCATTATTATTTTCTGGCGTGGTTCGCCAACGCGCTTCTGCCGGCCAGGATCGGAGATCTATACCGGGCTTATTTATTGAAAAAGAATAAGGGCGTTTCGATCTCCCTCTCCCTGGGGGTTCTGTTTTCGGAGCGGGTGTTCGATCTGGTGATTACGGCGGCGCTGGTGGCCTTTTCGGGGATCTATTTCTGGTCGATGTTGCAGGGGTCAAGCGAAAGAGATTATCTGATTTTCGGCTTCACGGCGGTATTGCTGGTTGTGGTGTTTTTTATCGCTTTGATTGGCGGGCTGCCACATCTTTTACGGTTTGCACCCGAACGCTGGAGACCGCGGCTTGAACTGTTTCTGTCCGGCCTTTTCAAATCGCCGTCGCTCTTGCCGATAATCGTCGTAATGACCCTGCTGATCTGGTTGAGCGAGGCCTTAAGGCTATATTTCGTCTTTCTGGCATTCGGCGTGAACGCCGGTTTTTTGATGGCCTTATTTATTTCGCAGGCCTCATTGATCCTGATGGCGGTTCCGATATCGCCCGCCGGGCTGGGTTTAGTCGAGATTTTGATGTTGAAGGTTCTGGCCTCCACCGGGATATCATCGGATATGGCCGGAGCCTTAACCATTATGGATCGTATAATCAGCTACTGGAGCCTTCTGGCGCTGGGCGGGATAGGATATTTATTGTCGGCGAGGCAAAGATGAATATACTGGTCTGCATCCCCACATTCAACGAAAGCGAAAACATCGAGAAAATCACCTCCGCCGTTCTGGAGCAGGGAGACGATTTCGAGGTCCTGGTAATTGATGATAATTCTCCCGACGGCACCGCCGAGATCGTCGAGGGATTGAAAAAAGACAACCCGCGAATTCACCTTATAAAGAGGCCGGGCAAAATGGGTCTGGGAACCGCTTACGTGGACGGTTTCACCTACGGGCTCAGCCAACCCCGAATCGGCTACATGATGGAAATGGACGCTGATTTTTCTCACGATCCGGAATATCTTAAGGAATTCAAAGAGGCGATAAAGGAAAACGACCTGGTCATCGGTTCGCGCTATCTAAACGGGATTTCAATTGTCAACTGGCCCATAATGCGGCTCTTGCTTTCGTATTACGCTTCCATATATGTGCGCGTTATCACCGGCATGCCGGTCAAGGACCCGACCAGCGGATTCAAATGCTTTCGCCGCGAGGTGCTGGAATGGCTCGATTTGAGCCGGATTAAATCGAACGGATACGGTTTTCAGATCGAAATGGATTTTTATGTCTGGCGGGGCGGATTCAGGATAAAGGAAATTCCGATTCTATTTATCGACCGGCGCGCCGGCAAATCTAAAATGAACAAGAAGATCATATTCGAGGCCGTCTTCAGCGTCTGGAAGCTCTTTTTCAAAAAGCTGTTCGGAATCGATAAGCTGACTCGAAAATAGAAGCCCTTTCCAGAAGATAATCCTGCCCGGATGGGGCCGAAAAATGTCTGGAGCAGGCCGAAAGATTTTTTTCAAAAAGAGGTATTAAGCGCCTTGCCCTTTTGGCCGGGATAGTTTATATTAGGGGCCATTGAGATGGAATCTATTGCGGCAAAAGGAGAGTATCAATGAGAAATCTTGTCGGCATAATCGCGATTCTATTTGTCACAGCAGCATCAGCATCGGCAGCAGAATACTGGCGTTTCGGCGTGGGACTGAGAGGCACCGCCGTTGTGCCGGGAGAGAATTATTCCAATGCGCTTGGCCTGGGGGTCATAGCCTCTTTTGGCGATCCCGATTCGAGGTTCACGACTCAGTTCGAACTGGATACCTGGAAAGTCATTTATGATTTCGACGTCGACACTCTACAGGACCTGGAGCATCGCTATGCGGGGCTCGGGGTCGGACTCTACGAGAAGTATAGAATATTCGATCTATCATCAAGGTTTTCTCCATACGTTATAGGAGGCCTCGGGGCATATTTCCTGGAGCTAAAAAGGGAAGAAGAGACCGGTGTCGTAGGTTTGCAGCTTCGGTCCCAGTATCTTCATTCTCTATTTATGGTGGCCGGGGGGCTGGGAATCGAGGCCGGCTTCAACGAACGTATCTCCGCTTTTATCGAGGGACGATATGTCTATCTTGACAGCGATCGGAATGAAGATAAGGATATAGTCCACAGTTATCTAGGGATCAGATATAGGTTTTAGGGCGAAACCCTCGATCCCGAAATAAGTTAGACCGCTTGTCTCAGGCGGTCTTTTTTTTCTAAAATTCCTCATATAGGCAGCCGATATAGAACCAGAAACCATCTACTCTGAAGGAGGGAGTATAATGAGAAAAATCTTGATCTCAACGTTAGCCATTGTCATCGCTACCGCGTTGGTAGCTTCGGCAGGCGGGCTTAATGTGACTCACGGAGGGATTCGGGCTGGCTATGTTGCACCCGAGGATCCTATCGATGCCACCATTGGCTTCGGGGCGGAAGTCGGCTTTAGCATCACCGATGTCCCGAATTTCAGTTTTGCCCTTGAAGGCAACTACTGGAGCAAGAGCTACTCAGAAGATATTCTGGGGACTACCTGGGATTGGACATTCTCCGACATAAATGTCTGTATCTCCGGTAAGTATGAGTTCAGCGCCGTCTCTGAAGTCGTTCATCCTTACATTGGCGCCGGTGCCGGTTTCCATATGGTAAAGGTTGAAACCGAAACGATACTCGGTTCTCTTTCCGCAACCGATAACAAGTTTGGGGGCCATGCTTTTGGCGGCTTCAAAGTCCCGGTCTCGCCGGTAGTCAACTTCTTTGCCGAGGGCAGGTATACGATGGTCGATCCTGACTATCTCGGCATTTACGGCGGCCTGACCTATTCCTTCATGAAATAAGACAAACTAAAAGATGCTAAAAGCCCGGTCTCCTATAAGGCCGGGTTTTTTATTTCCCTTCTTTAATCTTTCGCACCAATAGACCCATAAACGCTTTTCTCTGTTCATTCGAGGAAAAGCATCTTCCGGGAATCACATATGCCAGTTTGGCGCTGGTGAAGATCAGGATCAGCCGGCCGATATCTTTCAACGCCGTAATCTTAGACCAGGGGGTTGTGGCCAGCCGGCCGCCGGAACTTATATGAATAAAGTCATCGGAAAAGGTATAAATCCTTCTGGCCGTTTGAACAGCCATGGCCGGATTTTTCAGGACGAATATCTGCAAAAACAATATAAAAGGCTGCGACAGCCCGATGGCCAGGATCAGAATCGCCCAGATGATAAGTGAACCGAAAAGATCCCTGGTTTGCGGTTCAGGATGAAACATGGAGGCATAAGTTATTATCAGTAGGCCGATAAGCCCCAGAATATCCAGTTTGATGAGCCATCTGATATGGTAGTAATTATATCGTGCTATCTCGGCTCGGGTCAGCACCACGTCTATTTCAATATCATCGGACATGCAATTTCTCATCCCAATATATTCTATTGGAAAGGTATATGACAGAAAAAATATCTCATAAGATAATGACGTTCATAGTCCTGATTATTCCATAATGTGCAAAATTGTATTTTTTGATTGACAAAAAAGATCGTTAGATTAAATTATATATGGATATAAGCCTGTCTAGATCTGGAGAGGGCATGAAAAAAATATACATGACTGCGATAAGTATTATTCTGCCGCTTGTTGCTTCTGCCCGAATTGTAAACGTTCCGGCAGACTACCCGACCATTCAGGAAGGGATAGATGTGGCCCAAAACGGCGATACGGTGCTGGTGGCGCCGGGGCTTTATACTGAGACGGTCACGATAGAAAACAAAAACATTCTATTGACCAGTTCAGAGGGGCCTGAAGATACCGAGATAAAGGGATTTGTAATTTTCCAGGAAGGTGTAGATACGACTTGCATTCTCAGGGGATTCACCGTTATCCCTGATCCTGACGATCCCTGGTATGATGCCAGATCTTTAATCAGCATTGAGTATGGAGCTCCCATCATAGAGGGGAATATTGTAATTGATGGGCACGCCCTATATGCCAGCGGGGGTGGCATAAGCACGCTTCATTCTGATGCAATAATCAGAGGTAATATTGTAAGAGACAATCAAGCCTATTACGGAGGCGGAATTTCTCTTGGAGGAGGAACAGCGATTGTCGAGAAAAATATAATTGCCAATAATCATGCTCCTTTCTTTCATGGTCCCACCGGGGGCGGAATATCCTTATCATCAGGCATAATCAGATATAACCTGATAATCGATAATGAGGTAAGAGGAAACGTGGATTTTGCGGTTGGTGGCGGCATTGAAGCACATTTCCCCATCGACACCCTAATAAGACATATTTATAATAATACGCTGGCCAACAATTCGGCGAGGATAGGACAATTTCAAGGTAAAGGCGGAGGAATATATTTCGGGGCCAGAAGCGATCAAAATGAGAACGTGTTTTATAAGAACAACATAATCGCTTTCAATCCGTATGGTGGCGGCGTTTACGTTAATCTTATTGACTATGTTCAAATAGATTGGGATTACAACCTCGTCTATGGCAATGACAGCGCGAATTACATAGGCATAGAGCCTGGGCCTCATGATATCCAGGCCGATCCGCTATTCGTAGACAGGTTCTCCGGCGATTATCATCTGTTGCCGAATTCGCCCTGTATCGACGCAGGCGATCCTGACTTTCCTCTCGATCCCGACAGCACCAGGGCGGATATCGGGGCCTATTATTTCGACCAGACGGTCGGTATTGATGATCCGAGGGAACCGTCCGGACCATATCGGTTTCAACTCCATCAAAACTATCCAAATCCCTTCAATTCTCAGACGATCATATCCTACTATTTGAGTGAGGAATCGGTTGTAAGCCTGCATATATATTCGATCACCGGGCATTTTGTGACCGCTATTGCCAGCAAGGAGACGCAAGCTTCAGGAGAGCATAAATACGTCTGGGACGGTAAAGATAAAAACGGAAAGATGGTATCCACGGGAATATATTTTTACGAACTATATGTTGACGCTTATCGCGAATCAAAAGCGATGATAATTATAAAATGAGGGATTAGAGTTATGAAGAGCAGGACAAGCTGTTTGCTGGCAATATTTGTGATGGCCGTTGCTCCCGTTGCCTCGGCTGTCATCATAAACATCCCTGACGACTACCCAACAATCCAGGAAGGCATAGATGCCGCTCAAAACGGCGACACCGTGCTGGTGGCCCCGGGGGAGTATATCGAGAATCCCGTCATCGAGGACAAAAACGTACTCTTGACCAGCTCTGAGGGTCCGGAGGTCACCACGATCAGGGGAGCTGTAGATATTCTAGGTGGCAGCGTAGACACTACCTGCGTACTGAGAGGTTTCAGGATCACCAAGGACGTTAGCGATCCAGGCCATATCATGCGTTCGTTGGTTCTGTGCTGGGATAGTGCACCCCTCATATTGGCAAACATAATCGAGGATAACGACACGTGGAGTACTGGAGCAGGCATACACTGTGTGTACAGGCCGGGTGAGTACAGCCCGGCCGTCATAAGGGGAAACATCGTCAGGAATAATTACACTCGCGACGGTGCCGGCGGGATCGCAGGGCCATCAGGGGGTGCGGTTGAAAGGAACATTATCGCGGGCAATCGGGCGGGCTTTCAGATCTACGAGGGTGGATACGCTGGAGGAATAGGAGCTGGCCCTGGTGTTGTCAGATATAATGTTATAGTGGATAATCAGGCCGTTCTTTATGGGTGTCCCTCGTTAGGGGGAGGCTTATATACACGTGGAGATACAAGCAGTTATATATACAACAACACCATTGTCAATAATTCCGCCATAGAAGGTTCATCCGGCTCGCGAGGCGGCGGGATTTTTCTCATATCCACACAAGATTATTCCGGGCAAACTTTCAGGAACAACATAATTGCCTTCAACCCTTATGGTGGCGGTGTCTACGCTTCCATTCAAGACTCCGCCTATGTTGATTGGGATTACAACCTCGTCTTTGGCAATGACAGCGCCAATTACATAGGCATAGAGCCCGGGCCTCATGATATCCAGGAAGACCCTATGTTCGTGGACAGGTTTTCCGGCGATTATCATTTACTGCCTAATTCGCCCTGCATCGACGCTGGAGATCCAGATTTCCCCCTTGACCCAGACAGCACGAGGGCTGATATCGGCGCATACTATTTCGATCAAGCGGTTGGGATTGATGATCCGGGGGAACCGTCTGGCCCCTACAGGTTTCAGCTCTATCAGAACTATCCAAATCCCTTCAATTCTCAGACGATTATATCCTACTATTTGAGTGAAGAATCCGTTGTAAGCTTGCATATATATTCAATCACCGGCCATTTTGTTACGGCCATAACCAATAGGGAGAGGCAATATTCTGGCGATCACAGATATACCTGGGATGGGGCTGATAGTGAAGGGCAACAGGCGGCAACGGGGATCTATTTCTATGAACTATACGTAAACGATTACCGCGAATCAAAGGCGATGATACTAATAAAATGAGGGATTAGAGTGATGAAGAACATGACAAGCTGTCTGCTGGCAATATTGGTGATGGCGGTTGCCCCTGTTGCCTCCGCCCGCATCATAAATATACCTGACGACTACCCCACCATTCAAGAAGGGATAAATGCCAGCACCGACGGCGATACGGTGCTGGTGGCGCCGGGGGAGTATGAGGAGAACGTTGAGATTCAAGGCAAGCAAATAACCGTAACCAGCAGTAACGGCCCTTACCAGACAACCATTCTCGGACATATACTTATCACCGATTTCCCGGACACAACGGGTTGTGTATTTCAGGGATTTACACAGATTGGACAGGATAGGGACCCAAACGCAGGAAGGCCGGGAATAAAAATATTATCCGGCAATGGCCTGATAATAGGCAACATTGTAACGAACAATATCTGGCAAAGCATCGCTGGTGGAATTCTAGTATGGACAAACAGTGCTGTCATCAGTCATAACATTATTGAAGATAACTGGGGTGTTTCCGAGGGGGGAGGTATCGGCGTTGGGCTAAATACGGAAGTTGAGATATCGTACAATATTATAAGGAATAATGCAAGTGGATATTACATGCCGTGGCATGGATTGGGCGGAGGAATATGCTTTAGTGCAGGCCGCGTTTTCCGTAACCTTATATATAGCAATAGGGTTGCCGCCGCAAGCGGCCCCTGGGGCGCAGGTAAGGGAGGAGGCGTGCTGTTGTGGGCTTCGGAGGGCTTCCTCAGCTATTTTCATAACAATACCGTTGTCAATAACTATGCCCGCGGAAGTGGTGGCATTGAGGATGGCGCCGGGATATATATACAGGTTTGGGGCTCTGGCATACCCGTAATTGAAAACAATATCATCGCTTTCAACGACAGCGGCGGCGGCCTGTATTTTTCACCCTGGTCGGTTGGAGATTCGATGGTCGAACAATACAATTTATTCTATGGAAATCTTGAATTCGACATAATCGCCCCGGAGACCAGTATGACCGATATATTCGCCGATCCTCTGTTTGTGGACACGTCAGCTAATGACTATAACTTACTACCCGGCTCTCCCTGTATAGATGCGGGCAATCCTGATTATCCTTTAGATCCGGATTCCACCAGGGTTGATATAGGGGCTTTATTCTTCGATCAGAGCACGGATATTGAAGATGACAACTGTCCAACCGGGCCGTATAATTTTGAGCTAAGTCAAAACTACCCAAACCCGTTCAATGCTCAGACGACGATCTCCTATTCTCTTCCTGCCCCTGCTGAGGTGAGCCTGACGATATTTGACATAACAGGCCGGATCGTTAGGAAATTAGTTAAGGATGAATGCCAGGTGGCCGGGTCCCATAGATATGTCTGGGATGGGAGGGATGGTTCGGGCAGAGTAGTATCTACCGCCATATATTTTTATCAGCTTCAGGTGGAAGATAAGAAATTCGTCAAAAGTATGATATTGGTCAGATAGCCGAATTTGGAGGCGCCTTTAGTTCCAGTTCACCTCACTAGCGCTACACTTTCTCGGAGGCCGGCACCCGCGCCACATCAATCACTTTGTCACCCGCACCCAGGCCCATCAATCGCACTCCCTGAGTGGCCCGGCCTATCGAACGTATGGAGCTTATGGCGATACGGTTGACGATACCGCGCTGCGATATCAAGAGAAGCTCATCGTCGTCCACAACCTCCTTAACGACGACCACCTCGCCGTTTCTCTCGGAGGCCCTTATATTAATGACACCTTTGCCGCCCCTGTTGGTCACCCGGTAGTCGGCGATATCGGAACGCTTGCCATAGCCGTTTTCGGTGACGGTCAGCAGGGTCGATTCTCTCTTCACCACCACCGCGCCGACGACATAGTCGCCTTTGGCCAGATTCACTCCACGGACACCGTAAGCTGTGCGCCCCATCGACCGCACGGTGCTCTCAGGGAACCTGACCGCCTGCCCCTTTCTTGTAGCCAGTATGATATCGCAGGTCCCGTCGGACAAACCGGCCTCGATCAATCTGTCATCTTCAGGCAGGTTCATGGCGATTATTCCATCACGCCGGGGATTCGAGAAAGATGCCAGTTCGGTTTTCTTGATCTGCCCCTTCTGAGAGGTCAGGATGATGAAGCCGTCGGAATCGAAATTCTTGACCGGCACGAAGGCCGCAACGGAATCGTCGCCGGCGATCCTGATCATATTGACTATCGCCTTGCCCTTGGCCAGCCGTCCGCCCTGCGGGATTTCATGAACCTTCAGCCAGTAGCACTGCCCTTTGCGCGTAAAGAAGAGTATATAATGATGGGTGGAGGCCACGAACATATGCTCGACGAAATCTTCCTCTTTGGTCTCCATACCTCTGACGCCTCTGGTGCCCCTGGTTTGCCGACGATAGGCCGATATCGAAAGCCTCTTGATATACCCGGCATGCGAGATGGTGACGATCATATCCTCCTCAGCGATCAGATCCTCGATAGAGAAATCATCATCAATCTCTTCTTCGATGATCTGGGTTCGCCGCGAGTCGCCAAATCTGTCTTTAAGCTCGAGGAATTCGTCTTTTAAGATCTGCATGCGACGTTCTTTCGAGGCTAGAATACCTTTAAGTTCCTCTATCAGTTTTATGATCTGCTCGTACTCGGCCACGATCTTATCACGTTCCAGTCCGGTAAGCCTCTGTAGACGCATATCGAGTATGGCCTGAGCCTGAACCTCGGAGAGCTCAAATTGCTTCATCAGCCCTTGCTTTGCCGCCGCCGGATCCTTAGACTTTTTGATCAACTCAATAACGGCATCGATATTGTCCAGAGCCGTTTTGTAGCCTTCGAGGATATGCGCTCGCTTTTCGGCCTCATTTAAATCGAACTCGGTTCGCTTAACGATGATTTCGTGACGGTGATCTATGAAATGCTGCAAGAGGTCTTTTAAGTTCAAAATCCGGGGCTGCCCACCCACCAGGGCCAGCATGTTCATGCCATAGGTGGTCTGCATCTGGGTCAACTTGAAGAGCCGGTTTAAGGCCACTTCCGCCTGGGCGTCCTTTTTCAACTCCACCACGATCCGCATACCATCCCGATCCGATTCGTCGCGCAGATCAGAGATACCGTCAATCCTTTTCTCCCTGACCAGATCGGCGATCTTCTCGAGGAGATTCGATTTGTTTATTTGATAGGGAATCTCAGTGATGATTATGCTTTCACGGCCATTTTTCTGAACCTCCACATTCGCCTTGGCTCGAATGAAGAATCTGCCTCTCCCTGTAAGATAGCCGCTTCGCATACCGGGCATTCCAAAGACGATCCCGCCGGTAGGGAAATCCGGTCCCTTGATATATTCCGATAGATCTTCCACCGGTAGATCGGGGTTATCTATCAGGGTGCAGAGGCCATCGACGGTTTCATTTAAGTTATGCGGTGGTATATTCGTGGCCATCCCGACCGCAATCCCCGATGATCCGTTGCAGATAAGGTTGGGGAATTTCGAGGTCAATACCGTCGGTTCCTTCCGGGTCTCGTCGTAATTTGGTATCATCGCCACTGTATCTTTTTCCAGATCGGTAAGCATCTCCATGGCCACAGGGGTCAGGCGAGCCTCTGTATATCTCATGGCCGCTGCAGAGTCGCCGTCGATGGAGCCGAAATTACCCTGGCCGTTCACGAGCAGATATCTCATATTGAAATCTTGCGCCATCCTTACCAGAGTGGGATAGACGACCTGCTCACCATGAGGATGGTAGTTGCCGGATGTATCGCCGGCGATCTTGGCGCATTTGCGAAACGGCCTGCCCGGGGCCAGGTTCAGATCCCTCATGGCCACCAGGATACGTCTATTGGATGGCTTCAAACCGTCGCGAACATCGGGAAGAGCGCGGTTGGTTATGACCGACATAGAGTAATCGATATAAGAAGACTTCATTTCCTCTTCGATAGAAACCAGCGAAATCTTTTCAGATTCAAGCGGCATTTAATCTTGCTCCTTGTAAATATTCTCCAAAAACATATTATACGCAAAAAATTTTGGGATTTCAACTAAATAATAGAAAATTTCCATCTGTAACCCTCTAAAACACAAGAAATTATAGGGCGGCAAAAGTTTTATATTGTCTTTTTTTACAGTTTCCGGCAGGCCTTGTTTATCCCAGCCTATCTGGCTTCAGCATTAAGGCAACTATTGGCTTATTTTAATATAATAAAATGACCGTTATCGATCCCGCTCATCAGTGTGGCCGCCGAAAGGGATGCTGACTTTATACGAGACATACACGAAAAACATCGACATCTTGACCGAACGGCTATCGTAATCCTTTCGGAGATCGTAACGGAAGGTTATGGTCGCCAAATTGCCCAGGCCGGCCAGCGATCCCCCCGCATTCAGATCCACCAGACCGGCCAGCCTTATATCCTCATCGAGGCGATAATACGGCCGTCTGATTCCCAACATCACGTGGCCAGCAGGGTTTTCAGTTTCACCAAATCCGTCTCCGGACCATATCAGCCTGCCCAGATCAATCGAGGCTACATAATCATCACCCCTCATATCGCGATCTTCAAGCATCTCGAAAACCGGAAAACCGGGCGATAGAGAGCTTTTTAATATTTCGGTGGAAACCGCCTCCGGCGCAATCTCTACAGCAGAATCGATAGGCTTCTGAGGTGAATCGATATTTCTCGTCTCGGTGGTCAGCTTAATATCGTTGCTCTCATCCTCGAGCACGATGGATTGTGCTATGCTAATGACAGGATACAACATGATCGCAAAAAACAAAGATTTCGAGGGCGATGCCGCCACGGTTATCATGCTATAACCAACCGTTTGCAGAAGCGATCCGCAACCGTTTTCTCAAAGAAAAGGCTCCGAAATGGAGCCGATCAATCTTACCTAATATCTTGGCGGGGCTTCTTTGCCCTTCGACGCGAACGAGAGCTTTACCCCGACATAGGCGAAATCCCAGACATTGGAGGTGATTTCATCGAGCGTGTAATCGGCGCGAGCGATATTGTACCTGAACTCCAGCTCATATAAGATCCGCCGATCGGTGAAGCTTTTTAGGCCGATACCTCCGAATCCAAAGTACCCTCTATCAACGCCAGCCTCATCTCTCGAATTATCGGGCACATAATAGTAGGCGCTCGGAGTGAATATCCCGCCGCCCCCCATAAGATAAATCGTGCCATTCGAAAGTCCGATAAAGTTCATCTTGCCCAGGCCCCCGATCTGACTGTAATCGAAGCTCAAGCGGCCCTGGGCAGTCTCGTATGATGAACCAAACCTCAGGTAGTTAGCGAATCCACCAATGCCAAAGCCACCCCAGAGATAATATGACAATTCGCCTTCCAGGCCGAATCCGGAACCGCCGGAAAACCCGTAGACGGCGTCGGCGAAGTCGCCCTGGGCAGAGGTGATACCCATCCCCAGTGATCCGACGAAGGCGCCACCCTCCTGGGCAGACAAGATAGAAGGGGTCGCAATTATGGCGAGAATCAAAGCCAATAAAACACTACGCATTCATTTTCTCCTTGGTCAGGTCTATTCTTTCAATTGGTAAATATAATTAATCAATCCCGGTGGCACAAATCAAATTATCCGATGTAAATGCCGTCGACTGTCTTTCCCAATCCTCAGATCTCTCCGGCATTTCCTCTTACTCCTTGAAAACAGAACTAATCCCCTTCGTAAAACAGTTTTCCCGCATTTCCGGTTTCAAAAACATGCCGGGTCAAATCGATTGATTCAGATATCGATATAAATAAATGATGTTCTTAATAGAAGCTTATGGGAATCTACTCAGATTAGCGATATCGAGAAAAACCGCCAGGTGCGGTCAATGTCTTGGGGAAGGGCTGGCTATTGATCCGGTCAGGATATGTCAATGCTCTGACTTTGAACCTTTTGGGCTAGCTCCTCTTCGTATGCCTCCAACACTCTCTCTTCCAGCAGGCGCCGCATTTCGCTGTTGACAGGATGCGCGATATCCTGATAGGTGCCGTCAGGACGCTTTTTCGAGGGCATGCTTAAGAAAAATCCCTTGTTGCCGTTGATTATTTTCATCCCTCGGATCACGAAGGCGTTGTCGAAGGTGACATTGGCGAAGGCCTTCAACCTGTCTTCGTTTCTTAGCGAAACCCTGATCTCTGTAATCTCCACGATTCCTCCCGCGCGATGTAAAGCCCCAGAGCAGTTCAGCCACTCCATCTATGACCGAATGCCTGCCGATCGTGCCCGCAGACCTCTTCATAACTCTTTAAGAGTAAAACGGTTACAGCAATATCGGCCTGCAATAAAAGACCTTGCATTCAAGGCTCAACTGTTTTCGAATTTCTACCGCCCGGTCACCACCTTGCAAGAAAAGCCCAAAAAAAGCGGAGCCAGAACCGG
>CBEWDL010000055.1:0-18888 GCA_965555375.1 uncultured bacterium
GCCATAATCCTGAGTGCGGCCATGTTCTACAAAGCCCTCAATGTCGAATTCGATTACAACTATCTGAATATGGAACCCGAGGGGATTCCGTCAGTTACCCTGGGGGATTCGTTACTGGCGGCCTTCGATATGAGTTCGGACTTCGTTATGATCACAACATCGTCGGTCGAAGAGGCCAGAGAAATAGCCGAGAAGGCCAAGAAGGTGCCATCGGTGGGCATGGTGGAGAGTATATCGGAATTCATACCCTCTCCCGAGGAGCAGGCCAGGCGAATACCGCATATTCTGGCAATACGTTCCCATCTACAGAAGCAAAAAAACTCCTCATCGCTTGCGGGAAAAAATATAGATCTCCTGATCGGACAGCTCGACCGTCTGGAAATGAACATATACGAACTGGGACAGATGGCTTTCCTTGGCGGCCAGGAAAGAGTAGATGGCAAATGCGCTCGCATAATCGGTGACCCTGAGAAGGCAGGCAGTAGAAACATGATAATCGAACTGATTGAGAATATTAGAAATGATCCCGGGAAGGCGTCCGCAGGTTTGAACCATTTCCAAGACGGCTACCGGCCAGTGCTGAGGCAATTGGCATTGCAGATGGCGGATACGAGTCGCATTTCTCTGCAAAACCTGCCCGAATCTATAAGCAGCAGGTTCTTAAGCAAAAGCAAAGATAGATACCTGGTTACGATTACTCCTGAGGAAGAGGTTTGGAATATCGAGTTTATGCGGCGTTTTACCGCCCAGATGGAAGGGATAAGCGAGAAGATCACCGGCATGCCGCCATTGTTTCTGCGGTTGATAGAATTAGTCGGCGAGGACGGCAAACGTGCCGCAACACTGGCACTGGCCGTGGTTTTCATTTTGCTCTGGATAGATTTCCGGCGGCTGAAACTGGCGTTGCTGGCTATGCTGCCGCTGGTCAGCGGCGCAGTCTGGATGGTTGGACTTCTGTCTATCTTCGGGATTCCTCTCACCGTCGTCAACGTAATGGGCATTCCCATGATAATCGGGATTGGTATCGATGACGGTGTGCATCTCCTGCACCGATACCGTGTTGAGGGCTGGGGGCAAACGAGGACTGTTATGCAGAGCACCGGCAGAGCAATCTTGCTCACGTCTTTGACTACCATGGCCGGGTTCGGTTCGCTCATGATCGCCAAATACCGTGGTTTTAACAGTCTCAGCGCCCTGCTTGTGCTGGGTGTGGCGGCATGTTTCATCACCACCGTAATATTTCTCCCCGCCCTGGTTAACTTGATCAAGCATAAAGAGTAATCACAAATCGATTTGTCCCGGTGCGTCGGCCGAAAGCCCAATGAGTTAGAATTCTTTACAGCCCCCTGATTTCAGTCCCCGAGCTCAAGCCCACAAACAGCTTATCATAAAAAATGGAATATATATAAAGCTCCGACGTATAACAGATCAGAAAGACAACGGCGAGCTTGCCTGCTTAACCATAAACGATGGAGGATGAAAATGAGACGGTTATTCTCACTCATGATATTTGCCCTGGCGATGACAGGCTCTGCTGTCGCCGACGGCTTTATAATTCCACGCCCTATGCCGTGGATGCCCCCCCGCCCGGCGGTGAATGTCAAATACCACCATGTCGACGTGGAGATAAATGACCCTATCGCCTTAACGAAGATCGATCAGGTGTTCGTCAACCCCTACAATCGCGATCTGGAGGCCGACTATATATTCCCCATGCCCGAGGGCGCAGCCCTCAGCCGCTTTACGGCCTGGCTGGGGGGACACAAGATGGAGGCTGAACTTCTTGATGCTGATCAGGCCAGACGAATTTACGAGGACATCGTCCGCAAGCTCAAAGACCCCGCCCTTCTTGAATATGCCGGCAAAGGCATGTATCGGCTGAGGATTTTCCCCATCCCGGCCCGGGGCGAAGTGCGGATAAAGATCGAGTACGAGCAGACTTTGAAATCAGACAACGGCACTGTGGAATACCTATATCCGCTGAATACTGAGAAATATTCCGGCTCCAATCTCGAAGAATGTAAAATTGATCTTAAGATTAATTCGTTCGAGAATATCGGTTCTGTCTATTGCCCGACACACACAATCACAACCGAACGGCTCAGCGACAGGTCGATAGTGGCATCATTTTACGAAAAAAACACCAGACCGGATAAGGATTTCCTTCTTCATTTTACCCGGCAGAACAGGGATTTTGGGTTCCATCTCTTGTCCTATCAAGAGCCCGGTTCCGATGACGGGTACTTTCTGGGAATCTTCTCTCCTCCTCTCGAAAGCCGCCTGCAAAGTGTTGATAAGAATGTCATTCTTATTCTCGATTCCTCGGGCAGCATGCGCGGCGAGAAGATGCGTCAGGCTATAGATGCTTTGAAATTCTGTCTGCTCGGTCTGAACGCCGGTGACGATTTCGCTGTCATCGATTACGATGATGCGGTCAGGCCTTATAGGCCGGAACTCATCAAAGCCGACAAGAGCAATATAGAAGCGGCCACGGTATTTGCCGAGCGATTGGATGCCTCCGGAGGCACCGACATCTACGATGCTCTTGATACTGCCTGCCGCATGATAGTATCGGACGGCGATCCCACATACATTATCTTCTTAACCGATGGCCTCCCGACATCCGGCAATACCAATATTGACGACATCATACGGAACACAACCGCCTTGAATGAGGGTCGCGCTCGACTGTTCGTATTCGGTGTGGGGTATGATGTCAACGCCCATCTTCTCGACCGTCTGTCCGAGGATAATAAGGGGGCTGCCGAATACGTCCTCCCCGGCGAGGATATCGAGATCAAAGTATCCCGATTGGCCAGCAAGATAAGTCATCCCGCCCTCACTGATCTGGCCCTCGTCTTCAATCCCATGACAACCTATAATGTATACCCGGATCCTCTGCCTGATCTATTCTATGGCTCTGAGATTGTCATAGCCGGACGCTTCCAGGGGAACGGCAGATCGCATGCGGTTTTATCCGGAAAAGCCGGCGGGAATGACGTAACATACGAATTTCCGATCACATTCTCCAGCGGTTCCACAAAGGACGAATACATTGCTTTGCTCTGGGCCAACCGCCGCATCGGTCACCTCCTCCAGCAGATGCGCCTGCATGGTACATCCGATGAGCTTTTAACCGAGGTGGTGGAGCTATCCAAAAAATATGGGATTATCACCGAATACACCTCCTTCCTGGTAACCGGAGACGAACATAGAAGGCACGATAGATTCTGGTACATGCCCGCTCCCGAGGTATCGAAGAAGCTTCGGGAATCAATGGATTATCTCGCGGCAGAGCAGGTCGGCAAATCGGCAGTAACTCAATCTCAAGATCTCCTATCCCAGAGGGGCCGGACCCAGATCACGCCTGAAGGGGAAGTTAATATCGGAGGAGAAATGAAGAAATTCACCAATATCGCCCAGGTGGGCGCTCAGGCTTTCTTCCAGTCAGGCAACAACTGGATACAGGGAGACCTGAAAGATGACATTTTCGATATCCAGATAAAGCGATTCTCCCCGGCATATTTCCAACTATTGGAAAAAGATCCTTCACTTGGACGATATCTGGCATTGGGCGACGAGGTGCGATTGAAAATCGGGAGTCAGGTTGTGCAGATTGCCGATAGCGGGAAAGAATATCTCACTGATAACGAATTAGAAGCCTTATTTCAGAATTAGCCATAATTCAGATGATAGGGGAAGCCGGGCTTGACCCCGGCTTCTTTTAATTTAAGGTAATGATAGCTCTATAAATGGCGTCAATTGTCTTTCCATTATTTTACGGCCCCGGTTATTTACAGGAAAAACGCCATCCCTCGACTCATGGAATATTCCCCATATCCCTAACATCCCAATAATACTCACTCAATACAACCACTCCCCATATACCTCCGAACCTATAGAAACGGTTCTCGAGCCACCTTCAAGCTGGATGAACCCGTCAATACCTTCTAACGAGGATAGCCTGCCCGAAGTTTGGCGGGTGGTCGGATGGGCGACTACGCCATCCGATTTCTCCTCAAATTTGGCGCCGATTATCATACAACGATCTCCCTTGACTACCATTTCTTTACCCAACCTAACCATTAAGCCCTCAGGCTTATATGGAGTCCCCATCAAGCGGGAGATCACCCGACGAACAAACAGATGATAGCAGACCACCACGCTTACAGGACTACCTGGAAGCCCCACCAGCCAGGACTTATCCATCCGGGCCAGAAGAACCGGCTTTCCCGGCCTTATTTTTACTTTATGAAAAATTATTTCTCCTCCCAGCCGTTCGATTTCCCGGGGGATAAAATCGAAATCTCCCGCTGACACGGCACCCGTCGTCACAATTAAGTCGTTTCCCTCTCCGGATTTTTCCAATGCCTCTGAGATAATGCCAGGCTCATCCTCGATCATACGTCTTCGTTCGTTCGGACGATGGCCATCGTGAATCAGTATTGACCGCAGGAAGGCGTAGTTGGAATCATAAATCTGTCCCCGCTGTAATCTCCTTCCCGGCTCAACGATCTCGGAACCGGTAGAGATTAATGCTATCCTTGGCCTGGGCACAACCTTCACTGCCGGCAGTCCTAACAAGGCCAGAATGGCCACCTCAATTGGCAATAAAACCTTACCTTTTTTAAAAAGAATCTGCCCTTTACGAATATCATTCCCTGAAGGGCGAGCATACTGGCCTTTTGCAGGGCGATCTTTCAAGATTGCGTATCCGGACTCAAAGCTTACCAATTCGACCGGCACAACGGTATCCGCTCCGTCCGGCAATGGAGCGCCCGTCATGATCTTCACCGCCTCGCCAGGCGCAAGGGCATCTTGATCCGCATTGCCTGCTTCTATGATTCTTTGAACCGGCAACCGCCAGGGGCCGTCGCCCTTCAAATCATCGATGTGGACTGCGATACCGTCCATTGCGGAGCTGGGGAAATCGGGCACGTTAATTGATGCCACGATCTCCTCGGCTAACATACAGCCGGTAACGCTGGATAGCCGAGCCTCTCGGGATGGAAGTTTCTCCACCGTCTTTTCAATTTTCTCGTGAGCTTCCTGAAGACTTATCATATCAGCTTATTACACGAATATAATCGTCCTCCCTGACCTCGCCCCGCTCAGCGCCCGCGCGAAGACACCTTCCCTGGGCATGATGCAATCGCCCACGGTTTCCCTTATTGTACATCCGTGATGACATTCTTTTCCAATCTCGAATATCTCTACTATTAGCTCCTGCCGCCCTGCGAAGTACCTGCGGGATTCAAAGCACAATTGTCCGACTCAGCTTTTAAAGAACAAACATCCGATCTCGCATGACCGCAAAAAATTCGAATCCCCCACACGCGAGACATTATTATACCAAAACCCGGCCCCCGTCCAAATAAAATTACAGCAGACATCGTGACCAGCTTGCCATCATTATTATGAACTTGAAAATAAGAACATAATTCATTATCTTGAGATGGAATTGCCCTTGATGCTTCGTAAGAACACAGGCAAGCGAAGATTGGGTTCAGAATGGAGGTTCTATGACCGTCGAAATGCGCTTCAATATAGCAGATAAGCGTCTGAAATATAACGGAGCCACGAAGACAATGGCATTAGATTCCGATCGGGTGATCGAGTTCAACAACCGTCACCATGCGGTTTTTTCCCAATATGATATTTCTCTTGCAGGAGCTGATATTCGCAGTCTGGCTGATCAACCTAACAACAGGTCTAACCTGGGCGCGCTTCGCAACAGGCAAATTCGGGAATCGGTGATCTTATCGGCAGCGTTATCGGCGGTGGCCGTGGCTCTAAATGGCCGCGGCAGCTTGAAAAAGGTCCCAAAAGACGAGGTCACAAAGGATCTGAAAAACGAGCTTAAGAGAGCTAACGACAGGACGGCAGCCCAGATTATGGCCGAGGTTTTACAAAATACAACAGAATCCCTTCCGATGCCCGAGGAGGTTCTTATAGAATCGACAATCACTGAAGGAGTCCGGGTTAAACCCGGCAAAGAGGCAGGCGGAAATCCCACCATAGCCGTCGGGGCGTTGTTCGGCAAGGATAAACATCGTGCCCGATACGGCCTGCCGATGGATAAAAATATCACCCTGCTTTCCATGGGCAATGATGTTATTGACGGGACGACAAAATCCATAAATGGGGATCATTCCAGCCTGACAGCATTATTCCTCACCGAATCGGGAGTGAAAAGACACCTGCCGGACATCTATGTCCAGCGCTGGATGGGAGGCGCATTTTTCGAGGAATTCAATCCACGTGAGGCAACATTAACCGATGCGGCTGAAATTATCGCCGATTCTTATGGACTCTCGGATATAGGCCGATTGAGCTCTTACTTCCTGGATCGCAAAAGGCACTATCCCGCCATGGACATATTAAACAAGGCCGGAGTGACGACTCCATACGATAAGGATGGCGACCTATTCCCTGCCCTGGTGCTCGGTCTTGAGAATCTCGAATTTCCCGACAACCGAGGTTTGATGTCGATGATAGGCGATATCGGCGGCTCCGCGGAATGGGCTGTAGGGGTGCTGCCTCTAGTCTGGCGAGGCGGTCAGGCCATCGGGATGCTTACCAGCCATTCATCACTCGCAAGCGAAAGCCTCACGCCCGAGCAACTATGGAGAGAGCGATTCCATTATACCGAAGAGGAATACATGCTGATTCAGGATGCCCGTTTTGAACAGAAGCCGTATTTCACTATCGAGGACATCCTCGAAGATCCTTTTAAGGGAGGAATTAGCGCTTTTGGCACCATCACCGATAATTACTTTTTGCCTTTCATGAAGGGGGTCGGAATCGACACCACCGATAAATTGATATCCGTCAACGTACTAACAATTAATTCGCTGGGGCTGATGGATTGCTGGCAGTTAACATTCCGTTGCGATAAAAATCTGCAAGCTACAGCGGAATCGATGAAGTCTCCTAAAGAGGCCTTAACCGATCTTGCCGACGATGAGATGGAAAGAACCATCGGCGGAATGCTGGCCGACGAGAGAATCCGAAAACGATATCGTCTTATGTTCATTAATGAATATTATTCGGCGCTAATACCGATTCACGACAAGATGGTTCTCTTGAGCAACGTCATCGAAACCCTGATCGGGCGTGGCGCTCTAATAGAAAAAGACAGGCGTATTGTGAAAGCCACCAGAAGGCTCGCCCCCGAATGGTTCGTCAGCTACGATTGATCCCTCGAATATGATTTTTCAGATGTCAGATCTCTCAGGTAGCAGCAGATCATCCTATCCAGGCGGTTTTTTGTTGATGTATTGTTGAATAGTGACTATTATAAGTCACCATTTTATGATGATAAATGGGGGAGAAACAAATGACGAATACCCAAAAAAATAGGGAAATGCGAAGCAGTGCCAGAGAATTTTACTAACCTCCCATAAAAAACAGGACGTAGACATGGAAAAGAATGTGAAATTGAAGGATGGCAGTGAAGTTCTCATCAGGGAGCTGAGAAAAGACGACATAGACAGATCTCTTGCCTTTTTCCGGGGACTTCCCAAAGAGGATAGAGCCTACCTTCGCGTCGATGTTACAAAACGTGAAGTTGTTGAACGAAGAATAAATGCCATGGAATCAGGAGAGGTCGGTCGGTTGGTGGCTGTTGTCGAAGGGGAAATTGTAGCCGATGGATCTCTGGAGCGAGAAATTCAAGACTGGGAAAAACATATAGCGGAATTGCGGTTAATTGTAGCTCATCCATTTCAGCACCGGGGGCTTGGCCTGTTGATGGCTCGTGAGCTCTTTGCGATGGCGGCCAGCAAGAAGGTCGAGGAGATCCTCGCAAGGTTCATGGCACCACAGGCCAGAGCCCGGAGTATTCTTGAAAGGCTCGGCTTCCATCAAGATGCCATCCTGCACGACTATGTGAGAGATATTGACGGCGCAAAGCAGGATCTTATTCTGATGCGCTGTGACTTAGAGTCACTCTGGCAAAAATTAGGGGACTTCATGGCCGACTTTGATTGGCAGCGCACGCGCTAATCTTTAATAAGGCCCCCCTGTAAACAGAAGAGAAGCCGATATTCGATAAGGCTCAAACCGAACTTTCGTGAATCGCCCTGGATTGGCCGGGACCGAATTCGATTAACGGCATAAGCAAAGGAGGTTCCCTATGGTTGGTCTCAAGTTTTTGAAAGGCTGGATCGGTGCAGCGCTATTGATTGCTATCATCTGCGGCTGCGATAAATCCTCTACCCGGAGTGAAGGCGGCGGTCAGTCGTCGATACTCTCAAGCCTGATATGCGTATCGGTGATACCCGGGGGAACCGAGACGATCGAAATAACGGCCGTCGACCCGAATGGTCTACCCGATACGTTCGAGGCAACTTGCGATGATCCGGATATCGCCACCGTGATGCAGGATGATTCATCGATACATATAACCGGAGTCAGTTACGGAACAACCGCCGTGACGGTCATGAGCGGCAGTGGACAGACAAAATCCATACCGGTTCAGGTCTATAATCATTACGTTCTGGACGTCGGCGAATTGCTGATCACTTTCGTCGATACCTATCAGTATCGCTGGCATGATCAGGGAAGTGGATGTGTTCACGATGGGTCTTTCTATCACCCCTTGACCGAAGACGGTTTTCGTGCCCTCGGCTCACTTGGATTTCCAGGCTACTCGAATCCCGATGGCAATTATGCCATGATGGTGGTGAAAGAGAAAGATGGCTCAGATGCTTTGGCCGAACCTGTGGACTATAGCCTTTTATGGTTTTACCGCGTAGGATCCCTGTTTTATTATGATACCTTGGCCACCTTCTGGATCCCGATTCCACCCGACGGGTACATGGCGATGGGTATCGTTGCCCAGACCGGCCCTGAGAAGCCGAGTCTGAGCGATGTCGTGTGCGTCCGCGAAGATCTGACAACTCTGGGGGACGCGGGCAGTTTTATCTGGAATGATGATGAATCCGGCATGCCCTGGGATTTAGGATGCTGGAAGATTTATCCGCCGGAAGCCGGGCCTCACTCAATGGCCTATCTGGAAACCGGAACTTTCGTCGCCTGGAATTACTGGCATCAACCGGAGTTTCACCAGGTGATGAATGTTCTGAAGGTGGAATTACCGATGTTAGCCGAGGCGCCGTATCAGACCTACGTTCCACAATTGAATGGATATGATACACCACCCGAGGAGACAGTTCCGCTGATGGCGAGGGCTATGCTTGCCCCATGCACCATAGTTAACGACGTTATATATGGCGACAATGTCCAATGGAGGATCGCCAACTCGCCATTTTACCGCCTGGAGCGCCATGTTTTCTACAAGTTGCTGTATCATAACCACAATCAGACCTCCGAAATCCAGACAAACTCGGTGCTAATCAGGTCTGGAGTTACCACTACAGAAAGCGAAACATTCTGGGAAGAAACATCCGTCTCGGTAACTGCCGAAGCGGGTGTCAGTATTGGATTCTTCTCGGGCAGTATCTCAGCAACGGTAAGCACATCATTCGGGTATGAAACACAAACCTCAATTTCGGAACTTGAGGAAACAGAGGTTACATCATCCATCAACACAGCGCCGGGAAAGGCGGCGGCATTATGGCAGAAGTACAACCGCTTCGTCCTGAAACGGCATAACGGAACCTATCTGGAGCCTGTTGCCGCGTGGGAGTTCGGTATCGACAGTTACACCACCGACGAGTATCCTGATAACTGATAACTTGAGTTATTCGGAATTATTCATCGGTCAACAAACCGGGCAGGGGATTGACTCAGTCTCCTGCCCGTCTCATTTGCTAACCTTTGAGGCAATCGGTATTAACGGAAACGCCTGTTTTGGCCAGGACTTTGACAAATATAAATTACTAACCAGTTTTTCCCTCAGGATTCCGCAAGCGGTTTTTCCCTTATGAGCCGAAGGCAGCCTGACCCGCCCCGCTTTCTTATGTAAGCAATTATATTACAAGAAATTACGAGGGAATGACAATGTCAGCCATGGGTTGCTGCATTTTAATTCGCGCACAGGCCCCCTGAAGCTCCTGGTACGTTCATCTTATATAGACGGCTATGTTCGATCTGGTCCTGCAGACCCGGGCCGCTTCAGATGAAATAGCAGCTCGAAAAAGCTGATGCCAAAGATGATAACGGCCAACGTCCAGAGAATAATATGACCCCGCAAAGGTATATTCAGGTTTCCACAAATCAGGCATACTATAAGTGCCAGGCCGTCACAAAGATTAATACTGACAGCCCCTCCCAAACCTGAGCCAACCAGACCCGGGAACCTTTCCGACCATTCGAGAAGTAATGCGATTCCGATCCCTGCGAGCACTGCCCCGAGGATGCCTGGATAGAATGAATTCTCAACCAATGGGATTCCTATCCTCTCTGCAATACCCAGCGGATATAATAGTAGAATAATACCCAAGATGAGATTAATGATTGCGTCCGCCGGGAGTAAGATAGACCTTTTCACGGAATTCCCTCCAATCGTTTTATTCAATAGCTCCAATATAAATATGAGGCCAAAATCATTCAACCCCGTTAACTTAACGAGTCGTCGTCCGGAACTAACTTGTGGAAAGAATGAGATTCTGGAGAGCCACGTAAAAATACAGCATGGAGAAATATTTTTCTTGCGAAAATTTAAAATATCTCCCAATATTTTACGAAGAACGTCGTGATTGACCTTAAAGCGCACAGGGTCGAAAATGAGTTTTAAAATCACAATCGAAGATTTTTTACTAACTTTAGAAAACTACAATCTCGATATCTGGCCTCTTCAGGTATTCTCATATATATTAGGTATACTTGCCGTTGTACTGGCGATTAAAAGCACTAAATATTCAAACAGAATTATCTCTCTTATTCTTTCAATTTACTGGTTATGGATTGGAATGGTTTTTTGTCTGATATATTGGAGCAAAACTTATGAACCTGCATATATATTCGGAGTAATGATTATCATACAGGGTCTGATCTTTTTAAACAGTTTTTTCAGGCAGAATATTTCGTTTTCATTTAAACCGGATTTTTATTCAATCTTCGGTATTCTTCTGATATTTTATTCAATGATTGGCTATCCTTTTGTGGGGTTATTTATAGGCCATACTTATCCTCGTTTTTTCCCGTTCGGCCTGGTTCCATGCCCTACTATAATATTTACATTTGGATTATTGCTCTGGGCAGACAGAAAATTCTCGAGGTATATTATCATAATTCCGACGCTTTGCTCTTTGCCGGGTTTTTTGGCGGTGTATCATGGCATTTTTGAGGACATAGGACTGATTATTTCAGGATTGCTTGCTGCTTTTTTAATTTTTTATAAATATAAGAACAAAGGCGATTAGCCAAAATCCTGCTTATCGCCTATCACTACTCAGTCAGGGTAATTACAAACAACCCTTTCTATGTTGATCAAAAACCGGAACTTATAATAGCTTGCCGCCTATCTGAGAGAAGCTGGCCTCTCGTGACGATCACCCGGCCAGATCTACGAAGTTTAAGATCAGTTCTCTGTTGGAAAGCTCCGCATGAAACTGCGTCGTAAAAATCAGCCTGAATTTATGTCTCATGACCTGAACTCGGCATTTCCTGGAGTGAGCAAGCAATATGAAATCTTCGGGAAGAGTAATTGAATCGTTGTGGTCTTGCTCAACGAGAAATCTTTTCCCATATCCTTTGAAAATCGGGTCTTTTCGATCAATTTCTACATAGTGTGATCCGATCTCTTTTTCCTCACCTCTGATTAGATCCGCCCCGAATAGTCTTCCAATTATCTGGTGACCGGCACAAATTCCAAATACTGGCACGGCTGACGATTTTACCGATTGGTAATATTTCTGATGATGTTCCACAATATCGTCGCCGTGAGGCGAGGCACTCAGGATTATCCCGTTAAAACTATCGAGGTCTGTTTTCAATAAGTTGGAATACTGTATTGTTCTAAACTGGATATTTATCCGCTCAAGGATATCCTCTATGGGGGCAGTAAATCTGGATATCTCTTTTTTTACGTTGTTTACGATCAGTATTCTCATACTGCAAATAGCTTTAAGGCTTCAGCGCACCTTATTCAATTAAATTTATGCGTTCTTTTTGGAAAATGCATATTTTTTATTCGTATCCCGTGTGATGGAAAGCCATGATCTTGCCCCGATTCTGCAGACATCGGGAAAAGATGGCATGCTTGAAATTACCGGAGCGTCCACGGCGGAGACTGGCGGAGCCACGATCGGGAATTTCGCCGGCGGCTGTTCCTCTTACGACGAAAGGTGACTGCCAGGCGAACAAGGTCGCCCGATACCAGGCATTTCCAAATATATCCGGGTCTTTCACAACCGCCAAATAGGCCACCCCTCAACGAGTCATGAGATGCCGGTTGATTTCGCAGGCAAAAAGAGTATCTTGGGCTTGTGACCATCTGTTAAGGAGAAGATCATTCTATATACCTTTAGGTTTGGAGGTATTGCATGGAAGAATGGCAAAGGCAGTTACGAGACACGGTAAATACTCTTGAGAAGCTAAAAAAGATCATCCACGTAACGCCGGATGAAGAGAAGGCGATAACCACCCTTAAAACGAGGTGGGGTACTACCCCTTATTTTGCCTCACTGATGGATCGCGAGGACCCTGACTGCCCAATCCGCAGGCAGGTTATTCCTTCGATGAAGGAACTGGAGAATAAATACGGGATGGAAGGATACCTGGCATGGAAAGAGAAACGCGATGAGGGAAGACCGGATTGCATTTCCAGGCAATACAGGGATAGAGTTGCTTTCACCGTAGTCGATCGATGTCCCAGCTATTGCAGATTTTGCTTTCGCAGGGAAATTACAATCGATAATGATCTTGAACTGCGTTTCGATGTCGATAAAGGACTTGACTGGATAAAAGAACACGAAGCGATCCGGGATATTGTATTTACAGGAGGCGAGCCCTTTCTTCTTGACGATGATAAAATAAGATATCTGGTTAAAAGATCTCGAGAGATCCCCCATGTTGAAATCATTAGATTTCATACAAGAACCCCTGTTGTCCTGCCCCAGAGGGTTACCGGCACCCTGAGAAAAGTCCTGGAGGGTTACCACAGAGTTCCCATCTGGATAAACATTCAATGCAATCATCCTAAAGAGATCTCCGAACATACAGCCAAGGCTATCTATGATCTCACCACCTGCGGGGTCAATGTTGGAAATCAGGCTGTCCTTTTGAAAGGCATTAACGATGATATAGACACTTTCCGGGAGCTGCACCGTAAGCTGCTATCTATCCGTGTCAAACCCTACTACGTTTTTTATTGCGAACCGGCGCCGGGGATTGATCACTTTCGCACGCCCGTTGAAAAGGGAGCCGAACTTATCAGAGATGCGCTTCAGGGGTATATATCAGGCCTTGCTGTTCCAAGGTATGTCCTGGCGACTAATATAGGCAAGATCCCGATAAATCCCAATTATTATATGGTCGAGAAGACCGATAAAGAATATACGCTAAAGAATTACCAGGGAATGTGTATGACTATCCCGTCCATTCCAGAATAGTCCGTTTTCTCCTTCATAACGTCCCTCGATCCCTTGAGGGCCTGACTTAAGATGCGATTTTGGTTAGCTTGCTGACAGTGCTTCCAATCCCAGATCGTTTCCCATTCATCCTGACCCCTTTTCCCGATAGAGTAATATATTAGCTCGAATATCGAACCGATTTGGGGGGTAAATCCACTGTAGAAATTGACATAATGTTCAATAAAACCTATTATATGTAGGGATTATTTCTCGGAGAAATCATGGAGCCATTAGATTTTCAAGAAACTTACTGGGATGGCCGTCATTATGATCTTGAAGGTAAGGGGCATGCTTCGGATATCCCCTTCTATTTGCATCACATAGAAATTTACGGTGATCCAGCCCTCGAACTGGGATGCGGCACAGGTAGGATTACCATTCCCCTTGCTGAAGCGGGAATCGATATTACCGGAATCGATGTGCTGGATACGATGCTTTCCGACGCCAGGAAGAAGGCTGAATCTAAAGGAATCAAAATCCAATGGGTAAAAGCAGACTGTCGAAACTTTTATTTGAATAGAAAATTCAATTATATCTTTTTCCCATTCAACTCAATCCTGCATCTTCATGATCTGGAAAGCTATGAGGCTTGCTTCTCCTGTGTAAAAAAACACTTAACACCAGACGGCAAATTTGTAATTGAGGTTTTCAATCCTCGTCTGGATGTTTTAACAAGAGATTCCAGTGAACGCGTATCAATCGCCGAATATCCCGATCCCGATGGTAAAGGAACCGTGGTCATCACCGAAAGCAACCATTATGATAAAGCGATTCAGATAAACTACATCAAATGGCATTATGATATCGGGAACGGGGCAGAGAAGTTCGTAAGAGATATCAACTTGCGGATCCTCTTTCCCAAGGAACTTGATACGCTTCTCCATTATAATGGATTTGTGATCGAAAAGAAATACGGTGATTTCGACGAATCGGATTTTAACCCGGCATCGCCCAGACAGATAGTCATTTGCCGATGCGAAAAAAGTATAGTCGTATAATTTCCATGAATCTGATCCGATTATAAGAAAGCCCGCTCGGTTTCAAAGCCTTCAGGATTATTCAGGGATTTTAATTAAAATACATTTTAAGCTGGCTTGCTGATGACGCTCTCAACTCCAGGCGCTTCTGAGGCATCCTGAATCCTTTTCCCGATCCATATCCAGCAATATAGCAACATAAAGAGTAAACCAATTCAAAGAAGGGCGGACCACCTTCGCTATTCTTTGGATTTTCAAATGCGGTTCTATATATGGCCGATCACTCTATCCGAAAGCCACGGAAACTTATCAGAAACTCGCGATAAGCACCTTATGTCCTGACATCTTGTCTTTAGCGGGTTGCCTCGATAAATCGAAACGTTGGGAATCAGCGACATTGTTTGGCAAAGAATCGAATAAAGTACCGAGAGTCCACTGGAAACGAAGAAAGGATAGGGTTATGTCAGGGATATCAGGAGGTATTTGCGTGGCTGAAGGGGGGAAGCGATACAGCTTTGACTGTGCCTTACAGTAAATAGACAATATTTTATCTCAAGGGATATAAAAAACCGCCAGGTCAGATGACCTGACGGCACGAAGTAATCTCCGTCTAAGTCCTGAACATGTACTGAAGCTTCATGAAAATCTGACGATTAATGAGTTTCCAATCCGACCGATCTTCCGGAATAACGGTGAATTTATCATAATCGTAGGTCGAGCCGACGTAAAATACCGAGAATGAACTGAGCCGGTAAGTCAGCAATGGGTCAATTTCCCACTTTTCGCTGAAGTCGTTGTACTGAACCACGAGTCTGATCGATAATTCTCTATTGGCCTGCAATCGGATTCTCGTTCTTGTTATAAACCCGTTATACAGCTCCTCCCCGGTGTTGACATCGGTGCTCTTGGAAAAATTGATATTGGGC
This sequence comes from uncultured bacterium, assembly GCA_965555375.1. Classification (GTDB taxonomy): domain Bacteria; phylum Zixibacteria; class MSB-5A5; order UBA10806; family UBA10806; genus CBDVBL01. The sequence goes on from CBEWDL010000055.1 coordinate 15,445, forward strand.
TCGATTACAAGCCTGTTTAAAGGCTTAAGATCGAGTCCCGCGTATAGTTCGGTTTCGTTGCCCTTTGCGAGCGCCCATCGGGCAACGTTTCGTTCCCGGCTGAAGAAAACATCATAGCCTATTTTGCTGCTCAGGCTGCTCCCGAAGTTCAAATCGAAATCCCAGAGGTTATCGTAGTCGGTGCCGGCCCAGAACTCTGAACCGGTCCCGAATGATACCATGAAATATGTCTGGGCGAACCTTAAGTGATGATCGATGCTGAAATTGATTCTCTTCCACTTATTTACATTACCGAAGCTCCATTTCCCGTCGGTATAGATCTGGGGAGTTATTCTCTCAAATATGCCACCATCTATATAGAAATTGTACCAGGAATATGCCGAGAAATTTCGGTAGTCATTCCACGGATCGTAGCCCGTTTCGGTTCTGTAGGATGGATCAACCTGATCGTAATCTACAGTAAAGCCCCAATTACGGCCGCGTCTCCTGAACTGCGTAATAAACGCCCCGCCTGAATACGATTCGCCGTCGAATGCGGCGGTGTATTTTCCGTCATCAAATAACACGTCCTCAAGGCCGGATGTGAGGGTGCTGTCATCCGGCTCCTTTGTATGGCTGGTGATAAACTGTCCAACTACGCTGTAGTTTTGAGATAATCTGATATCGCCGTCGATACCGGCTACAAATCCATACCCACCGTCGCCGGAAAAGTCGTCTTCGAATCTTCGGTCGGTCAAGATAATACCGAGGTGATTATCGCCGCTAAAGGTCCTGGACATCCTTAATACGTTCACATAACTTTTTCCTGAATTGACGATAATGCTTCTATCATCCAGGGGAATCATATATGGCGTGTTCTCATCCAGGGCCGATAAAAAGCCAATGCTCATTCGATTCATTCTGCCGGTCAGTTTAGCGGCGAACTGGGGATCGTTGACAGTGCGCGTGTAGAATGAATTAAATATTGTTCGAAATATATCGCTACCCTCCTGGAAAAACGGTCGCCGTTCCGGATAAAACAAGGCTATCGTGGAATTAACATCGATCTGGGCGGCATCGGACTCAATCTGGCTGAAGTCTGGATTGTAGGTGGCTTCAACGGTAACGTCGGACGACACGGAATATTTTCCGCCTATCGACAATTCTTTTTTAACACGGCCGTCAGCGAAAGGCGACTCGTGGTCGCTGTAATCCGAAAGCTCGCTTGTCTGGTGAGCCACAAGAGTAGGCAGGATTTCGAATCCCTTCCCCGGACGGACGTTTTTTATTCCGCTCACCGTCCCCCATTGACAGGGCCAGCACTGTTCATTTCGATCATAGGCCGCCCACGAGTATTGGGTATTGCTTTCCCTGGGGCGATTTCTCCAGAAATCCATCTTCCATGTCTGAACATCTTGATTGGGAAAGCGCATGCTCGCAAAGGGTATGGCGATCTCGACCTGATATCCATCGTCGGTAATCCTGGCGGCGGATTTCCAGATCAGATCATATCCCCGGTCCTCGCCGTGAACTCTCGACCAGAGATAGTCTTTCTGAACCCCGTAGGGATTAACGAAAAATTCATAAGCCCACGCAGCATCGCCATAGGTATCAATGAGCAGAGAAACGGCATCATCCCCATAGAACTGATCCCGCTGGCACATTGTGGCCCTGATGGTGGAGGGATCGTCGTAGCAAATGAAGGCTACATACAGATTATTTTCATCATAAGTAATATAGGCCTCGGTTTCCACCTCCGGTTTGATCATTTCCCCGGGCCATCGTTCGACGAAGTTATCGGCCTGGCTGGCATTTTCCCATCCGGGATCACTCAAATCGCCGTCGATCTTGATCGCTTTCCCGATCCTCTTGACTTCAATAGTTGGATTGAATACAGGTTGGAAAGATTTTGTGGCAAATACGTCCGCGCAGAAAAGCCAAATCGCCGCTAACAGAAAAAGCGCGATATACTTGTTCTGCACAAAATTATAGTACCTCTTCATCTCAATTCCTCCCAAGCACAGTCAGGCCTATAGCAATAGACGATTATTGCCATAACCTATAGACTTTGAAAAATTTCAGGTTTTTTCAACAATGGCGACCAACCTTTCAGGCCTAAAAAGCCCTGATCTCTCGATTTTTAATACGAGAAAATCTCAAAAATGTTTAGGGCGAAATGGAAAAATGTCAGAATATTTAGCCTCAGGATCTTTTTGAACAAAGAGGGGTTGGAGCTCGAAATCATTTGCCCCTTCATAAAGGTGAAAAAAACATCTCCTGGTGTTTGCGGTATGAAAATCCGGCGTTTATACAGGGAGCAGTAAATAAGTGCTCGAATAATTGGAGACTTAAATAGCTTGCGGAACCAAAATGTGTATCTTAGATTCTAATTCAAGCGGTCCTGGCGTTTCTGATGATGCACGATCAGCTTCCCGGCCGTAGGTGACACTACCAGAGGAAATTTGGCCGGTATGGTTTTGAATGGTAAGGGCAAGATAGCAGGCCTTAATCTCGACTGTAACTGCGAGAGCGTGACCAACGATTACCTTAACAACACGTGACTGCCGCGCTTAATTGAGGGCATTATCCATTGTGTTCTTTTTCGAATAGATTAGATTTATCATCTCAAAGGGTTGATGAGGGAATTGATAAACCATTACTGAGATTTTATTAGATATTGAAAAGTCCGGAGCAACGATCCTTGAAACACGATAGTCCAGCCAATGACACGACCGCAGGCATAGCATGAGATGGATTTTTCGGTGCAAAAGATGGAAAGAAGCGATATGGGCGAGGTAATAAGAATCTACGAAGAGGGTATCGCTGGCGGCAACGCCACCTTTGAAACCTCAGCCCAGGGCGAAGGGGAATGGGACAAGATCCATCTGTCCGGATGCCGGCTCGTAGCTCGGGCAGATGGAAAGGTCATTGGTTGGGCGGCTCTCAGCCCCGTTTCCGGCCGATGCACATATTCGGGTGTTGCCGAGGTGAGCATCTATGTGGCCTCCCGGGCAAGGGGGAAAGGCGTAGGCAAAGCCTTACTTTTGAAACTGGTTAAGGAATCCGAAAAAGCCGGGATCTGGACCCTGGACGCCGGAGTGTTTCCGGAAAATAAGGCCAGCATTTCTCTTTTTAAGTCCTGTGGCTTCAGGGAGGTCGGATACAGAGAAAAACTGGGCAGCGCAAAAGGCATCTGGAGGGATGTCATATTGATCGAACGACGAAGCAGGGATGTCGGCGTATGAGATATCCAGAGCTTGTATATGTAGAGAAGCTTGGTCGACAGCGGGAAAGATTCGTATTTGAAGTCTAAGGATCGAATCAAAATGGTTCTGGCGCACAGGTTCGGATTCGAATGGTTGCCTTTATCTGCTCGAAAGTCGCTGGTTATTTAGAAGGAGTTGGACTTGAGACCGAAAATCAAATTTCTGGATGACGATTTGATCGAGAGGATAATTTCCGAGG
>CBEWDL010000056.1:0-18855 GCA_965555375.1 uncultured bacterium
GATGAATTTAAAGGCCTTTTGGAATCCAAGTGCGCTCTTTTTAAAAAAATGGAAACGCTGCTTCTTGAACGAAACGAGCTTCTCGAGCAGAATGATATTGATGGTCTTAACAGTAAATGCCATGAGGGCGATAAGATCGTGGACGCTTTGAAGGACATAGATTATGAAATCGCACGCCTGGAGTCGGAGACCGATTCCATAAAAATCACAAAAGGCGGCCGTGAGAGCAAAGAATTAAAAAACCTCCTTAATAAAGCTATTGGATTTGCCAGGAAGAACGAGGCTTTAACCAAAGAGCTGGCTGACCGTCTTATGGAAGCGCGCCAAAAGATCAGGGAAAAACTTGAAGGCACCGTTACGCTGAGCCAGATCAACGGGTACAGGCCGTATTCTGCAAATCCCCCCATCTATGTTGACAAACGAAATTAAAGTTTTCAGATCTTTCCGCCGATAATAGATATAGGGATATTATATAATGAAAATTCACGGATTCAATTCTGCTCTTCCGCCCCCGGATAAAGGAAAGGGACAAAAACAAACCCCTCAGGTCGTTAAACATAAGCAAACCGACCGTATCGAATTATCTTCCGGCAGAAAGCCTGAGGCATCTTATGCGAACAGGGTTTCCCGGGCCAGGGAGTTGGGGAATCATGGTTCGCGCATTGAACACCCCGCATCCCATATATCAAGACTTCGTCTTAATACGTATAATAACATCGCAGGCAAGAATGGAATCGCCGATCTGGAGTCATGTTCTTATGCCGAACAACCTGCTCCGGATCGAATTGAAACGTCTCCGGGCATAAAAGCGATTGAGACCCTGTCAAATGGCGATCGCGCTGAAAAATTAACAGAGGTGCGATTGAGAATCGTCACCGGATACTATAACAATCCTGAACACCTTGGGAAGCTGGCCGATTTGCTGATAGATAGGCTAAACATCGGAAACGCTAAGGGATCTGACGATGTCTCCCATAACGGTGGATAGTGAAAAGAAGATAAAACTCGTTGTTGGAAAGATTCACAATCTGCCAACACCGCCCATCGTATTCACCCAGGTTACCAGAGTAATCAATAATCCAGATACCTCGGCCTATGAAATTGCCTCCATAATATCGGAGGATCCGGCGCTGACGGCAAAGGTCCTGAAGCTTACGAATTCATCGTTCTACGGGATTCCCAGAACCATTACAAACGTCAAGCAGGCCATCGTAATCCTCGGTCTGGAGGCTGTAAAATCATTGGTGATTTCTGCTTCAGTCTTCGAAATGTTCTCCAAAAACTCAAAACTCGATATCGATTATCTCGAAAATTTCTGGCGGCATTCTCTTTCGGTGGCCCTGATGTCCAAGATTATCTGTCGGAAAAAGAAACTACCGTCGCTTCAAGAAGCTGAGCTATCCTTTTCCGTTGGGCTTTTGCATGACATCGGCAAGCTCATTATTATTTCCCATCTTCCTCAAGAACATGAAAAAATAGTCCAATTGCTTAAAAGCGACGGGATATGTCCGGAATATCATGCCGAAAACGATATCTTGGGCTTCACACATGCTGATATCGGAAGCTATCTGGGGGCCAGATGGAATCTGCCAGAATCGATTTGTAAGGCTATATTGAATCATCACAATAGTGAAGCCATATTAAGCGAGAAGAGCACGGCCTTAATCCACCTGGCCAACCACCTGGCCTATCGAATAGAGACGGAAGATGGTGGTTTTCCCGAAAATATGAGTCCCTTTTACGAGGTCGTCTGGGATACGCTCGAACTGAGTCCGGAATCGGAAAGCCAGTTGATAGAGATATTAAAGGACGAATACACAAAGGCCGAGACATTCCTGAAAATGGCCCAGGGCGCCTCGTAGCAGATGCACTACCCTTCAAACTCCAGTGGACCCCAAATTATTCTGATACTTATGTCGACACGCCCCTATTTTTTTCTTGCCCATTATATTTGCCGGGGATATATTTAATGCGTTTGATCCGGCCGTTTAGCCGGAGGAGATGAGGGTGCGTCAAGAGCGCTGGAGGGAGAACTTAGATCTGCGGATTTCGGCAGAAAATAGCTGCACTCCTCTTATTGTTGTAGATGAAAGGCCGATCTTGCTGAATGTAGGGCGATTAGCTCAGATGGTTAGAGTACTTGCTTGACATGCAAGGGGTCACTGGTTCAATTCCAGTATCGCCCACCATCTTAGAGGAGGAGTGGCAGATATTTTTCAAAGGTGATAAATTATTTATGGCTGCTCTCCAGGAGTAGTCTATTTTTGTTTATGGCGAAAATGAAAATCAAATTTCCAGATCAGTCGGTAAAGAATTTCGACAGCCCGCTGACCCCCGCGGAGATCGCAAAATCGATCTCCAACAGTCTGGCCAGAAAGGCCGTGGTTGCCGTTGTCGATGGCAGGGTCGTCGATCTTTCTTATCCGATCTCAAGAGATAGCTCCGTTAGAATTCTCACCTTTGACGATCCGGAGGGAAAAGAGGCCTTCTGGCATTCGTCGGCTCACCTTATGGCATCGGCGGTTCTGGAGCTTTTCCCTGAAACCAAACTGGCTATAGGGCCGGCCATACCGGATGATTTCTCGTTTAGATTTTACTACGACCTGGATCTGCCGCATAAACTGACGGACAATGATCTTGTTGCCATCGAAAAGAAAATGCAACAGATCGTTAAAAAAAACCTCTCCTTCGAAAGAAGCGAGAAAAGCAAGGTAAAGGCTATCGCCGAGTTCGAAAAGGAAAATGATATCTATAAGGCCGAGATGGCCTCCGAAATGGAGGATGAGAATATCAGCTTTTATTCCCACGGCGATTTCATCGATATGTGCCGGGGGCCGCATGTTCCATCCACTGGATTCATTAAGGCCATAAAACTCCTTTCGGTTGCGGGCGCCTACTGGCGCGGCGATGAAAATAACAAAATGCTCCAGCGAATCTACGGGATCGCCTTTCCCGATAAGAACATGCTCGACGAGCATCTCAAGAAAATCGAGGAGGCGAAAAAGAGGGACCATCGTTTTCTGGGGCGCGATCTCGATCTGTTTTCTATAGCCGATCCGGTCGGAGCGGGCCTGGTGTTGTGGCATCCCCGGGGCTCTCTGATAAGAAATATAATCGAGTCTTTCTGGAAGGAAGAACATCTTAAAAACGGCTACGAAATCGTTTTCACGCCTCATATAGCCAAACTCGATCTCTGGCGGACATCCGGACATACCGACTTTTACTCGGAAAATATGTACAGCCCCATGCCGATAGAAAACGTAGAATACGAAATCAAACCGATGAATTGTCCTTTCCATATCCAGATCTACCGTTCGAGGACCAGAAGCTACCGTGACCTGCCCATCAGGTGGGCTGAGCTCGGTACTGTTTATCGCTACGAGCGTTCCGGTGTCCTTCACGGGCTTATGCGGGTGCGCGGCTTTACACAGGACGATGCCCATATCTTCTGCCGCCCCGATCAGCTCGAGGAAGAGTTGGCAAGAACCATCGAATTCAACCTCTTTTTCTTAAGAACCTTCGGTTTTTCCGAATACGATGTTTTTCTCTCGACCAGACCGGAAAAATATGTCGGCACCATCGAGGGCTGGGAGCGGGCAACCGAGGCTTTGAAATCGGCTCTTGAGAAAACCAAACTGGACTATAAGGTCGATCCGGGCGAGGGCGTCTTTTATGGGCCGAAAATCGACATAAAAATCAAGGATAACCTCGGACGTTCCTGGCAGTGCACCACCATTCAGGTCGATTTTAATCTTCCGGAGCGGTTTGGAATTGAGTATATAGCCGAAGATGGCTCCCGCAAGCAGCCGATCATGATCCACCGGGCGCTATTGGGATCCATGGAGAGGTTTTTCGGCGTTCTAATCGAACAGTATGCCGGAAACTTCCCCGTCTGGCTGGCGCCGGAGCAGATTCGGATCCTGCCCGTCACGGACCAATGGAACCGGTTCGCCGAGGAAGTCGCCAAAAAGTTCAGGGAGGCCGGGTTGAGGGTCGAAATCGATCTTTCAAGCGAGAAGATCGGCAAGAAAATTCGAAATGCTGAAAATATGAAAACCCCCTACATGGCCGTGGTGGGCAAGATCGAGGCCGATGATAACGGAGTCTCGCTACGAAAACACAAAGTGGGGGATATGGGCAAATATTCCATCGACGATGCCACAAAAATGCTTAAGTCCGAAGAGAGTTCGAAGAAAATAGATACACAATAGTTTTTTACCGGAGGTAAAGGAATAGTACAGGAAACATTCGCCAAGAAAAATCGAAGGATCAGGGTGCCTGAGGTCAGATTGATCGATCAGGATGGTACCCAGGTAGGAATCATCCCCACATCTCGCGCCCTTGAAATCGCTATGGATAGGGGCCTGGATCTGGTGGAGGTGGCCGCCACCGCCAAGCCGCCGGTCTGTAAAATAATGGACTACGGCAAATATCTTTACGAGAATTCGAAGAAGGCTAAGGCAGCCAAAAAGAAACAGCATCAGATTCATTTAAAGGAGATGCGTTTCAGGCCCAAAACCGAGGAGCACGATTATCAGTTTAAGCTGAAACATATCCGGGAGTTTCTGGAGCAGGGAGCCAAGGTAAAGGCTTTCATCATCTTCAGAGGACGCGAGATGGCCCATAAGGAGATGGGCTATAGGATTCTCGACCGGCTGAAAGTAGATTTGGCGGATATGGCCGAGCCGGATTCGGATTCGAAGATGGAAGGGCGGCATCTTTCCTTGATGTTTATGCCCAGAACAAAGAAAAAATAAAATCTATTCGATCTTAACCGTCCTTTCGGGTGGGGGGGATGGAGATAGATTTTTGTTGCATGCAGGGCCTTGATATAATATAATAGTTTTTTAGAGGAGATTTGATGCCAAAGATAAAGACGAATAGATCAGCTGCCAAGAGGTTTAAGAAAACAGCGACCGGTAAGATCAAAAGGCGCAAGCCGTTCGCCAGTCATATACTTACCAAAAAAACCACCAAGCGCAAACGCAACCTGCGTCAATCATCCCTGGTTCATAAAAGCGATGAGGGACGTGTTAAGCAGATGATACCGTACTGAGACTATTCCGTCCGGTAATGGAGTAACTATGCCCAGGGCAAGAAATAAAGTAGCTGCGCACCGGCGGCACCGAAAGGTTTTAAAAGCCGCCCGAGGTAATTATGGTGGACGCAGCAGGTTGTACAGGACAGCCCGTGAGACCGTTCAAAAAGGGCTGGCCTATGCATATCGCGACAGACGAAATAGGAAAAGGGATTTCAGAAGACTGTGGATAACCAGGATTAACGCCGCGGCCAGGCAAAACGGCCTGACATATTCGGTATTTATTAGCAGATTGAAAAAAGCCGGCGTTACCTTGAATAGGAAAATGCTTGCTGATATAGCGGCCAGAGATTCGGCGGCCTTTACCGAGCTGGCGAAGCTGGCCAGGAGCGGGTGATTCCTACCGCGTCTTTGCGTTGCCACCTATAATTTACCTGGCGGGCTTTGCAGAGCAAAAGCCCGTTTTGACATTATGAACGACTTTTTGACATCGCTTGATGGCCTGGAGCAAGAGGCCATAAAGGCTCTGGGAAATATCAATGACAAAGCCTCCCTTGATGCTGCTGCGGCCTCCTATCTCGGGCGCAAGGGAAAGCTGACTGAGATCTCCAGGAAACTGGGAACGCTCGATCCCGATACGAGACCCGCGGCCGGGGCGCGCCTGAATCAGCTTAAGAAGAAACTCACAGACTTAATTGAGGCTAAGGCCGAGAGTCTGAAGGGCAGGATCGAACCCGAGGCGTCTTTCGATTACACGCTACCCGGGCGGAGATCTTTCGTGGGCAGGAGACATCCCCTCATGCAGACCGTGGAAAGAATTGTCCACATATTCCGGGGCATGGGTTTCGCCATCGCCACCGGCCCCGATATAGAAACCGATTTTTATAATTTCGATGCCTTGAACACGCCTGAGAATCATCCGGCGCGCGATCTATCGGATACATTTTATGTTGAAAAGGGAATACTTCTTCGAACTCACACTTCCACTGTCCAGGTTCGCACCATGCAGGCCCAAAAACCGCCCGTAAGAATCATTTCCCCAGGCCGTTGCTATCGCTCGGATACCCCCGATGCATCGCATTCTCCGGTATTCTTCCAGTGTGAGGGACTGTATGTGGATCGGAATGTAACCTTCGGCGATATGAAAGGGGTCATCATCGCTTTCGCAAAGGAGATGTTCGGGCCGGATGTCAAGGTGCGGTTCAGGCCGCACTTTTTCCCTTTCACTGAACCGTCGGTCGAATACGATTTTTCCTGCATGCTCTGTGGCAGTAAGGGATGTCGGGTCTGCAAGTATAACGGGTGGCTCGAAATCTCCGGCGCCGGCATGGTCGATCCGGAGGTGTTTATGGCAGTGGGCTATGACCCGGAGGAATATACCGGATATGCTTTCGGTATGGGAGTGGATCGCATAACCATGCTCCGATACAGGATCGGCGACATAAGGCTTTTGTATGATAACGACGTCAGGTTCTTAAGGCAGTTTTAATGAAGATCTCATACAATTTACTCAAGACCCTGATAGACTTCGATTGGCCCGCCGATGATCTGGCCAACAGGCTTACCATGTCCGGCAGCGAGGCCGAATCTGTCGAACAGATGGGAGCGGGTATCGATGGGATCGTCGCGGCTAAGGTCACCTCCGTTGAAAATATAGCCGGATTTGATAAGCTCACCTTATGCCAGGTTTACGACGGAAAAGAAAGCTGCCGGGTCGTCTGCGGGGCGCCTAATGTGGCTAAAAATCAGGTAATCTTATTTGCGCCTCCCGGCTCAAAAATACCCGGGATGATTCTCGAAAAGGCGGTTTTCCATGGAGTTGAATCATCGGGCATGATCCTCTCCGAGGCGGAACTTAAACTATCCGATAATGAAGATGAAATCGCCGTTTTACAACCGGATATAAAGCCCGGCGCCAGGCTCGAAGAGATAGTCGATTATAGAGATACAATATTCGAATTTGAGATCACCCCCAACCGTCCCGATTGCCTATCTCATATAGGGATCGCCCGGGAGATACAGGCGCTCGGAGGCGGGAGATTTCAACTGCCAACCATAGATCTCCACGAGATCGCCGAACCTGTAGCCGCTGCCGTAAATATTATTATCGATGATCCGGATGGCTGTCCGCGTTACACAGGACGTATTATCAGGGGTGTGAAAATCGGCCCCTCGCCCCTCTGGCTCAAAATGATAGTCTATTATCTCGGCATGCGGCCGATCAACAACGTTGTCGATATCACGAATTATGTCATGATGGAGCTTGGCCATCCGCTGCATGCTTTCGATTATGACCTGTTTACCAGGCCCGAGGTATTGGTCAGGCGCGCCTATGCCGGCGAGGAATTCATTACTCTCGATGGTGTTAGTCACACCCTCGGGGAAGAGCATCTTATGATAACCGATGGCGAATTGGGCGTTGCCATTGCCGGTATAATGGGAGGCGAAAAATCAGAGGTCTCAAAAAACACATCCAATTTGTTGTTGGAGTCCGCTTATTTCGATCCCGCGAGAATCCGGCGCGGCTCCAAGTCCCTCGATCTGGCAACCGAATCTTCGCGGCGATTCGAGAGGGGTGCCGATCCGAATATGGCGCCGACCGCCAACGATCGGGCCTGCAAGCTGATTTCCGAAATTGCCGGCGGCGAGATCCTGAAAGGTATGGTCGATGCCAACCCCGGGCCCTTTGTACCTGTAAAAATCGAGTTGAGACCGTCGCGGGCAAATGATCTTCTCGGCTGCGATATCCCAACTGACCGGATAGCTCAAATTCTAAGAAGCCTCGATATTGAAGTTACGGTCAACGGCAATATCGTTGCTGAACAGCCAAGTTTCAGACCGGATTTAACACGGGAGATCGATCTGGTGGAGGAAATCGCCAGGATATATGGCCTTGACGATATCCCCGCGGTCTCCAGGCCGGGCGGCGCTCTGGCCACACCGGAGACCCGGCAACATAGAATTGGTGAACGGTTAATATCGCACCTGGTGGGGGCAGGAGCGATTGAAATATTCCCGCTATCCCTGGTCGATTCCAAAACAACCGAAAAATTCGGACTATCAGATTCCGCCGTAAAGCTGATAAACCCGCTCTCAGAGGAAATGGCGGTTGTCAGGCCGAACCTGATACTGTCAACGCTTCCTGTTATAAGGAGAAATCTAAACTTCCGAGAAAAAGATCTATTCTTATTCGAGCTCGGTAATGTCTATTATCCTGCGGCGAAAGGCCGATTACCATCGCAGGAGACCAATCTCATAATAGCCCTGACCGGTCTTGAATCATCTGTATTCTGGGGTGATCGGCCTCGAACCAGGGATCTGTTCTCGCTCAAGGGCGTGGTGGAGGGCCTGGCCGACTATCTTAAAATAGGTCCGGTTAAATTGAAACCCGGCCCCCATTTCGCATTTGAACAAACCCGCTCTTTCGAGGTATATTTTAGGGAAACGTTATCAGGCCATCTGGGGATGCTTTCTGAGAAAGGTTGCTCGATCGCCGATATTAAGGGAGAGGTTTACCTGGCTGAGCTGAGCTTCGAGAAGATGGCGGATCTCGTTCCGGAGACGCTATCGATGCAGGAGTTGGATCGGTTCCCGTCAGCCGATAGGGATATAGCTATCATTGTCGACGATAGCGTCCCCTCTGAAGATATAAGGCGGGCTATTGTCCGGAACGGCGGTGGGCTGGTCGATGACGTCTGGATATTTGATTTGTATCGAGGCCGGAATATCCCCAAAGGTAAGAAGAGCCTCGCCTATGGCATTAGGTTCAGGCTGCCGGATAGGACCCTGACGGATGAAGAGGTCGATCAGGCTCAAGACAGGATAGTCAATGCGTTAGAGGAGAAGTTCGGCGCACAATTGAGAAGCTAAAATTATATGGATTTGAAAATAATATCTGATTTAGAAAACAAAATCGGCCGGGCAGTTGAAATGATCGCCGATTTGAAAAATGAAACGGTCAGGCAAAAAGAGGAGAACGAAAAGCTAAAACGTCAACTTGATGAATGTCGAAAGGAATTTGAAACATACAAGGAAAATGTCGAATTTGAAAAATCTGAAGCTCCGGTTTCCTGGCCGGGTTTTGATGGCCGGAAGGTCAAAGAGAGGCTCGAGAAACTTGCCGGAAAACTGGCGGCTTTAGAAGACAGTTGGAGTTGAATATATAGCGGGCGCTGAATTGGAGAAAGCGAGTGTGACAGTAACGATCTTCGGTAGAGAATACAGTATAAAATCGGAGGTCGATCCGGATTATATAAAAAAGGCCGCAAGCTACCTCGATTCTAAGATGCAGGAGATTGCAGATAGCTACCCGAACATCTCTGAAAACCGCGTGGCGGTTCTGGCGGCTTTAAACATCACTTACGAACTCTTCCAGTTACCTGGCGAACCGGGGGATCAAACCGGCGCCGAGGAAATAATCATCCGGCTCACTCAAAAGCTCTCCGACGTTTTGTAATTTGATATAAGCGCTCGCCCCTTCTGGAGGAACAATGGAACCGATTTATTACCTGATTGGGGCAGGGATCGCTATTCTGGCCTTCCTGATCGGCCTTTTGATTTCGCGAAGGACTGGGGAAGCCAGAATCGCAAATGCGGAGGCCTTGGCATCTAAAATCATCGCCGAGTCGGAGAAATCCGCCGAAATTAAAAAGAAAGAGGCGATCCTTGAGGCCAAGGACGAGTGGTTCAAGGCCAAGCAGAAGTTCGAACGGGAAACTCAATCGAGAAAAGAGGAAATCGCCAAACTTGAACGCGTCCTTGCGGGTAAAGAAAGCAATCTCAATCGCAAGGTTGACATCCTCGATAAAAAAGAAAAGGATATCCATCAGCGGGACAAGATCCTGTCCATCAAAGAGAAGGCCACCGAAACCAAAGAGAGAGAACTCGAAAGGTTGATCGCGGATCAAAACACGCAGCTCGAAAAGATCGCCGGGATGACCTCCGACGAGGCCAAGAAACTCCTTATCTCAAATCTCGAGGCCGAGGCCAGGCGGGAGGCTGCTTCTTTAATCAAAGAAATCAAAGATGAGGCCGAGCGAACCGCCGAGAAGGAAGCCAAAAATATCATTATTCAGGCCATCCAGAGATGCGCTTCCGACCACGCCGCAGAATCCTGCGTCTCAGTGGTTAACCTGCCGACCGATGAGATGAAAGGCAGAATCATCGGCCGCGAGGGGCGCAACATCCGCTCTTTTGAGACTGCCACCGGTATTGACGTTATCGTTGATGACACCCCCGAAGCCGTTATCTTATCCGGCTATGATCCCATAAGGCGCGAGGTGGCCAGGATGGCGCTCGAAAAACTCATAATCGATGGCCGCATTCATCCGTCGCGCATCGAAGAAGTCGTCACCAAGGCGGATAAGGAAATGGAGGTCATAATTCGTGAAACCGGCGAACAAGCCTGTTTCGATGTCGGAGTTCACGGCGTCCACCCGGAAATTGTAAAACTTTTGGGCAAACTCCATTTCCGAACAAGTTACGGGCAAAATGTTCTTCAACATTCCAAGGAGGTCGCCATCCTCTGCGGCATTATGGCTGCGGAGCTTGATATCGACGGAAACATTGCCAAGAGGGTCGGCTTGCTCCACGATATCGGCAAGGCAATCGACCGTGAGACGGAGGGAACCCATACTCAGATCGGAGTTGAATTCGCATCAAAATTCAACGAAAACGAAATTGTCTTGAATGCTATCGCCAGCCACCATGAGGATGTCCCCATGGAGACCCCTTATGCGGTACTGGTGCAGGCTGCCGACGCCATTTCGGGAGCGCGCCCCGGAGCGAGGCGGGAGACGCTGGAAGGGTATATCAAACGTCTGGAGAAGCTCGAAGAGATGGCCGATAGTTTCAAAGGCGTCGCCAAAGCCTATGCTATCCAGGCCGGACGTGAGATTCGGGTCATAGTGGAATCAGAGCAGATTAACGATGCGGCCAGCGCCAATCTGGCCAGCGAGATCGCCAGAAAGATCGAGTCGGAAATGGAATATCCGGGCCAGATAAGGGTCACGGTAATAAGAGAGGTGCGGGCCGTCGATTATGCCAAATGATCGAATCGCACAGTTTTGTCAATCCGAAAGCTTCGCCGTCATCGGCATGTCGAAGTCGCGGAGAAACTTCGCCTGGGCAATCTATAACAGCTTGATCAAGGCGGGCAAAAAAGTTTTTGCGGTGCATCCAGGGGGAGGAAACTCGTGGGGTGTACAGTTCTATAATTCCATCGAATCTCTACCGTTGCTCCCGGGGGCCGCCATCCTCTGCCTTAACCTGAAAAAACAGCGTGGGATTCTGCCGGAGCTTAAAGCTTCCGGTATAGAAAGAGTATGGCTTCAGCAGGGTTCTTTTGATAATTCCATCCTGGAGGAAGCCGAGCGTGCAGGATTGAATCCGATTACTGGCTGTGCCTTGATGTATCTGCCGGGGGCTTCATTTATTCACAGGTTGCACAGGTTTTTGTATGAACTTTTCAAGAAAGGCTCACGTTGAAGATCTTATTCGCAGGAGATATCAATGGCAAACCGGGGCGGAAATGCCTCGAGAGCTATCTCTCCGAATGTAGAAAGAATCATATCAATTATGATTTCATAATAGCAAACGTTGAGAACGCTGCCGGCGGCTTCGGCCTGACAAAAGAGATTTCTCGGAAGATATCGGAATCCGGTGTTGACTGTCAGACCTCCGGCAATCATATCTGGGACAAAAAAGAGATCTATTCATATTTCGAGGTCGAACCGCGTTTGTTGCGTCCCGCAAACTACCCCTCCGGCGCTCCGGGATTGGGATATAACATTTACCATACGAAGGATGATGAAAAAATCGCCGTCATAAATCTCCAGGGGCGCATCTTCATGTGGAATATCGATTGCCCGTTCAAAACAGTCGACAGAATAATCTCCGAGATCTCAAGTGAAACCAGGGTTATATTCATTGATTTCCACGCCGAGGCGACGTCCGAAAAGCAGGCCCTGGGATGGTATCTTAATGGGCGGGTATCCGCTGTAATCGGGACGCATACTCATGTCCAGACGGTTGATGAGAGAATATTATCCGGCGGCACGGCTTTCATTACCGATGTCGGCATGACCGGTCCTTATGATTCGGTGATCGGAGTTGAAATCGATGATGCCTTATACCGGATCGTATCCGGTCTTCCCAATAGATTCACCATCGCCCAGAACGATATAAGATTCGCAGCCGTCGTAGTGGATATTGATCCTGCTACTGGCCAGGCGCAATCCATCGAGAGAATCTTTCGTCCCATGAATGTCGGTGATGATCCCGATCGTAAACAGGAAAGATTTTGATGCCTGCAGAGATAATCGACGGAAAAAAGATTGCCCGGCAGATTAAATCCGAGCTGAAGGAAAATATCGCATCGTTAAAAGAAAAAGGCGTCGTCCCCGGCCTGGCCGCAGTTTTAGTCGGCGATAGCCCCGCCTCCGCCCTGTATGTAAAAATGAAGGCTAATGCCTGCAACGAAATTGGCATTTATTCTGAAGTCATCAAAAGGGATAAGACCTATTCCCAGAGGGAGCTCCTCGAACTCGTCGGCCAGTTAAATAATCGCGATGAAATAGACGGTATCCTGATTCAATCCCCGCTGCCCGATCATATCGACGAGGCGGCCATCACATTTGCCATCGATCCCAAAAAGGACGTCGACGGTTTCCATCCCGTTAATCAGGGTTTGCTTCTTGCAGGGCGACCCGCTTTCGAGCCGGCCACTCCCATGGGAATTATGGAGCTTCTGGAACGTTCGGGGAATAACCCTGCCGGAAAAGAGGTCGTTATCCTGGGACGTGGGTTTCTGGTCGGTCGACCCTTATCGGTTATGCTATCATTGAAAGCTAAAAACGCCAACGCAACCGTCACCATCTGCCACACCGGGACAGCGGATATACCCTCGCATACCAGAAGAGCGGATATAATCATCGCCGCCATGGGCAGGGCCCGATTTCTCACCGGCGATATGGTCAAGCCGGGGGTGGTCGTTATCGATGTCGGCACTAACCAGATCGATGATCCGACACATCCTAAGGGAAAGCGGTTGGTGGGCGATGTCGATTTCGATTCGGTCAAAGAGGTGGCCGGTGCGATCACACCGGTTCCCGGCGGCGTCGGCCCGATGACCATCGCCTCATTGTTGAAAAACACGCTCAAGGCCTGCAAGAGCCGGCGCGGAATCACTTAGAATGACCGATAAGATTTATTCCATAACCGAGTTAACCAAAGAGCTTAAACAGATACTCGAAGGCGCTTTTCCGAAAATCTGGGTGGAAGGCGAAATCTCAAATTACATCAAGCATTCGTCCGGGCATCGGTATTTTACGCTGAAAGACCAGAACGCTCAGATCCGATGTGTCATGTGGCGCTGGATGGGCAGCCACCTCATTTTCGAGCCGCAGGATGGGTTGAAGGTCAGGGCATCGGGGCAGATCACGGTCTATGAAAAATCAGGGCAATACCAGCTGATCGTCACGTCGATGCAACCTGCCGGTATCGGCGAACTCGAATTAGCCTTCCAGCAATTGAAAAATAAACTTGCCGATGAAGGTCTTTTCGACCCCGAGCATAAGGTCCCCATACCGGAATTCCCGGATAGAATCGGAGTAGTTACATCGCCAACCGGTGCGGCCATCAAGGATATTCTAAATATAACCAGCCGACGCGCTCCCTGGGTGGAGATCATCCTCTGGCCGGTACTGGTTCAGGGTGAAGGCGCCGCCGAGCAGATCGCCCATGCCATCAGAGGATTCAATAAATATGATCTGGTCGATGTCCTGATCGTTGGCCGCGGCGGCGGGTCCCTCGAGGATCTCTGGGCCTTCAACGAGGAGGAAGTGGCCCGGGCCATTTACGACTCGGATCTCCCGGTTATTTCCGCCGTCGGTCATGAAATAGATTTCTCGATCGCCGATTTCATCGCCGATCTGCGCGCCCCTACACCATCGGCGGCAGCGGAGATTGCCGTCCCCGATGGCGAGGAGCTGCTCTCACGCATTGACGGCTATCTCGAAAGCATAATCTCCACCATGGCCGATATGATCGAGCAGCATCAGGGGCGATTGGATGATATCCTATCGCGTTACGGTCTCAGAAAGCCGCTCGAAATCATCGCTCAGAGGGCCCAGCGCTGCGACGATCTCTCGCATTTGCTCGACATCCAGATATCCCATCGTATGCAGACTTTCATGAACCGCTCCCAGATACTGGTTGAGAAATTGGAGATGATCTCCCCGAAAGCGGTCATGAAGCGGGGATATTCCTATGCCCGGGATCCGCAGGGCAGGGCGGTTAGAAGCTTCAAACAGGTTGCAATTGACGATAAAATCGATATAATTCTGTATGAGGGCGGCCTGCAAACCAGGGTTACCCGTATCGACCCGCACGCTCTGAAAGACGCTGGAGGCGATAAACGTAATGCCAAAGAATCTTCAGGGTAAAATTTATTATTCCATATCCGAGGCCGCCGGCATGGTCGGCGTGGAGCCTTATGTTCTTCGCTTCTGGGAAAAGGAGTTCCCTCAGACAAAGCCGCGCAAGAATCGCGCCGGCAACCGGATCTACAAACCGTCCGATATCGAGCGGGTCAAGCGGATCAAGCGTCTGCTCCACGACGACGGCTACACTATCGAGGGGGCGAAAAATCTTCTAAAGCGCGAGGCGGGAAACGCCGGCGCCGATCCCCGGGCCGAGGAGGTCCGCGATCTGCTCCACGAGATCAAGCTCGAACTGGAGAAGATCATCAAACTTTTGCCTTGATTTGAAAAGGTTCTGTGCTATTATGAATTATAGTCGGGGCGTGGCGCAGCCTGGTTAGCGCACTTGCTTGGGGTGCAAGTGGTCGGCCGTTCAAATCGGCTCGCCCCGACCAATGATTTGTCTTATCACATTATAGTTGCTTTTTGACCAAATTCCGAATTGGGCTTGTCAGGGATATTGTAACGTAAATACGAACCCGTCATCCCCGTAAGAACGGGATTCCAGTTTTCGTAGGTCAAGACCACTATGGTCTTGACTATTGCTTGGCGTCAAAACCGGCGCAGTTTTGACCAACCGCATTCAAACATGCCTATTTACTTTCCCTCGGGCCAAGGTTTGCCATGACCGCTCTTAACCTCCGGTTTTGAAACATCTTCGGGGAAATTCCGTATTTTTGAATACGGAGATGGTCATTTACAGGCCTTGATAGTCTCACGCTCGCGACCAAATTGAGTGGTTAATAGATGATGAGGAGATAAAAGAGGAGATGGTGCCATGAGACAAAGATCACTATTATCTAAACTGACGTTGCCGTTGCTTATGGTGAGTTTGGTCTCGTGCTCAAATGAATCAACCACTCAGCCGGAGCCGACGCTTGCGGAGGAGCTACAGGCCGCGCTGGATAACGGGATAGAAACATACGGAGGAAAGGGCATCTCCGTCGCCGTCATGATTCCCGGAGAGGAAACGTGGGTTGGTGTGAGCGGAGTGTCCTATGGGACGACTCCCATAACAACCGATATGCTTTTCAGCGCGGGAAGTATCACCAAAACTTTCACAGCCATGACCGTAATTCAGCTTGCGGAAGAAGGGGTTCTCACCCTGGAGGATTCGCTGTACGAGTGGGTTCCGGATTATCTAAACATCGACAACACCATAACTATTAGACAACTCCTGAACCATACGTGCGGTATATATAATTTTACTGAAAACTCCGAACTTTGGGCCGCCATTTTCGCGGATCTGACGAGATCCTGGACGATGGAAGAGGTCTTATCCAACTATGTGCTTGATCCATATTTTCCCAAAGGCACAGGGTGGCATTATTCTAATACCGGTTATCTTTTGCTTCGACTGATCATAAGGGAGGCTGCCGGTACCGATATTTCCACCCAATACAGGGAGCGTTTTTTCGAGCCGCTCGGTCTCGACAGATCATTTCTCGCTGTTGAGGAGGCGCTTCCCGGAAATGTCGCCCACGGTTGGTTCGATCTTGATGGGGATAATATATACGACGATTTCTCAAATATTCCGGCAAATGCTTTCTACACGGCGATAGGTGGTGGAGTGTTTTCTACGCCGGAGGATCTCGCCAAATGGGCAAAAGCCCTGTTCCACGATCGCCTAGTACTGAGTCAACAGTATTTCGATCAGATGATCGATTTTCATACTCCGACACCCGGCGAACCCCTTGTTTATGGTTATGGATTAGGAGCCATCTGGTTCTCTCCCGAACTCTTTAACAACCTGGAAGTGTGGGGGCACGGAGGGAACCCTCTCGGATATGCGGCCGGTTGTTTATACCTGGTTGATTACGGAGTATGTATAGGGATTATGGATAATACCGAGGAGGGCGAGACGATGCCTGTCATAAATGATATATTAAGCGTTATCACCAATCATCTGGATCAAACGTCTTAGCAATATATATTCGCTGAGCCATTGAGTGTAACGAAGAAACAGCGGGGCCCGATAAGTCATAGACCATCCCTGCCAGTCACGACCTGCCGTGACCGATTCAATTACCAACATCCCTATTTACTTTTCACCCTCCAGTAAATATATAATATCTATAAATTATATCTGTAGGGACAGGACATCGTCCTGTCCCGGTAGCTAACGGGAGTGTAAACAAAATGCCAGACCAAAATTTGATTGAAAAAATCGCCCAGAAATTCACCGTCGGGCTTGCCGAAGGGCATATGGTTCGAAGCGGCGACTATATCTCCATAAGACCTGCTCATGTGATGACCCACGATAACACCGGCGCAGTCATCCCCAAATTCAAATCGATCGGTGCGGCTAAGATCCACAACCCTCGCCAGCCGGTTTACGCGCTGGATCACGATATACAGAATAAGTCTGAGAAGAACCTTGAGAAATACTCCAGGATCGAAGCATTCGCCGAAGAGCAAGGTGTCGATTTCTACCCCGCCGGGCGCGGTATCGGCCACCAGATAATGTGTGAGGAGGGTTACGCCTGGCCGGGAAGCATGATGGTCGCCTCCGATTCCCACTCCAACATGTACGGCGGCCTGGGATGTCTCGGCACGCCGATTGTCCGCACCGACGCCGCCGCCATCTGGGCCACCGGGAGAACGTGGTGGCAGGTTCCACCGGTAGCAAAGGTTGAACTGAAAGCGAAGCTCAAATCGGGCGTCACCGGCAAAGACGTCATAATTGCCCTCTGCGGCTTCTTCAATAGCGATGAGGTCTTAAATCACGCTATCGAATTCACCGCCGATGGCATCGCTTCGCTTTCCATCGACCAGCGTCTGACAATCGCCAACATGACAACCGAATGGGGCGCGCTGGCCGGTGTATTCCCCATTGACGATGTTACTATCGAATGGCTCAGGAGAAGGGCCGATTATGTCTCACTTCGAGGGCCGGCGGGTGTGCCTTCGGATAACGATGCCCCTGGCGGTCATCCCCGGATGAATCATAAGAGAATAAACATGCTTTTGGATTCTATCCTAACCGCCGACGCCGATGCATTCTATGCTAAGGAGTTGACAATCGATCTTGATTCTATCCAGCCTCACGTATCCGGCCCCAACACCGTGAAGACATTGACCGCCGTCGGCGAAATCGCTGAAAAGAAGGTAAAGATTCATAAGGCTTATCTCGTATCGTGTGTCAATAGCAGGGTGGAGGATCTAGCGCAGGCGGCAAAGGTTGTGGAAGGGAAGAGGGTCGCCAATGGTGTAGAGTTCTATATCGCCGCCGCCTCCAGCGAGGTGCAGGCCGAAAGCGAAAGACAAGGCGACTGGCAGACGTTGCTCGATGCCGGCGCGATTCCGTTGCCCCCCGGATGCGGCCCATGTATCGGCCTCGGCATGGGGCTGTTACAGGATGGCGAGGTCGGTATCTCGGCCACCAACCGCAATTTCAAAGGGCGCATGGGCTCCAAAAACGCGGACGTTTATCTGGCCTCGCCGGCGGTGGTAACGGCTTCGGCATTAGCTGGCCATATCTGCGGCCCCCGGGATTTCGAAAGATCCGCTCCTGCCGGTCAAATTAAGGTGAATACGAAAGAATCAAAATCCGCCGGGCAGGTGAGCATCGTCGACGGTTTCCCTGAAACGATTTCCGGCGAGCTTGTCTTCTGCCATCAGGACAACCTCAACACCGACGGCATATTCCCTGGCAAATACACCTATATCGACGATTTCACGCCGGAACAGCAGGCTGAAGTTGTCATGGAGAACTACGATCCAGAGTTTGGCAGGATGGTTGAGAAAGGCGATATCCTGGTCGGTGGGTTCAATTTCGGATCAGGCAGTTCCCGCGAGCAGGCGGCCACAGCCCTGAAACACCGGGGCATTCAGCTTGTGCTGGCCGGGTCGTTCTCAGAAACATATAAGCGCAACGCATTAAACAACGGTTATCTTGTCATTGGGGCCCCCGAACTTGTAGATGATCTGAAAGCCCACTTCGGCAAAGAGAAGTTGACCGTGAAAACCGGCATCAAGGCCACGATTGATTTTAAGAAATCGACAATCGAAGCCGATGGCAAAACCTATTCCATCAGCCCGGTCGGCGCCGCCGCCCAGGAGTTGGTAGTCATGGGAGGCTTGGAAAACTGGGTGAAACGAAAATTATGGAGTACCATGTAATTTGCTTTTGTAGGGGCGAGGTTATCTCGCCCCTACGGAATTCAATGACAGGGAACCGTGGGCCGTGAACTTGCTCCCGACATCGAGGGAACATCATTGCGAGGAGCGAAGCCACGAAGCGATCTTATACCCGTGGTCGGCGGACGTCCCCGTCCACCAACAATAAATCTATCTTTTTTACATAATCAGAATCATTCCGTAGGGGTCAGGTTACCT
>CBEWDL010000057.1:0-18660 GCA_965555375.1 uncultured bacterium
AGGCCAGATCCTTCATCTGTTGTATTTTTCGGTCGAGTTCGATAATCGGTTTTTCAAACTCGAGATAGTATTTTTCATCCACTCCCGCCTCCGGCTCGTATTTTCCGGGATAGAAATATGGCGATAAATATAATAAATACACCCTCCAATACAAGGATTATATTTACCTTACCTATAACGAAACCGACCGCCATGATTGAGAATTGAAAACTTATCAGATAGAAAAACCAGACTACGCTTCTATGTGATAAGCCTTGCTCCATCAGGTAATGGAAGAGGTGACGCCGGTCGGCGACGTATATTTTTCTGCGGGTGAGAAGCCGCCTGATAGTAGTCGTCACAACCTCGATAATGGGAAGCCCCAGAGCCAGGATCGGAACAAACATAACCAGTGAGGCGTAGCTTTTGGGCCAGTAAAGGGAGACTACCCCGAGGATATATCCAATGAACAGTGAGCCGGAATCGCCCATGAATATCTGAGCGGGAAAATAATTGAAACGCAGAAAGCCTATGGTAACGCCCAGAATGCCGGCGGCCAGAAGCGAAGCCAGAGGAAGGTTAAGAACAACGCCTAAAACGATAAAAGTGAATGCCGAGATGGCACCGATACCGGCGGCCAGGCCATCGAGGCCATCCAGCAGATTGAAGGTATTGGTTATCACTACCACCCATAAGACGCTTATCGGTATGCTCCAGAGTCCCAGAGGCACGACCTTGAAATAGGGTATATTCAAGAATTCCGGCCTGACTCCACATAGAACAGGAATCAAAGCCGCCACGATCTGCCAGAGAAATTTCTGGATCGGTGGAACTTCCTTAAAATCATCTTTCAATCCAAGCAGAAAGATTACCACCCCCCCGGCCAGAATTCCGGAAATACCCACCCAGTTTTCGAACCATAATCCCGGGTTGGCGATGAAACCGAGCCATACCGCCAGGGAGAAAGAAATAACGAAAGCCACCCCGCCGAGTCGCGGAATCGGATCTGAGTGTATCTTCCTCGGTCCGGGGTAATCCAGGATATTTTTTTTGAAGCAATATGATTTTATTAGAGGAATGAGCAGGTAGGTAAGGTAGGCCGAAAGGGATGCTACCAATACGTAAGCCGGTATTCTCCAGTTCATTTCTATCTTCCCCTACGAACAGTTATTAAGACGAAGCTTATAACAAGGCCCGTAGCCAGAGCAGAAAGAAGCATAAGATTATATAACCACTGACGCGGATAATGCTTTCTGAAATATTTGAAAACCGAAAGGTGATGATGAAAAGACGAGAAATACGGTCGCTTGCGAGAGGATTTTCGCCAGGAATGAAATACTGTAACGGATGGTAGAAGAACTATTTTGAAGCCCATGTTTCTGACGCTGCGGCAGAGATCGAGATCCTCCAGATATAAAAAGAATCGTTCATCGCACCGGCCGATTTTCTGGAACAATTCGGATTTAACGAAAAGGGCGGTGGCCGATACCGCCGGAACATCCATCGCTTCGTCGCCATCGGGGGCGATATAGCCGGCCTCCTTCTCTCCCGTCAGGCCGAGCAGGAAAAGCGGCGAACCTCGTCCCAGCAGGAAATCTCGACGTTTTGGAAACTTGCGCGCCGATAATTGGAAACGGCCGTCAGGATACCGCAACACGGGAGAAACAAGACCTACATCGGGATTGTCCTGGGCATACTTATATATCGTTTCGAGCGAAGCCGGGGGTAATTCTGTATCGGGATTTAGAATGAAAAGATATTCCCCTTCAGCCTCCCTTGCAGCCCGGTTAACTGCCGCGCCGTAACCCAGATTTTTTTCAGACAATATCGTTTTAAATTCCTGTTCTTTCAAAAAATCGACGCTGCCATCGTTCGAATCATTATCGATAACGATTATTTCGGATTGAACACCCTCCTGATTTTCCAGGGACTTAACGCATGCCTTTAATGACTCCAGGCAATTATAGCTTACGATAATATTGCTTATCATATAGTGAAAAGACATGCTGGTAATACTATTCTGACCGACCCGATCACCTGGAAGGGGCCGGTTCTGAATCGCTCTTTCGCCGACGCATTGTTTTTGAAATAAGAGCCGCGGCTATGCCGATAATCAACAGAATCCAGGAGATTTCGGAGACCGTTTTAGCATGCAAGTAATTGGGGTTTTCCACTCTGAACTCTAATAAATGTTCCCCGGCGGGAAGCTCCACAGCCATGAATGTGAAATCCGATCTATAGACGGGATATTCGATTTCGCCCTCAAATGCCTTCCAGTGAGGATACCAGTTATCCTGAAGCGCCAGGAAACTCGGCGCCGATAGATATACCTTAACTCTGATTTGATCGGGTGGCGAATCGAGAAATTGAACGAAATCATTTTGCGCGGATTCAGGGGGCTTGATTTCGCGGGATGGTGTTCGATCTATGACGATTTTTCCCAGATGATCAAAATCCGGCTGGAGAATAAGCCAGAGGGCCGAATCGGGATCGGGAACCACGGTATAATCATATACGATTCTGCCACGCGGCATGACAATCTTATTCTGATAGATATTGATACCTCCGGAGCTTTTCACCATCTCCAGATTAGGATGGCTTACTTCTCGACGCATTATGAGAAACCTGGAATTCGTCAGGGCCAGGCCAAAAGGATTTCCGAGAAGATTCGAGAACCCGTCGCCGAGAAATTGGTTATACCAGCGAAGCTGATTACCGTGATACCCGGCGACCTGTTCGAGGCCGAACATGGCCAGACTGTTCTGGTTGGGCATAGTTCCGGGCAGCACAAATGATCTGAAGGGCCTGGTTTGGTCCTGTAAAAAAGATATTCCGGCCGGTTTCGCAAAATAAGGTTTGTGATCGACAGGCCTGATGAATTTCATATCCTCGATTATCCAGCTGTCTATGATTACCAAGGCTAACAAAACCGAGACCATGACGCCGAAAGGAGCCTTTTTTCTAAGAGAAGCCCAGAAGGTTATGGCAAGCGCGCCGAGAAGCAAGGCGCCGACGATTAAACCCAATGAAATATTTGATAGATTGGTCTGCAGGCTATTCCACTGGCCGATTTCTATATTCGAATAAAATATCGAGGTGTAAATCTTCATAATTCCTGATCCGGCCCGGGTGAAAATCAGGCCTGTTAGAAGGTAGATTCCTGAGAGGATCAAGAGCCAGTGAAAGACCCTGACGGCGCGGGGATTTTTCTTGGTCTTTTGAAGCGCATCTATGGTTCTGGCCGCCAGAAACGCAATGGAGAAACAGAATAAAAACATTATGGTGGAAGGCGCTCTGAATTTGTTAATGAACGGCACAACATGATAGAAGAACCTGAATATCAAGCCTGAATCGCCGAGAGCATAGAGCAGGGCGAAAACAGCGGTGCCCAGAAAGAAATATGAATACCTGTCTCTATAGAGGAACAGACCGGCCAGACCCAAAAACAGCGCCACCATGCCGGCGTATTCGCTGTTTATTTTGAAGTAGTTTTTTCCCCAGTAGGTATGCTCACGGGTTAACGGCGGATGGTTTTGTAAATTGCTCAGGCCGGCAAAACCGGGCACCACCTGAGAGATGGCCTCCTCGGCGTGCAATGACCAGGAGGCTGCATATTGGTAGCCTCTGCCCTCGCCCGCGCGGGGCGAGTAGTTGCGAACGTAATCCTGCGCCGGCCAGATCTGAATTAGCCCCAGCGCCAGGCCGAATATCATGGCGACGATAAATCCGGAAACGGGGGTCACGATCGATCTGATTCTATTTGTCTCGCGATATATGAAGACAAGTTTGAGGAGAAAATAGGCGCCGACGCACCACATCGCAAAGTAGGCGAATTGAGGATGATTGGCCAGAATCAGAAGCCCGAAAGCCGCTGAAAAGGGCCACCACCACAGAAGCCGTCGTCGTCGGAAACCGATTTCCAGAGTGTATAGAAGCAGTGGAAGAAGGCTGGTGATATACATTCGACCGTCGTGGCCCGCATAGACCAGCGAAACCAGAAATCCCGATAGCATATAAGCGGTAGCGCCGAAGACTGCGGCCCAGATGGACATCTTCATTTCTCTTAAGTAAAGGTAGGTAAAGATGCCGGCCAGCAAGACGGTCACAACAAGCTTATACCCCAGGGCCTTGTGCAGGGGCATTATGAACTGTAAAATCGCCAGCGGATAGAATGTATCCCCGTGCATGGCGTCTACGAACGGCAAACCACCAAAGATATATGGGTTCCATAATGGTATTCTGTGATAGGCTTTTACGAAGTCGGCATAAAATCCCCGGAAAAACAGACCGGCTTCCACCGTATCGGAACCGAAAAGCATTTTATCGGTGAAAATGAATTCGGCGAATACGATAATTGTAAGGAGCAGAAAATATATATATGGCCATTTTCGCCTGATTATATCCCTGGCGTCCATCTCTTGATCCGGTTTAGTTCAGTGGAGGCTTACCTTTTTGATTTCATCGACTCAATCTCGTCTCGCAGGCCGACCATAACCTCAGCCAGAAAGCCGATGGCGAAAAGCATCAGGCCCGATATACTCAGAAGTATAACCAGGTATAATAATGTCCTTGAGCCATGTGTGGTAAAAAACCGTAGATACAAAGCGATCAAGCCTGTAACGAATCCTGCAAACCCGAAAACGAAACCCCAGGTGCCGAAAAATCTCAGTGGTCTTTTCATAAAGGAGATTTGAAACTTCACCGAGAAAAGATCCAGAAGCCCGCCTAAGATTCTGGCCGAGCCGAATTTGCTTTTCCCGTATTTTCGTGGATAGAGGGTGACCTTAGCCTCGTCTATTGCGTAGCCGGCCTCGGCGGCCATGACAACCATATACCGATGCCAGTCTCTTCGCAAAGAGAGACCGTCCACCACCTCTTTTCTGAAAGCTTTGACCGAATTCAAATCATGCACTTTAAGGCCGAAGAGGATCTGGCAGAGTTTATTATATGTATAGGATATAAAGCGCTTTCTGTATTTCCCCTGCTTCCAGCCAGTCACCAGGTCGGCGCCACGATCGATTTTTGCTATCATTCTGGGTATGTCCTGGGGATGATATTGCATATCGGCTGGGTAAAAGACGAATATGGAACCTCTGGCGGCCTTAAAACCGGTATATAAGGCAGCGGTCAACCCCCTGTTCCTGGAATAGCTGACCACCTTAAGCCAATGATACCTGATTGAAGCGTCCCTGGCCCTTTCCTCCGTTTTATCGGTTGAGCCATCATTAACGAAGACGACCTCCCAATCCTTCCCGGATCTTTTTATGACCTCGTCGAACTGCTCCAGAAGAGGTTTTACGTTATCCTGCTCGTCGTAAGCAGGAATAACAACAGTTACGCGGATAGGAGGTTTGCTGTAAGATTTTTTCTTTGGTTTCGCCTCCCTTGCCTTGGGGAAGGTACGATCCCGTCTGGGATCCCGCCGAGGTTGAGATTTCGACGGTTTTCTCATAGCCGATTGTTCCCCTCCCGACATCGGCCTCCGTTCTCTCTTATGCTCCGCCACCTTATCGGACCGGGTAATTTCGCCAGCTCCAGGTGTCTCGAAGGATAAGACATTATCCTTTTCAGGCGATGAAACGGGGTCACCGGTCGGGGCCGCGTCGGTTTCTTTGGGGGTAATGACCGGTCTATGTTTCTTTACCCTTTTTCTGCCGTAAATCTTATCTTCGCTTTCCATAATTCAGGACTACCCGATTTAGATTTTGCCTTAATCCTTCCTCCGTGGCCTCAAGCTCTCAGTTCTTCATCGATTCCATAATAACATTATCGTCTGATCCGCACAAGACGTAATCTGGATAACAATAGAATTGAGTAAGCGGTAATAATCCTTCGTCAATATCGCCGTTTTCGGTTTGCCGCTCAAATTATTCCTGTCCGTTTAGCGCATGAGCTTCTTTTTTCATTTATCATCGGACATCTTCAGCGACAGATGCTGGCGTTTAAGATAATACAGCCCCAGCAGCGTAACCGGTATATACTGGCAGAGCCATAAGATCATCGAAAAAGAGAGAGCCTCCCCTTTAGATATTCCGAACAGGCCAAGCGATTCGCAATAGGACCCGAAAGCTGGGATAGGGGCATTCGAGAATGCCGGTATGGTCAAGGACATCATCTGGATTTTTTCCAGCGTTAATTGATAACCGATCATATTTAGATTGTTCAATAGCGCGAATGCGCCTATGACCGCAGCCTGGAACACTCCAATAAAACCCGGAGCCGACGGCAACAAGACCGCTGCAGCCACGAACAGAAGAAGGATAAACGAGGCCGCAATATCGGGATAGAACCCGAAGGCCATGAATATGAAATAGTTGGAAAGCCCGGTCACTACCCAGAGAATCAACGACCAGGCCGCTATGAACCCCAGAGACTTATACTTCTCGAATATTTTCAGACCCTCAGCGAATCTGCGAAGTATATGATCGATTTTATCTGCCAGCCGCGATGGCAGAAACGGAATCCGATTTGTGATTTTAGCAATCAGTGTTTCGCCCTTCTGTTTAAGGACGATCAACAGGATTATGAGTATTAGATTGAGTATGAGGGTGGCGATACCGAATTTTCTCACGGCCGGGGGGAACGGGATAAAAAGGATCACCAGCCAGAACATGGCCATCAACGAAAGGCTGTCGAATATGCGTTCTATGACGACAGTGGCGAATATCGACGATCTCGATTCGCCGGTTTTCGCTCCCAGGGAGTATGCTCTGACAATCTCACCCAGACGAATCGGGAGCACGTTGTTGGCCATAAACCCGATCATAACCGGTGGAAACAGTTGCCTCATCTCGTATTTTCGGAGCGGCTGGAGAATATACCTCCATCTCTCGGCACGAATTACCATCGTCATCACGACTATAGCCACATTGGGAATCACCCAGAAATAATTGACGCGCTGAACAGAATATATAACCTCTGTCAACTCGACTCTTCTGAAAGCAAGATACACAAATGCCGCGCTGACGAGGATGCCGATTATAACATTGATCCGCTTCTTCACTGCGATTCTATGATCCTTTTCAGGATTTCCTCGGTTTCGTCGGCAGCTTTATCCCAGGAGAAATTGGCGGCCCAGCGAAGCCCGCCCATTTCGATAGCCCTCCTGAATTCCTCATCGGTCAGCAACTTGATTGCCAGATCGGAAAACCGGTCGATGTTGCCATGTTCGAAGAGCAATCCGGATCTTCCCTCGTCTACAGAATCCTGAAGCCCCGGTACCCTGGCAGCGAGAACGGCTGTCCCACAGGCGTTAGCCTCTATATTCGTCAATCCCCAGCCTTCTTTCAAGGATGGATATATAGAAATATGAGCCCGCCGGAGATATGCAACCTTCTCCGTCTCCGGTATAAATCCTTTGAACTCGATGGCCTCCTGCAGGCCCAGGGTCGTGACCTGATGTTCGAGAACCGGTCTGTGATCTCCAGCGCCCACAATGATCAGGCGAGCCGCGGGAACGGATTCTCGTATCCGAGGCAGAGCCTCAATCGCGGTTTCTACCGACTTGTATTTCTTCAAACGGCCAACATACAGGAGGGTCGGGATCTTGAATTTGAGTACCTCCGGGTCGAATCGATAAACCTCTTTGTCAACGCCGCATTCAACCACATGGATATTGGCGCGGGGGATGCCGCGTTTTTCCAGTTCCGCAGCGGTGGAATTCGAGATGACCATAAAACGATTATTTTTGTAAGCCCGGGCGACCGGTTTCTCCGCAAGATATATATAAGCGCCCAGCAGGAAGTTGATCTCCTGGAAAACGGTATTGGCAAAAAGATGCGGGACGACAACCAGCGTGGGCAGTTTTTGATAAACAGGAGAATAAAACGGGATTTTGTTAATATCCTCAATCACCACGTCGTACTTGTTCGACTTTATAAGTTTTCTCATTGCGAAAGGGGCAACCCAGTTGAAGTTATACCGTGATCCCTGTCGAATGATTTTTATGCCGGATGTAATATCCGTTTTCGATCCGCCCGGATAATTGCTGCATAACAGATCAATTCGGTGGCCCGACCGAACCAGCCTTTTTAAGATTTCTTCTAAGTGAACTTCGGCTCCCCCGGCCTGAGGGTTCTTCAAATCCTGCCAGTTTAGCGCCAGTATTCGCAAATTTACCTCTTGTGTAATTGCGGAAGCTGATTAAAACGTTCGACCATCCGGTCAAGTGTGGTCATCATGTTAGGATCGTCGATTTTATTCCGACGAAATTTTGCTATCAGGCTATCGACCGCTGCAGTGTCGGCGTTCTGGTAATATATGGCAGCCAGGTTGTTGAGCGCGGTGAATGACGAGGGGTATTCTCTCAACGCCAGTTCCAGCAATTGGGCTGCAACGTTATATTTCGCATTTTTGATAAGATCCTGCGAGGCGGCCAGCAGAATTTTCTCACCTTCGAAAGAACCCCTGGCCAGATCTACTATTTCGTCAAATCTGCCGCTGGCCGCATAAATCCTGGCCAGATACGCTCTGGCCTGCCAGAAGCCAATCTCGGTTTGTAACTTAACGGCCATTTCGGCTATGCAGGAAGCCGAATCTATATGGCCTTCCTCCTGATATGCGTCTGCCAGCTGAAGCATGGCCACGATATAATTCGTGATCAACCGTCGATCATTTTCACCTTTCTTCACCGACGGATCATCTATTCCCCTGAAGTTTTCAGGAACCGCGAAGATCTTATACCCGATGCCGGTATTGACGCGGTTATCGCCGGATGATTCGACGATGCGATAAGTCATGCCTTCCATAATCAGGTGGTCATCTAAGGCCAGCCTGTTCCGTGAAGGAACCGTAATAGCGAAATAGACGGGAACCATCCAGCCGTCCCTGTATATATTGGTGACGATATGTTGAATCATCTGATCCTGCACCCGCCATAGCCCTTCACGATTGGAAAGCATATAGGCCTGAAGACTGTCAATTTCACCATCGCGGAGGGTGATAGGGACATCCATTTGATTCTTTAATTGATGTATGTACCAGGGAGTATTCAAAAGACTCAAGTTTACGACTCTGACATCGGTGCGGATTTTTTCGACTTCCTGTAAGTACCATAACGGAAAGGTATCGTTATCGCCATTGGTGAAAAGGATGGCATCGCGATCGCATGAGTTCAGTATATTGCTGGCGTAGTCCCGGGGTAGATAGTTGCCGCGTCTATCGTTATGCTCGAAATTAGCGCGGACCGTCTCTGCCGACATGCCGACGGCTGCGATTGCGGTCGCCATGAAAATCGCCCGCATGAGGTGTCGATGCCTCCCGAACGACATGGTCTTGCGGCCGAGCCATTGAAGAACATACGCCAGGCCTACTCCGATCATTACGGCGAAATAGATAAACCCTGGAGTGTAGAAATAATCCCTGTTGCGCACCTCGGCTATGGGGGCGATGGCCGTATTATATAAGCCGTCGGAGAAATTCATATAAACGGCCAGTCCGATGGTACATAATATCAATGTAGCGAAAAGGAAGATTCCCTCGGGCGGTGCGCGCTTTAAGGATTCATACAATCCATATAATCCAACGATAACAAAGAGCACCGGCAATGCCAGGCTGAATTCGGTCCTGCCCGCCTCAACATTCCCTCGATTCGTATTAAAAACGGTGATTTTGGCCTCTGGAGAAGCATACTGAAAGGAGAAATTCGCCCACAATCCGAATCTGGGGTCTGACACCAATTGATTTGCCCAGCCTCCCCGCCTTTTGAACATCCGTCGGATCATCGATTCCTGGCCGTATTGTTTACGCTCCAGAAAGCCCTTATACCGGCTCCAGTTCGAGGGATCGTTCTCGTTTATGCTCGGATTTTGGGCGGCCCTGATGGGAATATAGATAACCGTGGAATATCCTGCGGCGGCAAAGATCATAGTTGCCGCTGCCAGAGACCAGATACGTGCGCTTTTCGATTTTTTTATATTTTTAAGCAGGGCCGTCAGCGCGGTGATAAAAAACGCCGCTGCAAAAAGCGCAAAGAATGATTCAAGTTCATATCTTGTCAGGTCTATCCCGAGAAGACGGGGGATTTCAACCTGCAGAGGCACCGCATAAAGGATAAACATCGCCATGACGGCCCATATCGGCCAGCGTCGAAGCCTGCTTTCGACATAATCCGTATAAACCATATATACAACTATAGGCAGCATCAGAATAAAGGTGGTCATATGTATGCCAAGCGATAACCACATGAGATAGGAAACAAGTAGAATTGAGCGGTCGCGTCCCTGGCGTCCGGTATCGTGCGCCCATCGAAAAATCAGATAATTGGCGAGAAGCATCAAAAACATCGAAAGAGTGTAAACCTCGGCCTCCATTGCACTGGACCAGAAGGTGTAGGAGAATCCCATAATGATGGAACCGGCAAAGGCACCGATTCCGGCCCCGATCTTCCTCAAGCCTCCAGGAGCATCCTCCCCCCATCCCACGGCGACCCTCAGAATAAGCCAATAGGCTACAAATACCGAAGCTGTGGCGCCTATAACCGATAGCATATTCACCCGGACGGCAATATCCGGGGAAATGGGGATCATGGATATGAGACGCCCCAGGATTATGTACAGGGGATAGCCCGGGGGATGCGGCACGCCCATTATGTATGATGCCGCTATGAACTCACCGCAGTCCCAGAAAGAGAGGGTCGGGGCCCTGGTCAGCCAATAAATTATAAAACCGATCAGAGTCGCTAATATCGATAAGCTGAAGAAGTATTTATCCTTAAATAATTTCATCCTGATATTATATTCGATAAAAGTCAGGCAAGTTCGACAGATTTTCCCCTCCTGATTCCTCCCTTTCCTGATCGCGACCGATCAGTATATCTGAAAAAAGCACCTGCCCCAGGCGCCTTGTAAAGCCTAACCTACGGTTAACCGGTTGATTTTGTCAATATAAAATGGATTACATGTCCTTATTCAGGGCGTCGAGCACGCCGTTAACAAACCGGCCTGACTCGGCGGTGCCGTATGTTTTAGCCAGCTCAATAGCCTCGTCGATAGAGACCTTCCTGGGGATATCCGGGAAATAGAGCAGTTCCGCCAGGCCGAGGCGTAAAACATTCTTATCGATAGTAGCCAGACGATTCAGATCCCAGTTCTTTACGTGGGCTGCGATTTCATTGTCAAGCTTATCGAGATTTTCGATGGTTTTTTTCAATAAGCTTTTCGCGAATTCGGCGACCTTATCATCCAATTGATGCATATCTTTGCTATATTGAAAGATTTCATCGATACAGCCATCGTCCCTGATCTCATAACAATACAGGGATTCCAATACCGCTTCCCTCGCTCTTCTTCTTTTTCCCATTAAAGCTTACTGTAAAGGTTAATCATCTCGATGGCGGATAACGCCGCCTGAAATCCCTTATTCCCCTGCTTGGCGCCGGCTCTTTCGATCGCCTGTTCCAGAGTATCGGCGGTGACTACACCGAAAATGACCGGAATAGGTTTTTCCAAACCGATTTTCCCGATCCCCTTGGCAACTTCCGACGCTATATAATCGAAATGCGGGGTCTGGCCGCGGATTAAAGCTCCCAGGCAGATAATGGCATCATATTGGCCGTTCCCGGCCAACCGTGCGGCTACGTGGGGCAACTCGAAAGATCCGGGCACCCAGACTACGGCGATATCACCATCGGATGCTCCATGTCTTACAAGACAATCAATAGCGCCATCCTTGAGTTTCGATGTAAGAAAATCGTTAAATCGCGAAACAACAATAGCGATTTTTTTTCCTGTTGCGTTTAACTCTCCGTGAATTTCCTTAGCCATGTTTCACTCCCTATTTGCATTCTTTTAGATCCCTAACACCAGCGTTGTCTATCAGGTGGCCGAGCTTATCTCGTTTGGTTTCAAGGTAGCGAGTATTGTGCTTGTTCGGCGGTATCTGAAGTGGAATACGTCCGGTAACCTTTAGATCAAAGGCCTGAAGTCCAACCACCTTCTTGGGATTATTGGTGAGCAGGCGAATTGTGGTCAGGCCGAGATCGGAGAGAATCTGAGCCCCGATACCGTAGTCTCTCAAATCGGGGGGGAATCCAAGTTCGACATTGGCCTCAACGGTATCCCGTCCCTCATCCTGCAGTTTGTATGCCAATATTTTCTTGGCCAATCCTATGCCTCTGCCCTCCTGACGCATATACAGCACTACGCCTAGTCCCTCTTTATCAATCAACTCCATGGCGTTAGCAAGCTGCTCGCCGCAATCGCAACGGCATGATCCCAAAACATCACCGGTGAGACAGGATGAGTGCACCCTGACCATAACATCCTGCTTGCCCCGGACATCGCCCTTCTCTAAAGCCAGATGGTGGTGATCGTCGATAGAGCTCTTGTAGAGATGCAATTTGAATCTGCCATGCTTGGTCGGCAAATCGACCATGGTGACCATCTTGACCAATTTTTCGTTTCGGCGACGATATTCAATAAGAGCCTCGACGCTTATGATTTTCAGATCCATTTCCCCGGCCATCTGCAAAAGCTGAGGCAGACGGGCCATTTTGCCGTCATCGTCGAGGATTTCACAAAGGACACCATACGGTTTCAGCCCGGCCAGGCGGCAGAGATCGACCGTAGCCTCGGTATGACCGGCGCGCGATAGAACTCCCCCCGGCATGGCCTCGATCGGAAAAATATGGCCGGGCCGCCCCAGGTCCTCGGGATGCGCACTGTCATCAACCAGGGTCTCGATTGTCACTGCTCTATCGTCGGCGGAGATGCCGGTTGTCGTATTTTTCACGGCATCAACCGAGACCGTGAATTTCGTCCCGTGCAAGGCGGTATTGAACTGCACCATGGGGGTCAACCTCAGTTCCTCTATCCGCTTCCTGGGCATAGGCACGCAAATTAAACCGCGGCCATGCTTGGTCAGGAAATTCACCTTTTCGGGGGTGATGAACTCCGCGGCCAGAACGAGATCACCCTCGTTTTCGCGATTTTCGTCATCCACCACGATCACAACTCGTCCCTGCTTGATCCAGCTTATGGCTTCGTCAATTGTTGAAAATTTAGACATTTATTTTCATGGTCGGCCGAGAAGCTCAACCGAATCCATGCTCCCTTAAAAAGTTTACCGTTATTTCTCGATTCTCCGGCGTTGCCATTTTCTCGACATACTTGGCTATCATGTCGAACTCCAGATTTACGGCCTGGCCTGGTTTTTTGTATTTGAAATTCGTGTTTTCCATCGTATGCGGTATCAAGGCAACCGAAAAACGTCCCCGCGAAAGCTCCGCTATCGTCAGGCTTATCCCGTCGACCGCTATTGAGCCTTTCTCGATCAAGAACTTTCCATATTCATCGGGATAATCTATAGCGAAGATCATGCTGCCGCCGGTTCGCGAAATTCGGGAGATGGCTCCCGTACAGTCTACGTGCCCCTGCACTAAATGGCCATGCAATAAATCGTCCGGCTTTAATGGCGCTTCCAGGTTGACCGATGAACCAGTGCGCAATTGGCCGAGGTTAGTCCGCGAGAGAGTCTCTTCAATAGCCTCAACAGTGAAGCGCCTTCTGGAAAGCTCTGTAAGGGTCAGGCAGACGCCGTTAATGGCGATAGAAGAACCGATATCGAGTTTGCCTATCAGTTTGCTCGAATCGACCGTAATGGCCGAATTGCCGCCTCTCCCGGCCATCACTTCTACCCGTCCGATTTCCTGTATTATGCCGGTGAACATGTTACTTCCAGATCGGTCGCCCGCTGATGAACAGATCGGGGCCCGATTTGAACCATTCGGTCTCGTTCAGGGCTATCGAATTTTCGATGGTCGCCACTCCCAGGTCTCCGATGGCCAAAATACCATCGCCTATGATGATAGGGGCGATAAAGACTATTATCCTATCCCCCATCTTCTGTTTGATAAACGAGGTCAACACCTGCGACCCACCCTCGACCAGAAGGGTCACCACGCCCATTTTGCCGAGTTTTGATAGAAGATCCTTAAGATCCAGGCCGGATTTGAACTTTTTGACCCTGATGATTTTGAAATCTCCATCCAGTTTTACTTTCGATTTCGCCGCTGTGGCGATGTAGGTTGGCGCCGCCCCATCGGTGAACATCGTGCATCGTCTGGTTACTTTTCCGGAGGCGGAAAGCAATATCCTGATCGGATGGGGGCCTTTCGCAAGTCTTGAGGTAAGCTTTGGATCGTCAGATTTCAAGGTTCCGTTACCGATTAATACAGCGTCGGTTACAGCCCTTAACCGATGCGATAGTTTAAGCGATTCGGGCGATGATATCCAGCGGGAATTGCCGTTGCGGGTGGCGATCCTGCCGTCGATACTCTGGGCAAATTTCAGCGTCACGAAGGGAATGCCGGTTGTGATGAATTTGAAATACGGCTCGTAGAATCTCTGCGCCCGTTTTTTCAAAACGCTGTTTACAACCTCGATACCTGCTCTGCGGAGCTTTCTATATCCCCTGCCGGAGATCTCTGGGTTTTTATCCGTTATGGCGGCCACAACTTTTTTTAT
Source organism: uncultured bacterium (assembly GCA_965555375.1). Classification (GTDB taxonomy): domain Bacteria; phylum Zixibacteria; class MSB-5A5; order UBA10806; family UBA10806; genus CBDVBL01. The sequence continues at coordinate 14,442 of CBEWDL010000057.1, forward strand.
GCCGGCAGCGATAATGGCATCGGTACAGGGAGGGGTTTTGCCGTGATGGGAGCATGGTTCGAGCGTGGTTATGAGAGTTGCCCCGCGGGCATTTTTGCCAGCTTTCTTGATAACTTCTATCTCGGCGTGAGACAGGCCGGCCCGCCTGTGGTAGCCGCTGGCGACGATTTGTCCGCCCCTGAAAAGTATGGCGCCAACAGCCGGGTTGGGACTGGTATACCCCAACCCCTTCTCTGCCAGATCGAAGGCTTTCGCCATTAGTTTTTCAAAGTCGGCCAACAAAAAACCCCGGACTTCGGGGGATACAGATGGCATACCTTAAGCCGTCTTCTCCCATCCGGACTGTCACCGTCGGCGCCGGTATTTCACCGGCTCAATCCCGCTTTGCGGGACTCGCGGGCTTTAACCGCCGGTCGAGGATTTCCACCTCGCCCCGAAGACAGGAGCAATATAGGTTCTCTGTAGGAAATGGTCAAGTATGATTTGCGGAAATATTCGGGCTACTGAGCAACATGCTTATTCCTCTGGAAAAAGCATGCCACCCGAAAATTGGGTTGCGAATATGGCCGTAAAACCCTATATTTGGATACAGCTCGATTCTTCCCCCTGCGAGGGTCCTACAACTGAATAAAAGGAGGCAATCTCATCGTTGAATATGATGTGGATTGAACAGCAGAACGTCGGCTGTGTGACGGGCCGTCAGCCACCCCAAAAGGCCAGATTGCGGCATGAGAATGTTGACTAATTGCTTTAAGGTGATGATTGTTTGGCACATTAAATATAAGGAGGACGTATGCGATTTACGGTTACTTTGGCTATTCTGTTTCTAACGATTATGACTTTTACATCAAATACGCTTGCCCAGAGACCTGATGGTGGCAGCGTAGAGTTTGCCATGCTCGGGGGTCTCAACGTATTAACCTTCGAAAGTTACTATGGAGATGATGATACCGAATCTTATTTAACTATCCCAACTGGTTCAAGCGCATTCCCGCTGATGTCCATGCTGCGGATGTCGGTTTGGACGAAATCGCTGATCGTGTTCGACTTCGGTTTTTCTTTGTTTAACGTAAGCGATGGTGGCGATTTCAGAGTCTTTAACACTGAGGGGGGAATAGGGGCTGCCTTCGGAGAATCGGATGCCAGGACGTTCCCTTTCGCAAGTGTCCTTTTGGGAGTTCTTTCTCTTTCCAATGGTGATACAGATACAGAGGGATACGTGGGATTTCAGGGAGGTATTCGGCACTTATTCCGTGAGCATGCAGCGGTTAGGATGCAGATTGCATATCGTAGCTTCCTCGGGGATGAGCTTAGGCTAAAATCGTCATTGGAGATAGCTGGCGGCTTGAGCTTTTTGATCTGAGAATGTCGAATTTGCATTTTTTGTGATTCGCGTACGTCCCCGTGCGCCAATTTGGTGCTGCTGACTTATCATCGGGAGACGAGGAGGTCCGCCGGCAGAAGGCCAACCCCACGTGACTAATCCTGCAGTAAAAGCATGCCACCCGGCCGGTGCTGGATCTTCACGAATCTCTTGCTGCCAGGGCGGCCACTCATTAAAATAAGACAATAAAGAATATCAAGGAGGTTTTAGAATGGCTGAGACAGTAAGAAGAGTCCAGTATTTCTATGCGACCGTGGAGGATAAGCCTGGCGAGGCGAGTCAGCTTCTGAAGAATTTAAGCGAGCGGGGTATAAATCTGTTCGCTTTCACCGCCTTCCCTATCGGTCCGGGCGCGTCTCAATTGGACTTTTTCCCTGAGAACCCGGAGCAACTGATAAAGGCTGCTCTGGATGTTGGTATCACGCTCGTTGGCCCCAAGAATGCATTCTTGATTCAGGGCGAGGATAGGAGTGGAGCACTCCACGAACACCATTTGACCTTGTCAAACGTCGGCATTAATGTTCACGCAGCCAACGGTGTGGTGGATGGCGGCGGAAGGTTCGGGTATGTTCTCTGGGTGAAACCGGAAGATTACGAGAAAGCGGCGCAGGCATTCGGAATTTAGCCAGATCCTGTGCTGTCGGGTCGCTCGACCCGACAGCTTATAGTATCCGCAAAGTCGTCAGGTCAGGCGACCTGACGACACAGGTATGTCTGCCTATATTTGTGGGGGGACAAGCCCGCTCACCTAAAAGTCGCCCTTTTTTTTGGAAGCTACTTATCCGAAGTTATCTTAATGATCAGTTTTCTCGAACGGGGGCCGTCGAATTCGCAGAAATAGATGCCCTGCCATGTGCCCAGCACAAGTCTCCCGCCGGAGATGAAAACGGACAGCCTCGGCCCGATAAGGCTGGCCTTGATGTGCGCATCGGAGTTTCCCTCGGTATGCCGGAACCGTTCGCTTTTAGGGATCAGTTTTTCGAGATGACCTAATATATCCAACTGAACCGTGGGATCGGCGTTTTCGTTAATCGTCACGGCGGCGGTCGTATGGGGAACGAAGATCTCCGCCGATCCTTCGATCACACCGGATTGACTCACGAAGTCCTGTATGCTGTCGCTAACGTCGACGAACTGATTCCGCTTATCCGTGCGGACGTCTATATGATGTAATTCACTCATCGATACCAACCAGGGCCTCGGCAAAGGCGACCGGATCGAATTCGATCAGATCGTCGGGTTTCTCCCCCAGCCCGACATATTTTATAGGTATCCCGAATTTCTCGGCAGCGGCGACCAGCACGCCGCCTTTGGCCGTGCCATCCAGTTTGGCGACCACAATTCCGGTCAGTCCAATCGTTTCGTTGAAGATGCTTATCTGGGATAGGCCATTCTGGCCGGTGGTGGCATCCATGACCATCAGGATCTCATGCGGCGCTCCCTCCATGGCCTTGCCGATTACCCTTTTTATCTTCTTAAGCTCCTCCATGAGGTTGGTTTTAGTCTGCAGTCTACCGGCGGTGTCGATCAGGACGAGATCTGAATTGCGAGCAATGCCTGCTTTCACGGCATCGAAGGCCACGGCTGCGGGATCTGAACGTTCCGCCTGCCGGACGATTTCCGCGCCAACTACCCCGGCCCAATGCTCGAGTTGCTCACCGGCTGCCGCCCTAAATGTATCGGCCGCCGCCATGATTACTCTGCCGCCGGATTTTATGGTGTTTTGCGCAATTTTTGCGATAGTTGTAGTCTTGCCGGAACCGTTAACCCCGACGACCAAGACGATATGGGGTTTCACGGTCAATAACGGTTTTTCGTCTGCTGTTGAATTGAACCGATCGGCGATTATTCTTGCTAATACTTTTGGAGGCGCCTTGCCGGTATAGCTTTTTACTAAGTTATCAATAATCTCAGCCGCCGCTTTGGCGCCGACGTCGGCCAGAATCAAGGCCTCTTCCAGTTCCCCCAGGGTTTCGCTATCAAGAGTCTCATTCTGTCTTAAGAGGCCGGCAAAACCCGGGAAATTGCCGGCAATGGCATTTCTGGTTTTTTTCAGACCGGCGGCGAATCTGCTGAACATCCTCCTATCCTTCGTAACCATCGCCGTTACCCCCGAATTTGACCGAAACAACTTTGGAAACTCCGGGGGACTGCATGGTAACGCCGTAGAGGATGTCAGAGGCCTCCATGGTCAATTTGTTATGGGTGATTATGATGAATTGAGTGCCCTCGGCGTATTTTTTGATCAGCTTTAAAAAACGCATCAGGTTGGCATCATCGAGGGGCGCATCGACTTCATCGAGTATGCAAAACGGGCTGGGCTTAACCAGATAGATTGCAAATAGCAGAGATATGGCGGTAAGAGCTCTTTCGCCGCCGGAGAGTTGAGTTACCGAAAGCATTTTTTTACCGCCCGGACGGGCCCATATTTTTATCGGGCTTTCAAGCGGGTCTGACGGATCTTCCAATTCTACGCCGGCCTCTCCGCCCTCGAAAAGCGAGGCAAATACATATCTAAAATTCTCGTTAATCTTTTCGAATGTTCCATGGAAGCGTTTCTCCGCCGTTGTATTGATACGCGTAATTGCCTGTCTCAATGATGTTTTTGCCTCCAGCAGGTCTTCGCGCTGGCGAAGGAGGAATTCGAGCCGGTCGTTTTCTCGCTCATAATCCTCGGCGGCCATCAGATTTACGGGTTCCATCCTTTGAAGAGAGTTGCGAATCGATTCGCCTTTCTCAATCTGCGATTCAACCGTGATGCCTTCAGGCAGCGGCGCTGGTTCTATTGAAGATACGCCGAATTCCAGCCGGAGGCGTTCGGTAATCGACTTTCGC
>CBEWDL010000058.1:0-18644 GCA_965555375.1 uncultured bacterium
AGCGATGACTGTCACATGTTCTATCGGTATTTCAAGATAGGTTAACGGAATCAGCGTTTTTCGAACCTTTATTTTAATTGACTTATATACCCTACCCAAACGAAATCGGCTAGAGGGGTTTTGAGATCCAGGTCCTTGGACTTGCATAAGTAGGAACAATGGCTTGGGTTTATGCGTGCAAGAAATATAGTCGGTAACATTACCAAAAGACCTATTATCTATGAATGCTTTAAGAACTGTTTGTGATTCAGATACGTAAACATGTTCACCATATAAGAGCTTTTGTTTTACATTCCCTTTAATTAGCTTTTTATCGAAAACTAACTTTGGAGAAAATTTATCCCTAAATATTGAAATTACTTTGCTTTTCTTTGAGCGAATATTTACCACGAACACATAGCCCTTATCAGTCTCGTATTGCGAGTCATATTCCATAAGTATAGGATATTTTAGAGGGATAAGTAAAAGACCTCGAAGCGGCTTTATTAATGCGCTTAATAAAGCAACTACGATTGCCACTATGAGGCCTACTACTATTTCAGAAAATTCAATCAATTTCCCCCATCACTTCCCCACGCAAAACCTGCTAAAAATATCATTTAAAATATCATCCGTGGTGGTCTCGCCTACCAGTTCGCCCAGGTGGTCGAGCGCGTCACGTAAATAAAGGGCGATCACCTCGGGCGAAACTCCGCCTTTTATTTCCTTCGATGTCTGAGAAAGAACGTTGCAGACCTTCTTCATGGCCAGGTATTGACGCTCTGTAGCTAAGATAGCCGTATCCAGGCTGAAGGTGTCGAGGCTTAAGATACGGGCGATCCGGCTTTTCAATTCATCCAGGCCGGTTCCTTTCAAAGCGGATATCGCGACGGTGTCATTGCGCGGGAATTCCTTTGCTACATCCAGGCCGGGAACGATTCCGAGATCGATCTTGTTGACCGCCACCAGAATCGGCTTGTCGTTTATCGATGAATAAATGACCTTATCCTCATCGGTGATGCCTTCTGAGCCGTCTATCATGAACAAAACCAGATCGGAATTCTCGATCTCCTGCTTGGCCCGATCCTGGCCAATCCGCTCAACTTTATCCTCGCTCTCCCGCAGGCCGGCCGTATCGGTTAGAAGGATCGGAAATCCGTCGATATCGATCCACTCGGTCAGCGTATCCCTGGTGGTGCCGGGGATCTCGGTGACTATGGCCCGCTCCCTCTTTAAGAACGCGTTAAGCAACGATGATTTGCCCACGTTAGCTTTTCCTGCGATGGCGATCTTATAGCCGGAGTTCAAACCCCGCCCGAAATCGTAGCTTTTGAGAATCGATCCTGACTCTTGCAATTGATCTTCAACCGACTTCTGGATTTTATCAAATGGTGTCTTGTCGATCTCCTCCTCCGAGAAGTCGATCTCGGCCTCAATCAGGGTTAGAAGATCGCGAATTGCCGAACGTATATTATCGACCTTCCCGTACAATTCGCCCTTGAGATTTCGGGCCGCCGCCTTCAGCGCCAGTTCCGATTTGGCCTCGATCGCCGCAACCACCGCCTCGGCCTGCGAGAGAGATATACGGCCGTTGAGAAACGCTCTTTTAGTAAATTCGCCCGGCTCGGCCGGTCTTGCACCGCACCCTACCAACCTATCTATAACCGCTTTCGATGAGATAAAACCGCCGTGACAGATTATCTCCACCATCTCCTCGGCGGTATAGCTTTTGGGTGCGAAATACGGAATGATGGTGACCTCATCGATGGGACGGCCGTCATCGTCGACAATGAAATCGTAAAAGAGCTTCCTGGCGTCTTCAGGTTTTATTTTCTGCATTGCAGCGGTAATCCTCGATACGGCCGCAACGCTACCCGCCCCGGATACTCTTATAACTGCCAGCGCCGATTTGCCGGGCGGGGTCGCCGCGGCGCAGATGATGTCTTTTTGCGATGCGGTTGCCATGTTTTGAAATATAGGTTATGTAGATTAAGACAACAAGGGGGATGATATGGCGGCACGTTGAAGAGTAATTAGGCTTGACAGGCTCGCCGGGACGGTTTACTTATAATGAAAACAAGTTCGACGCCGAATACGGTTCCGCATTGTGCGTCGCCAGGCAAGGTGCCGAGTGCCATGAAATTTTGGAGATATTTATGAATATCCTTCTACTGATAACGCTATTAATTGGGCAGAATGAGGGATTCTATATTTCAGGCACTCAACTGATATTCGAAGGAGGATTGCTACCACCTCGTGAGTTAGCAAGCGAAAATAAAAAGTATGAAGATGAAGCATTATCGCTCGTAGACTCATTGAGATCCACCGAAAAGAGACCATTCTTAGACTCCATAATAGTCGCGAAAGGTCATAAGCCTATTCCTTTTACGCCGAAAGTTGAAGAAAGGTATAGCTTTGATGACGTTCCATGTCTTCACTTTTACTATCTTAGTACCGGTTCCATAGACTTTGGATGGGATTATAACACGAATTATCAATATTTATTTTATAATAATTGTAACTCGTCTATATACCGCCTTGGAGGTGGCTTAGAATCCTTCAACAATGTATTCCGCCAATTAATAGTTGCTGCAAATGACTCCTCTTCTCTTGAAAAACTCATAATGCTATATTTAAATACGAAAACGTACAGCAACATCTATTTTGAAGTGAATTCGTTCGACGACATATTAGTTCATTATCCTGATACCCTCTCATGGTTCAGTGGAGAGCTCAACTATGATCGTAGATTAATCAACGGTTTGCTTAAGAACAGGCCCGAATATTATGTGAAGGATAGCCAGGAAATTCGGCTGTATACCTGGAATTTGTCGAATGGCAAAATCGAATATTGGCATTTTAAGATTAAAGACGGCAAGCTGGTACTAGTCTATTCTCTACCGTTGGCAGGCCAAATAGGCCCCTATCAAATGTGGAGAGACTGAGGGCAATACGTCAAATCACGTGAGATTTGACACCTCTGATGTCAGGACCATAGGGGATGACCTATTGTGGTCCCGGAAACGGTCACAATAATTCGTAGGGGCGTTCGACAAAACGCCCGAGGATGCTAACGAAGTCAAGAATCGTCTTCGCGAGTGGTGGAGCGCAGCGAGACGACGAAGCGATCTCATATATTCACTGCGCCGTCGGGAACCCTTTCCCGACGGATAGGGCGGTCAGGAACCCCGCCGTAGGCGGGGCTGACCGCGCAAAGATCATTCTTCCGAGAGCCTGGCGATCATTCGTAGGGGCGTTCGAAAGAACGCCCGCTAACGGATCATGATCTAATGTAAGATTGAACTAATATTCAAGCGGTCGTTTCCTCGGCCATCTTCCTCTTAACGAACCATTGCTCGAAAATGCCGAGGATATTGAACATGGTCCAGTAGAGCACCAGCCCCGACGCCCACCTCGAGAAAAGAAAGGTGAACAGAATCGGCATGAAATAGACCATCATCTTCTGCTTGGGATCGGTGATGGTCAACTTCTGCTGGATGAACATCGAAACGCCCATTATAATCGGAAGCACTCCCACAAAGAAATACTCGCCGGTCGGATCCGGCTGCGAGAGATCAGTGATCCACAGGATGAAATCGGCGCCCCTTATCTCGATAGTGTTTCCCAGCACCGAATACATGGCCCAGAATATCGGGAGCTGAATCAACATCGGCAGACAGGAGCCGAAAGGATTGAACCCGTGTTCCTTGTATAGTTTCATGGTCTCCTTATTGAGCCGGGCGGGATCGTTTTTGAACTTCTCCTTAACTTCCTGAATCTTGGGCTGGATTTCCTTCATCTTATGCATCGATTTGGCACCCTTGACCGATAGCGGCCAGAAGACCAGCTTCATCAGGATAGAGAATACGATTATCACAAATCCGTAGTTTGGAATCGCCTTATGCAGCGAGGTGAAAACCCAGAGAATGGCAATGGCAAACGGCCTGAAAGGCTTCCATCCCATATCCACCAGCGATGATAGTCTCTTGCCCATATTCCGGAGCCGGTCATAATCCAATGGACCGGTGTATACTGTAAACCTGAGAGAAAGCTCCTCGGGGGGACGCTCGTAAGTCATCCCCACGCCGAACCGATTCCATTCAACATCGTTCCCGTCGGAATCCTTCAAATCGCTACGGTCGCCGACTACTATAACTTCCTCGGCCGGAGATGTTTCGGCCATAACAACGGCTGTGAAGTATTTAGTGCGGGTGGCTACCCATTCTACCGGGCCTGTGGCAATTTTTCTAAGCTTCCCGTCTTTTAGGTCTTTGAAGTAGTCGAAATCGCCGCCCATATTGAAGAAGCCACCTAACTTGCCCTTATCATCATTGGGATTTTTCTCGGTTGATTCCATGGGGGCAAACCAGCCAACCGTGACTCCTTGCCCCATTCCGAGCTCCTGCGGTCTCTTGAGATCAATATCGATATCAAGAAGGTAGTCTTCATACTGGAAAGTATATCTTTTGACGATCTGGGCGCCATCGGGACGGCTGTATGTAAAAGTTACACTACGGGTCGGTTCACTCTCGCTCAGCATGGAATTGTAACCATCCAGATGGAAATTGGTATTATTAAAACCGGGTAAATTGTCTGCGTATCCGAGTGTCAGAGCGCCATATTTAGCCCATTCGGGGCCGTCATGATTTCCTATCAAGGACACGGCCGAAGTGTCATATTTAACATAATTTTTTAGTATTATTCCGGTTATGGTGCCGCCTCTGGATGATAGCGTATAGATCAGGTTCCTGGTTTCGACCGTTATCGTCCTCTCCGGCTCCGCCATCGATTCTATCAGATCGAGCGTATCGGTCGGAGCCAGCATCGACGAGACTATTTCCGGTTCTTCAATGGTATCGATCACCGGCTCTTCAGCGGCCGATACTATAGTGGTATCTTGCAGTTGCTCCGGTGGTGGAGGGGGACCGTAGATTAATCTTGTCAGATAAGGCCATACCAGCAGAACGGCCAGGATCAGAATGAAGCCGATTATTGTTCTTTTATCCATAAGAGGTTAAGCGGGGTCGTGCCCCCCCGGGTTCCATGGATTGCATCGTAAAATCCGCCATCCAGATCTAAAAAGCCCCTTGATTGCGCCGTATTTCTGGAAAGATTGACGTGAATATTCGGAGCAGGACGGATAAAAACGACAGCGGCCGCCCAGGACAGTTCCCAGAGACATCTGGTATAACCTGACTATATAAGATAGCCCGATTCCAACTGCCCTGTTCATCTTAGATCTCTCAACATAGTCTCAATTTCGCTTATCAGGGCGGCTTCGTCCGACACCGGCTTGCTTACGCTGATTACTATCATCTCGCCCGATGGCCACAGATCTTTGTTATTTCTGAGAAACTCCCGTATTATCCGTTTTACCCTGTTCCTCCGAACCGCTCCGCCGGTTCCCTTTGAGATGACGATCCCGAATCTGGTTTCACCATCGGTTGATTCGATGCTGGCTATCCGGCAGTATCGTCCCGCACACTTTCTTGCTTCCTCGCTGCAAAAGACCTTCAGGAAATTAGACCGCCCGCGTAGCCGGTTGCTTTTAGGAAAAGCGCGGTCGCCGGATCTGCCGGTGCAGGCCAAGTCTGATACCCGGTTACTCGTCGGAGACGGAGAGTTTTCTGCGGCGTTTGGAACGACGGTTTTTCAGGATAGCGCGCCCGGCCTTGGTTGACATCCTCTTGCGAAACCCGTGATCGTTTTTTCTTTTCCGGTTCGATGGTTGAAAAGTTCTTTTCATCCTGTCCTCATTTTCTCCGGACTCGTAGAGCTAAACAAATCGCCAATATAAGGGTATTCCGGTAATCGTCAAGCGAAAACGAAGGCATATATTCTGAAGCCAGAAAGGCCAATGGCCGTGGCGCTACCTGAGCGTGATAATCTGACAGGGCAAGGGAATAAATAGGCTGCGGGCCCGGGGGCATCTATTCCCTACAGTAGCCATCAATGAAACTGTTCGTTCACTCTTTGATAAAGTACTCGCCTGCCCATTCCACCGCATATTCTGTTTTTGAAGTAAATCCTCCTTTATAAGTACCGGTCCCCTGGATGTTCTCGAACTTGCCTGTTCCTTTAATCCAGATGGTGGAACCTTCAAAAGTCGATACCGGGGCGCCCTCGGCAGAGAGCATGGTAGTTACTTTACCCTGCCATTTTGCAAAGGCGCTGTCGCCGTTTTTGGTAAATTTTACATAGCCCTGGTGAGGTCCGTTTCCCTTAACAAGGTCGCCGAATGAATAGTTGACTACCTGGGCGCCTTCCATGAATTCTTGCCCCGCAATACTGACATTGGTTCCTTCCGAGATGCCAAAGGAAAGAACGTGCGCCTCAGTGTCGCCAACGGCAATAGTATCCTGTTTGGTATAAACAGACTTTATCTTCCCCGCGACCTTTGTCATCTGCTGTGCCATGGACATGGTCGGGGCAAAAGCTAAGATCAGAGCCAGACTGATGAAAAGCGCAGTTAAACGTTTGGATGTAGTTTTTCCCACAGATTTCTCCTCCTTTTCTTAAAAATCCAGACCCGCAGCTTTATTATCCGATTATCTTCGATCTGGAAACGTCCGCTCGCCTACATCGAGTGTTTGAAATCCCGATAACGATGTAGTGCGTGATGCGGGATAAAAACTCTTCTGCCGAATTTATGAAATATTCACCGGCAGAGCAACCTAAATTTCGCCTGCGGTAAAGTAAGCCTGCCATTTCAGGCTATGCTAATCATAAGGCCAGAGGTCTTTCTGAGATATGGGCAACGATGCCGGCGATCATTTTTCTCTTGACGAAACGTCCATGATTCACTTAACTTCTGGCGAATTATCAGTATATGGCGTTTCAATGTTGGCTTGATGAAGGTAGCTATCAATGAAAAAGAAGGAAGGTGATAAAAAAAACTCAAAAACATTCCCCGGAATAGATTTTAATATCAACGTACTCGTTTGATAATGTTTTCGCTCAAAGGAGTTAGGATCGCTGTCTTGCGTCTACTTCCAAAAGAAACATTATTGGACAGAGGAAAAGGAAGAAATCAGGATGCAAGGTAGCAAGCTTTATGTAGGAAATCTCAGTTATTCTGTGACCAGTGGCCAGATCGAGGAATTATTCGGCAATTATGGCGAGGTTAAGCAGGTCAACATAATCGAAGGCAAGGGCTTCGGATTCGTGGAAATGTCCAGCCCCGAGGAAGCCGAGAAGGCTAAAGAAGCGCTCAACGGTTCCGAGTTCGACGGCCGAACTATGAGAGTGGACGAGGCTCGCCCGCCGCGGGATAGAAGCAAAGGAGAGGGCGGAGGCTATCGGAATTAATATAGAAGATTCCGAGAAATAGATTAAGGAGCACTTATTATCCGGCAGCGTTTCTCGGAGGGGTTCAAAATCGAGTAGTTCCCATCGTTAATAATTTTATCTTTCTTGTCACTTGATTTCTTCCGGCAGGGTCTCTCGGATTGCGTCCGAATGGCGCGGAATGGTATAACCGCCCCGCAGGTTGTCAACCGCAAATAATCATGCCGGAAGAATCATGGTTCATGGAACGGTAATCTCGCAAAACAGGCTGGATTCATCCACCTCCACAATTCTGGTGTCGGCATCGATCCGTTCGACATATGATAAGAATTCTTCCGGCCCCACGGTTGTTGCCGTGAAGCCGTCCCTGCACACGATCACCCCGTTTCCGGTCCTTTCCGGATCGATCTCGCCCAGCAATCCGGCCTCCGACTGCAGCCGGAACCATTCCAAACGGGCATCCCAGAATTCGTCGGAATAGCTTGAGAAAAGGACAATCCCTCCTGATTTAGTAACCCGGAGACTCTCCCGGATCAAGTCTCTGGGATCGACATGGAATGCCGAAATTCCGTTCTGAATGCAGACGACAGCGTCGAATACCTTATCAGCGAAGGCGAGTTGGATAGCGTCCATATTCAGAAGATGGCAGTTTGAGATCCCCTTTAGCTTTTCCTGTGCAAGCTTGAGGCTGGCTACGGAGGTGTCAATGCCGATGACCGAGTTTGACTTCCCGGCGAGTCGCGGGAGTATTCGTCCATAGCCACAACCGAGCTCCAGAACCGTATCATCGGGGGTGATCTTCTGCATGACATGCTCCACTTCCGCCTCGAGATATCGTTGGACTCGCGGCGAGGCGATTTCATAGACGCGTACCAGCCTTTCGGCGGAAAGCTTATCGCTGTAGTAGTCGCTCATATCTATCTGCGCAACGAGGATTAGATAAGAAAGTTACACTCCAGCAAATTAAGACGTTGCTTAGATCGTTTTTTCTACAATAAAATCAATCGAAGGGATGCTACTATATTTTGCGGCAGTGGGCAAACAAAAGAATTCATCGTAGCCTTCTGTGGATGCAGAAATCGTTTGACAGCCTGGATCTTGACCGTATATTGTGTATAGAGGGTTTAGCTAAGGTAAGCATCGGAGGTTTTATATGAACTGGATAAGCCACTTAGGCGCATTACTTATCGCCGGGGCTGTTCTGCTGGGCCAGGGCGGAGACCCGGGTAGTTCGCAGGTCGATTTTTTCAAAGAGGAGATAACCTTATCAATCGATGATTCCACTGCTTCTGTGTCAGGGATCTATTATTTCCGCAACAACACCGAGAAGGATAAGCCTTTTTCGACCGTATTTCCATTCTATGTTGATGCCGTTTCGCATTACCCGCATGAGATCAAGGCTTATACCGTAAATGACGGCGATACCCTCATCATTGAACCAACTCGTCTCGAAGATGGCGACGCTATTCGTCTGCGAATCCCCATGAGGCCGAAAGAGGTAACCATCTGGCATCTGGATTATGCGCAGAGGATCGAGGGATCTCATGCCAGGTATATCCTGACGTCGACTAGAGCCTGGGGCAAGCCGCTGGAGGAGGCGCTCTATAGATTCGTCATCCCGGCCGATTTTGAAATCATCGATATCTGGCCCAAGGTGGATAAAGTCAGAAAGGTCAAGCCGAATTTAGAACTCTGGTGTGAAAAGACGAATTTCATGCCATCCAGGGATATGGAGATATACTGGCAACGAAAGTAGGGGCTTTTTTACAGATAAATAGTGGAGGTGAAGAGCTATGAAAAGGATAGTTATTCTTTTTGGCGTAATAGCCATGTTGGCTTTCCGAATTTCACTCACGAATCCCGTTCCCGAAAAGCAGGTCGAAGTTATCAATGCATTCCCGCCTGAGATAGGTGTGATGTTTTATTTCTCGGATGATATTTCCGGCGATACTATATACACAACATCCGGTATTGCAATCATTGACTCGGGCGTCGCAGGCGAAGAAAATGAGCTGGTCATACTGGATTCATCAAATACCTCCGGATTTACTCTGAATCCTGAGTCCGACTTAATCGATTTCCCCCAGGATTGGTATAATAATGCTGTTCGTTATGGTACTCTGGGATATGCCCCCCCGCCCATTCGCGGTCATTCGATTCATCTCAGTCCCTATTGCCGGGGATTCTATGCCTGGTCTTTCGAATTCTCATGCGCTTGTTGGGGAGCCACTGATGTGATTATCAATGAGGTCAATTCCCATGGGACATGGGAGGCAGGTTCCTATTTCATCGAGCTTTACAATAGGGGTGATACCGTAGTTTGTCTCGATGGCTGGCGAATCGTATGTGATACTATCTACGATTTTCCATCGGATACTTATATCCCGCCCAGCGGCTATTGGATAATAGACGCAGGCATGTTTCCTGCGGGCTTCGACATGGATTACCGTAGCGACAATATTTATTTAACAAGACCCTATTATCATGAGACAGAAATTCTGGTAGATCAAGTCGGGTGGTCATCGGATCATGGCGAAAACGTATCATTTATGCGGTACCCTGACGGTGACGTGGACACATCCTATTGGGGCTTTGGTTATGCAGGTTATGATGACGAATCCTCTTATACTTTCGAAAACGGCTTCCCGTCACGCGGGGCGCCCAACAGGCATGAGTCGCCCGGCTTCGTGGTCATCGGCACCCGGGGGGTAGGCGGCGAAAGCTGGGTTGATCTTTGCTGGACCGATCCGATCTGGGAGACTGAATTTGATATCTCCGTAGCAGTCCGGAGTGAGACCGGCTTCCCGGAGACCCCGGATGACGGTATCATGGTCTACGAGGGCGATGCCCAGCAGGTGACTGATACCGGGGATCTCTATCCCGGCCAGTGGTATTATTACACGGTATTCGCCAGAGATCTTTCGGGGGGGTATTCGATTCCCACTTATGAATCAAGGGATAGCGTCACGCTAAGCGGGGCGGGAGTCATCGAAGATGCAAAATTGCCCGACCGGATTTCGTATTTGATAAGCTATCCCAATCCGTTTAATGCAACCACGACGCTGCAATACAGTCTTCTTCAATCCTCCGGTGTAACAATCGAGATCTACAATATAGTCGGCCAGCGGGCGGCGATCCTGTTTAAAGGCACCCAGCAGGCAGGCGAGCACAGCATCACCTGGGATGCGTCAAGTTTCCCCTCCGGCGTTTACTTCGCGCGGCTGGAGATACAGGAGCAATCTAAAAGTATTAAAATGGTTTTACTGAAATAAAGGGGAGAGATATGTTCGTCTGGCAGAAGATGGTATTGCTTTCATTGATTATATCGTTGCATGCGGCAAACTTGTTGGCTCAAGCTCCCGATACAATGTGGACGAGGACATACGGAGGAACAACTGATGATAGGGGCTATTCAGTTCAGCAGACGGCGGACGGGGGCTACATCATTGCCGGATTGACATATAGGGGCTTTTCTGATGTTTACCTGATAAAGACCGATACTTCCGGGGATACCCTCTGGACGAGAACATACGGGGGAGAACGCAGTGATGAAGGGTATTCAGTTCGGCAGACGGCCGATGGCGGCTACATCGTCGCCGGATATACTCGTTCGGGGTATAATAGTCCTGATGTTTACCTGATAAAAACAGATGCTTCCGGTGATACGCTCTGGACGAGAACTTACGGGGGAATAGGTGATGATAGGGGCTATTCAGTTGAGCTGACGGCCGACGGCGGCTACATCGTCGCCGGCGTTAGCATTGGCGATCTATATCTGATAAAGACCGATGGTACCGGGGATACCCTCTGGACGAGGACATACGGCGGAATGCGTACCGATGAGGGCTGGTCAGTTAAGCAGACGGCCGACGGCGCCTACATCGTCGCTGGATATACGAATTCATTCGGCGCTGGCTCTTCTGATTTTTATCTGATAAAAACCGATACTTTTGGGGATACCCTCTGGACGCGCACATACGGCGGAGCAGGTTATGATTACAGCTTTTCAGTTCAGCAGACGGCCGACGGCGGCTACATCGTCGCCGGGCGGACATCTTCATTCGGCGCAGGCTATGACGATGCCTACCTGATAAAGACCGATGCTTCCGGGGATAGCCTCTGGACGAGGACATACGGCGGAGAAAGAAATGATGGCGGGTATTCAGTTCAGCAGACGGCCGATGGCGGCTACATCGTCGCCGGATATACGCGTTCGTTCGGTACGGGGGGCTATCATGATGTTTACCTGATAAAGACTGATGCTTCCGGGGATACCCTCTGGACGAGGACATATGGCGGAACAAGTTTGGATTTCGGCTTTTCCGTACAGCAGACGGCAGACGGCCGCTACGTCATTGCCGGATGGACATATTCGTTCGGCGCGGGCGGTTCTGATGTTTACCTGATAAGGCTAGATTCAGAGACTGGCATTGGAGATAAAGATAACGAACCGATGCTGCGCGAATTTGCTCTAATCCGGAACTTCCCCAACCCCTTCAACGCCTCCACCAGCATCCGCTATGGCCTGCCTGAGCAGTCCGACGTCCGGATAGAGATCTACAACCTCCTCGGCCAGCGGGTAGCGACCATATATGACGGTCTCCAGGATGCGGGCGAACACAGCATCACCTGGGATGCATCAGGCTTTCCCTCCGGCGTTTATTTTGCCCGGTTGGAGGTGGGGGACTACTCGGAGAGCCTGAAACTGGTTCTTTTGAAATAAAGTTACGATCTTCCTTAGAGAGAGAGGCACTGATGAAAAATCGTTGTATAGCCCTGATAACGATGGTGGTTGCGATGCTGCCGATGTCGTTGGACGTTGCGATCGCGCAAGATAACGTCCGCTCGTTGGACCGGGCCCTCACCGGCGATGAACCGGTGTCACGCGTTATCTCCACGGCCTCCAGAAGGAGTCTGGTTCTAGATTCGCCCGGTGAGATGGTCGGTTATACCGAGTATGAGTATCAGACCAACGGTTCCACCGGCAACAGATGTGCGCTGGATTCCGAGGGCGGCGTGCATATTGTGTGGACCAAGGGAATTGAATATCCGGGTGAAAGAAATGTATATTATAACTATCTGGATCCTGACGTTGGATGGTCGTTCCCCGGTCACGGTACGGCCATCGGAATGGCCAGTGGGGCCGGCTATATCCAGCTCGCTTTGACTTCCGATAATTGTGCGGGAGTGGTTTATCATGAGAGTGCGCTTGATTTTGTCACTTACGCTGTTGATGAATTCCCGGGTTTCGGGATTTTCGTTTATTTCGATCCCCCGGATATGCTCACGGAACGCTGTTATTGGCCATACATAGGGATAGATAGAAATGACCGCATCCATATTGTCATGCGAGAAGAGCAATCACCCGGAGACATCGTAGCCACCCTCGGCTATACGAGGTCCGTAGATGGCGGAGTCTCCTGGTCTGATCTCGTTCGTGTAGATACTATTACTACCCTCTCTCAGGACGTAACGGCGAGCCCCGTTTCCGATAAGGTGGCAATCATCTACACCCACCCGACCGATTTAGAAATTCAATGGATAAACGATGTATATTATATAGAATCCGAGAACGGCACCGACTGGGATTGGGAAAACAGTAAGATAAATGTTACCGAATACGGCACCGGGGGGGATTCCCTTTACGCCTATGCCGACCTGGCCGCCATATACGATTGCGACGACAACCTTCACATCATATGGAATGCCTGGTATGCTAGCGAGAGCAGTGTCGGCGATACGGCGTTTCTGTATCATTACGACTACGGAACCGGTATCATCACCCTGATGAATGCCGTGGAATTCGATTCTGGTTCCGATTGCAACACCGGCTCCTGGTCAATGGCCATAGCCAAGATGTCTCTCGGGGTCCACGAGCCCAGCGGCGGGCTTTTTGCCGCATATACCGTTTTCGACACGTCTGACTGTTCCGCCGGCGGATACGCCAACGGCGAAATCTTCATGCAGTATTCCACAGATAACGGACAGACCTGGAGCGATCCGGAGAACCTCACGAATTCTCCCACGCCGGGCTGCGCCCCCGGGGATTGCGATTCCGACCACTGGTCATCTCTGGCCGATCGGGTCGATGAGGAACTGCACATTATGTATATCAACGATAAAGACGCCGGAGGTATGCCGCAGAATGAAGGGACCGTGACCGACAACCCTGTATTATATCTGGCCGTGCCAAATCCATTACTCGGAGGGGGAGCCGGAAATATCAGCGGTGTTGTGGCAACATCCGAAGGGGGACTCTTCGGCGTTCCAGTTGATCTGGAGGAGTTCGGCGGTCTTCCATACGGAACCACCGCAACGGACGAAGCTGGCGCTTACGAGTTTCTCGATGTTCCCGATGGAGATTATACGATCTCCATATCCACTCCCCTCGGTTATTATGCCGAACACGAATCTCAGGAGATCACCATTGAAGGAGAGGATATCACCGTTGATTTTGAGCTGACGACCGTGGAGACAATCGACGAGCGCCGGGGTGTTGGCTTCTGGAAACATCAGTTTTACACCTATATACTCGGTACCGGCAGAGCTAAGATACCGATGGAAGAACTTCTCGAATGTCTCGGTAATATCAATTCACACTTCAACAATAATCCGGTAAATCAAATCACCCTCTACACAGTCGATCAGCCGGCCGAACCGATGGATAGCCTGATGGCGGCTTCGGTTCTTCTTTCGGCCCGGGGCAACGCGCCCATGTCTAATGGGGCGCGAAAACATCTAATGGCCCTGCTTTTGAATGTTGTCTCGCTAAGGCTCCATCAGCAGACGGCGGTTAGCGAAGACGGAGCGACCGCTTCGCAGGCGATCACATACTGCTATGATCTTATTACTGACGATGATAATTCCAATGGCGAGGCCGCCAAGGATATTGCCGAATGTATCAACGATAATATCATGGTGCCCGAAGGGATAATTCCACTTTCAACCCCTGATATCTCATACAAGCCTGCTTCTCCCGATAACCGGCTTATCCCGTCTACATTCGCATTTATTGATTGTTATCCCAATCCGTTCAACGCTGTTGCAACCATATATTACGGCCTCCCGGAAACCGGATCGGTCAGCCTCTCCGTATTCAACACCCTCGGCCAGCGGGTGGCGATCCTGTTTGAGGGTGCCCAGCAGGCGGGCGAGCATGGCATCACATGGGATGCGTCAGGCTTTCCCTCCGGCGTTTATTTCGCGCGGCTGGAGGCGGGGGGGCAGTCTGAAAATATCAAGATGGTGCTTTTAAGGTAACGGAAAGATGGGGGGAGTCGGAATAAAACAGCTCATTTTCGTACCGGCGATGCTGATTCTCATAGCCAGTTTGGAAGCATCGGCGACCATTATCCACATCCCGGATGATTATTCCGCCATCCAAGAAGGAATAGATGCCAGTTCCGATTGGGATACAGTTCTCGTGGCTGACGGCCGTTACTATGAACGTATCAATTTTCGCGGTAAGGATATCGTAGTTGCCAGCCAGTTTATTATAGACGGCGATACGGCCCATATCCATAATACCATTATCGATGCCGACACTCTCGTTTCGGGCGTGGCCGATACCGGAAGCGTGGTTTGTTTTGCCGGTAATGAATATATATCGTCGATAATTCGGGGTTTTACGATCCAGAACGGTATCGGGACGATATATCTATTGGATCAAAGATGCGGCGGCGGCATCTTCTGTTATTATTCCAGCCCCTCGATAGAAGATAATATCATCATAAATAACTCGGCCGGCAATCTCGGGGGTGGCATCTCCTGTAACTACTCGAATGCCATTGTCAAAAACAACGTGATTATTGAGAATGCTGTCGATGGGTTTAATGTCGGCGGCGGGGGTATATCCTGCATGCAGGCAAGTATCGCCATAGAAAACAATATCATAGGAGATAACCATTGCCGTGGCGAGGTTTCCGAGTGGGGATATGCTTATGGCGGGGCGATATATTGCGATTATTCAAGCCCGACTATGCTCAATAATGTTATCAGCGGGAATGCCGCAACGGGTTTCGGGGCTTACGGCGGCGCGATATCATTGAAGCACAGTTACAGCTTTATGGTCGGCAATATCATTGTTAACAATCGTGCAGAATCCGAGGGGATTGAAAATGCCTTTGGCGGCGGTATATCCTGCGATTTCAATTCCGGTCCGACACTGATAAACAACACTATAACGCGGAATTCGGCCAATTGTGGCGGCGGTTTTTACTGCGCCTATTATACATCTCCATCGCTGATAAATAACATCCTCTGGGCCGACACGGCCACAACGTCGGGAAACGAGCTTCTTATCAACGGTGACTCCGCGATAGTTGCTTATTGCGATATCCAGGGCGGCTGGGAAGGCGAGGGGAATATCGATCTTCTTCCGCTTTTTCGCGATCCCGTAGACGGCGATTATCATCTGATGTCCACAGCCTGCGGGGATTCGTCCGATTCCCCCTGCATCGATGCCGGCGATCCCTCGATTGTCGACAACCTCCTGCATTGCGATTGGGGCTTGGGGGCGGTTAGAAGCGATATGGGCACCTTCGGGGGGCAGGAAATTCCCACTTACATCGGCGGTGACGATAATGCAATCTTTCCGTCGCATTTTTCTTTGTTACAGAACTACCCGAATCCTTTCAACGCAACAACTATAATAAAATTCATTCTGCCTGAGACAGGGGGAATTACGCTATCGGTCTACAATATCCTCGGCCAGCAGATAGCGACGCTGTCGGAGAGCATTAGACAGGCCGGCGAACATGCTATTATCTGGGATGCGGCGAATTTCCCCTCCGGCGTTTATTTTGCCCGGCTGGAGGCGGGAGGGCATAATCAGAGCATTAAGATGGTGCTTTTGAAATGATAAATATCAGGCAACGATCTGATGATATTTAAGGCACGGCCTTTTTAAAAAATTTACGGGGGAGGTTGAGATGTTTCGGCTATTTTCTACAATATCTCTGAGAGGGCTGGTAAGCATTTTCGTGGTTTTGATCTGCTTCACCGGGGCGAAGGCTCAGGAGATCGAATATGTGGGCTCCTTATTCTTTGGCGGAAGTTTCCGTTCAATGCATGTCAATGAGCCATTTGCCTACTGTGCTATAGACAGAGGATTTCAGATCCTGGATATTACCGATCCCGGCTCCGTTACGCCTGTAGGGGGGAATCCTTTTATACATCCAAGGGAGCTGGAACTTTCTGGAAATTATGTCTATGTTGCGGCAGGCACGCTTGAGGAACCACGCTTTGGAGTGATCGATATACAAGATCCTGAAGATCCGATAATCATAGCGACGCTGGATGCAGTCGGTTACTGGCCTATGGCGATGTCGGGAGATTATGTTTATATAATCAATTCATCCGACGGGGTTTCCATTATTGATGTTTCCGAGCCATATAATCCTGAGGTCGTCGGAACTTATACAAATGCTGGAGACAATCATGACATTTTCATCTCCGGATCTTATTTATATCTTTCGGCTGGGGACGACGACCTTGAGATAATCGATATTTCTAATCCTGTAGAACCTGCTCTCGTTACGCGCTATGTCAGCCCCCTGGGTAGTGGCTCGTGGGAGATTTTCGTAGAGGAGACTTACGCATATATGAAGTCCGGCAGTGGAGCAATAATTGAGATTGCTGACATTTCAGATCCTTCAAATCCTTCATATATGGGACACATGGATTTCGGCTTTTATGAAATTCGCGGGATTTTTGTCGAAGAAAGCCTCATATATGCGTTTCAATATTCGGGGCTTGATTTTGCCTGGACAATGATTATTAATGCGGATGACCCGGGGAATCCTTATTTGGAATACATAGGGAGCATTATCTTTGAAGAATGGGGTCATCTTCTGAATATGCATGCTATTGGTAATATTGTATATCACACCGTCAATTACAGGCTGACGATTTTGGATGTAAGTACTCCTTCATCGCCTACCACCATAGGCAGCTACACATCAACGTACGCTTTACACAAAGTAGAAGTGTCCGGGGATTACGTATATGGACTACATTCCGATCGTGTTTTCGCATTCGATGTATCAGATCGGACGAATCCGGAACTAGTCTCGACTTATAGCGTGGGAGCATACGAATACGCACGGGATATAGCGCTGGCCGGGGACTATGCTTATGTTGCCGAAATCGGCCTTGAAATAATCGATGTTTCAATACCGGAATCACCGTCCTTCGTCGCACATTATATTAGCGAACACAAGTACTGCATTGCCGTTCAGGGTGATTATGCGTATTTGGGGGGCATGGATATAATAGATGTCTCCAATCTTTACGAGCCTGTATTGCTGGGCAGCGGCGGAACGCCTGATCGAGTTTATGGAGGAGTCTATGTACAGGGTCAATATGCATATGTAACATTAGGAAGTTATGGTATTGACATTATAGATATCAGCGATCCTTATAATCCAAATCCTATTGCCTACTACGATACACCCGGATTTGCCAGTGATATTTATGTGAATGAGAATTTCGCGTATATATCCGATTCGTGGGAAGGTGCTATTATTCTTGATGTTTCCGATCCATATAACCCGGCGTTCGTGGAGGTGTATGATACACCGGGTGCGGCCAGAAGCAACTGTATTGATGGCGAATACATTTACGTTGCGGATGACTTTTCTCTAATGGTTCTCAGATTCATAGGCGGTCCCTGCGATTATATCCCGGGCGATTGCGACCATAACGGCATCCCGCTGGAAATAAGCGATGTCATTACCATGATCGGGAATTACAGGGGAACGATAGCCCCGTATTATAGATGTGATTGCGGAGTGGATCCCCCGGGTTCTCACTTCGCGGCAACAGCGGATCCGAACGGCAACTGCGTGGCCAACGAGCTCAGCGATGTGGTCATCGAGATAGGGGCGTATCGGGGGTTGGCTGAGGCGTCCGGCTGCCCGGATTGCCCGGGGTCGGGCAGGTAGTCGTCCTCAGCCGTTAGGCCAGCCGGCGGTGCCAGCCGTTATATCAACGCGTAATGATAGACAATCTAAATTTAAATAGCTTTCCTATATTATTATTACTTAAGCCCCGATTTGTTGACACGGCATATGGAGTCCAGAAAATAACTGTGAGAATCGAAAAAATTCTTCTCCGGAGAAAATCTGGTTTCGCTCGACAGAGGGAATCTAGATGTAGGTCAAATCCCACCGGGATTTGACAGCTAACTATTTCAGGAGAACCATCCTGATGTTTTCGGATTTCCCATTCGCCTTAAGGCAAGCAAAATAGACGCCGGAAGGGTAGTCCCAAGCGTCCCAGACAATGGCGTGTTCACCGGCCTGCTGGAAATCCTCGAATAGAATCGTTACACGCCGGCCCAGAACGCTGTAAATTGACAAAGCAACATAATCAGCTTG